>NZ_JBKEIV010000022.1:0-190621 GCF_046693725.1 Anaeromassilibacillus sp. SJQ-1 | reverse complement strand
ATCTCGTACCTACTTGGTTCAGTTCAAGCGGTGTTTGACCAGAACGACTTCCATACTCGTGTGAGTTTTCGCATTTATCGTGAAACGCTTTCGCGTTTTTCGTGCGCCACTTTGGCGTTACCACCACAGGGAGATGGGACAACTTTTTGAGAATCGGAATTGCGGAGATGTCCAGGGTGTTGCGGGTATAGGTTTCATAGGTACGGATGCCGCGCTCGCAGAGGATGACCTGATCGTTTCCGCCTGCCATGATGTATTCAGCGCTCATCAGGAGCTCTTCAATGGTGTTGGACAGGCCCCGCTTGAGCAGGATGGGCTTGTTGATCTTGCCCAATGCTTTGAGCAGCTCGAAATTCTGCATGTTTCGTGCACCCACTTGAATGATGTCCACGCCCTCCTCCTCGAAGAGCGGGATGTGCCCAATGCTCATAATCTCGGTTACGATCGGCAGACCGGTTTGTGCTTTGGCTTTTTTCAGAAGCTCGAGGCCCTCTGCCTGTAAGCCTTGAAAGGAGTAAGGGGAGGTTCTGGGCTTGAAGGCGCCTCCGCGCAGGAAGGCCGCCCCTGCGGCTTTTACACGCTCGGCAACCTCGCAGATCTGGGCCTCTGTCTCAACAGAACATGGACCAGCAATCAGCGCAAGGCTGCCGTCGCCGATCTTTTGCCCGGTGGGGAGGGTGATGACCGTGTTGTCAGGATGAAATTTCCGGTTGGCCTTCTTGTACGGTTCCTGCACGCGCTTTACGCTTTCGACAAAATCTTGTGCAGAAATGTAGTCGATATCGATGGATGTGGTGTCACCGAGCAAGCCGAGCACGGTACTCTGTGTGCCGACCCAAGTATTGACTTTGACATTGTATTCTTTGGTGAGATTATCCGCGAAATGTTTGACTTGCTCGTCTGTACAGTTTGGTTTCAATACAATAATCATGTTGATACCCTCCAAAATTTGAATGTTAGATTGTGGGAAAATAAAATAGGCGGAGCTGCGCGATGCAGCTCCGCCTATGATAAAAACAGCCAGGTTATTTTACAATGCAAGAGAAATGGCTATTTCCACTACAGGGGTTGGCACCGCAAAGATTGCATGCGTAAAAATCCCACGCCCAAAAGAAGCGGGGATAACCAAAGCCTGTAAATCGTGTGGTTTTTGCAATCTCAAGCATGATGGAACTCCTTGTACGGAAAATTCTTGTAAGTATCATAATACGACAGAAGAGGTTTGTCAAGAAAGAATTCTTTCCAATTTGCAGGAATTTTTTGAATTGTTGCAGAAGTCGAACTTTTTTCGCGCAAAAAAGAAAGCGAATACAACACTTTCTGAACGTTTGAGGAAACTGAAATAGCTCTGTTTTTTTATACGGCTGATGTTTTCCTCGGGCTGGATATGTAGCCCAAAGGAGGGCGAACTCTTATAGCTCATTCCGGTCGATGTACCAATTGAGCCGTCCAGTTTCAGGTGCTTTATGCTTGTATCGCCTTTTGCCATGGGAACCTACGAAGCAGACAAACCAATTTACTCAAATTTTCCAATGCCCACAGCATCTTACCGGAGATTGAACGTTTGGCAGCTTCGGGGCCAGGTCACAAACCTCCCTGGAAAGTCCGGATTAACCGCTTCCATGCTCTCCCAATTTGACTGGCGCTTGCGCGGCGGTCTTTTTGTCATGCTCTTTTCACCTTTTTCGGAGCCTGCAAATTTTTCTCAATTTCCGATTGACTGTCTATTTGCGGACTTGCAGGTGGGGCGATCCAGGAATGTTTTTTGTGGCGCTTGGCGCATTTTTTCGTGTGGCCACGGCATTTCGGCGGTTGGTTCTTCAAAGCAAGGCGTCCTTATCGCTATGGAAAACAGCTTAACCGAGCCGCTTGACCTGTTCCCAAACGCGCCCGGCAACGCGCTCTGCGCCACCGGAACCATCGACGATGATGTCGGCTGCCGCACAATATGCAGGGAGGCGCTTGCGGTATAAGTCAGAGATCACTTTCTTCCGGTTCGGCTTTTGCAGTAAGGGGCGCACGGTGTCGTTTTTCAACCGTTCCTGAATCAGCCCAATGGGGGTGTCCAGTAACACCGTGACACCGCTTTTACGAAATATTTTTACATTTTGCAGGCGGAGCAATGTCCCTCCACCAGAAGCGATTATCAGCCCCCGACGGCTCGCCAGTTCTCTGGCTGCCTCCGTTTCCATGCGCCGGAAGGTTTCCTCCCCATCCTGGGCGAAGATGTCGGCGATGGTTCGGCCCTCGCGCTCCTCAATGTAGTGGTCCATATCGAGAAATTCCATGTGCGTTTTCTGTGCCAAACGGCGCCCTACTGTGGTCTTTCCACTGCCCATAAACCCGCATAGGATGATATTCTTCGGCTTCTGTTTCATTGAAAAATCCGCTCCATTTCTTTGACGGCATCGCGGCATAGCGCATCGATGTCCGCATCACGGAAGGAGGCATTATACCAGATCTCCTGTGCGGCTGCCGCTTGACCTACCAACATGCGCATACCGCCGATCGCTTTTGCACCGTTCTGTTTTGCCAAGCGAAGCAAAAGGGTCTCGTCCGGATTGTATACCGCATCAAAGACCGCCGCACAGCGGGCCAGGACCTCTGCGGAAACTGGAGAAGCGTCCACATGCGGATACATCCCGACCGGCGTGCCATTGACCAACAGATCGAAATCGCCGGAGATTGCATCCAAGAGGGACACAGAAAGCCGTCCCCCGCGTCCCTGTTTTTGCAAGACGGCCGTCAATTCTTTGCACAAAGCCTGTGCTGCGGGCAAACTGTGTTCGCGTACAGCGATGGTGATGTCCGGCGCCTGCGCAGTTTCCAAGGCCTCGAAAGCCATTACGCGCGAAACGCCCCCCGCTCCCAGAATGGCGATGCGCCCAGACAGAGAAACGCCGGCACTCTCCAACGCCTTTGTAAAACCCGCTCCGTCGGTGGTGAATCCAATCAACCGGCCGTTTTCATTTTTGACTGTGTTTACCGAGTGAAAAAAGGCAGCTTTTTTGTCCAAATCATCCAAATAAGGAATGATTGCCTGTTTATGGGGAATGGTGATGTTAAAGCCGGAAAGTTCCCGTAGGCGGGGGAGAAAGGATTCCAAATCCTCCGGGGCAATATCCATCACGCGATAGGATGCTGCGCCATATCCGGCCAAGGAGAACAGGCAGCTGTGGATAAAGGGGGACATGGTGTGTGCGATCGGATGGCCAATCACAGCGAAGTTGTGAATGGGAAAGCTGGTTTTTTCACAATATGTTTTCTCGTCCATGGCAAACTCCTTAGAATCCCCGGCTTTTCGGGGAATTTGAAAATCCTTAAAAAACTTTAAGAATCATATTGACAAAGCGAAGGATTGCTAATAATATGTTGTTAAGCAACACGGGCAGCCAGTATTTTTAGGCGGCCCGGGGCAATTGTATCACATCTGGCGCTGCTTTGTCCATATTTGGAAGATGGCGTACAGCGGCGCTTTTTGTATGCTCATTCACACAAATCAGAAGGAGGAAAAGACATGGTTCTGGAAAAGGTAAAAGCGATTCTGAGCGAGCAGTTCGATGTGGAGGAGGATTCGATCACCGTCGATACGAGCATCGCTGACGATCTGGGCGCTGATTCCTTGGACGTTGTCGATTTGCTGATGTCTATTGAAGACGAGTTTGAAATCGAAGTTCCCGATGAAGAAATTGACAACATTAAGACGGTTGGGGAGCTCGTCAAGTACATCGAAGACCACGTTAACCCGTAACCCGCTCCTGACTGGAAATCCGCCGTGCATGCACGGCGGATTTTTTACTTGAAAAGCAAGGGGCCTTCTTATATAATGAAAGTTACGATAGAATTCCTGATATAAAAGAAAGTACCGGACTTACTTGAGGTGATGGATATGGGTCAAATGGACGCGCTGGCTCTGGCGGGACAGTGCTTTTTAGGTATTCTCGCTTTTATGGCTCTGATCGGGTTGGTGTTGGTACTGGTCAATTTCGTTGGGCGTAGACGCGGTAACAGGGCGGACGCTCCGCGCACCCACAATGCCGCAGACGACGGCAAACTTATAGAACAATCGACCACAAAGGATAAAGGGGAGTAAACAATGGCGGATCAAAAGAAGATGGTGGAGGCAATCACTCCTATGGAGGAGGATTTTGCCAAATGGTACACCGACATCGTGAAAAAGGCTGAACTGATGGACTATACCAGTGTGCGCGGCTGCATGGTGATCGAGCCGTATGGCTTTGCGCTTTGGGAGAATATCCGCGACAATCTTGACGCGCGGTTTAAAGAGCTGGGGCACGAGAATGTCTCCATGCCGATGTTCATTCCGGAAAGCTTGCTTCAAAAGGAAAAGGACCATGTAGAGGGGTTTGCGCCGGAAGTGGCTTGGGTGACAATGGGCGGCAATGAGCAGTTGGAAGAGCGCCTGTGCGTGCGTCCGACCTCAGAGACGTTGTTCTGCGATCACTATGCGCGTGTCATTCATTCTTGGCGCGACCTGCCGAAGCTGTATAACCAGTGGTGCAGCGTGGTGCGTTGGGAAAAGACAACCCGCCCGTTCCTGCGCAGTGTGGAGTTCCATTGGCAAGAGGGCCACACCATGCATGAGACGGCAGAGGAGGCAAAAGCGGAAACAGAGCAGATGCTCAAGGTGTACGCGGACTTCTGCGAGCAGGATCTGGCTATCCCGGTCATCAAGGGCAAGAAGACAGATAAGGAGAAATTTGCGGCGCAGAGGCGACTTATACCATCGAGGCGATGATGCACGACGGCAAGGCTCTGCAAAGCGGCACAAGCCACTACTTTGGCGATGGATTTGCACGCGCGTTCGATGTAACCTTTACTGGGCGCGATAATTCGATCCAATACCCGCACCAGACCTCCTGGGGGATGAGCACCCGCATCATCGGAGGAATCATTATGACTCATGGCGACAACAATGGTTTGGTGCTTCCACCCGCTGTGGCGCCGATTCAGGTGATGATTATCCCGATTGCCCAGCACAAAGAGGGCGTCCTGGATAAGGCTGGAGAGCTGCTTGCTCGTTTGAAGAAAACTTTCCGCGTGCGGATGGACGACTCTGAACAGTCCCCGGGCTGGAAATTTGCACAGTATGAAATGAAGGGGGTCCCGCTTCGTCTGGAGATTGGACCCAAGGACATCGAAAAGAATCAGTGTGTTTTGGTGCGCCGTACGGACCGGGAAAAGGTCTTTGTGCCGCTGGAGCAACTGGAAACGGCGATTGCAGAACAGTTGGAGATGGTTCGTAAGACGATGTACGAGACGGCACTGGCGCGCCGCGAGTCCATGACCTACACAGCGGCCACGTTGGATGAGCTCAAAGAGATCGCAGAGAACAAGCCGGGCTTCATCAAAGCAATGTGGTGCGGCGACCTGGCGTGTGAGGAGAAGCTCAAGGAAGTGGCTGGCGTCTCCTCGCGTTGTATGCCGTTTGAGCAGGAACATCTATCGGATACCTGTGTGTGCTGCGGCAAACCTGCAAAGACCATGGTCTACTGGGGCAAAGCATATTGATGCCGGTTTAGCAAGAAACCGCTTCGACTGTGTGGGGAAGGAAGTTGACGGATATGCGCAAAGCTTCTAAAGTGGTAACAGGGACAAAATACAAATCCAAAATGGATCGTTCCTTTTATATGAAGGCGTTGGCTGTGTTCCTTTTAGGGATTGTGTTTTTGGCGGTTTATTTTATCTTCCATAATATCCTGGTCGGCTTTTTAGGGACTTGGATGTTTGTGGCGCTTCTCTTGATTTTTTTGCCGGAGTACAAAAGTACCTATTATATTGTGGGGGACACTGGCTTACTTATTAAAAACGGTCTGTTTGATAAAGTGACCATCCTCTACCGCCAGATGATGGAGGTAACGGAGGAAAAGGGCGAGGCGCGCCATGGATCTTCCAGGGTTGCTTTGAGCAAAGACCGGATTTACATCCGTTACCGCATAAAAAGTAAAGAATACTGGCTGGAGATTTCACCGGAGAACAAAGAGCAGTTTTTGGAGGAGATCCAGGAAAAACGGATTGCCATGCCGAATCGCAAGCATTTGGCAGAAGAAGCAGAAAGAAAAGAGACGTTGGAAGAATCTGTTGGTCAGGAAGAGATCGAATAAGGAACAATGTAGGAACATGCTTGGATAGGTTCCTTACATGTACCTGATATGGGATGGATGGGGCTGCGGAATCGCTTTCCGCTGCCCCATCTTCGTTAAGATCATTCAATCGAGCCGATTGCAGGATGTTGCCCGAAGAAGCGAGCGAAAAGGGATATGGAATTCTTAGAGGGGGGTAAAACCCTTCAAGCGAGGCTTTCATCACTGCTGCTCAATGAAGGTAAGACGTAAGGGGATCATGCGATGAAAAAAGGTTGGCTTGTTCTGGCGACGCTCTTTGGGATTGTGGGGACCGTGGGCGTGGTTTGCCAGAAACTGCACGAACTTCCCCACATTCGAAGTAAGGAAGGCCATTTGGTCACAGTCATCGGCGGTATGGATGGCCCGACGGCTGTGTTTGTGGCAGGGCATTCCCGTTCATCCCTTTGGAGAACGGTCTGGGTACATGGCTGTAGGGTGCTTTCTAAAATAGCACAGTTCCGCGTTCGCCAGTTCCGCAGAAAAAGGCGTTAAAGGGGGTTCTCTCTGAATTTTCAGCTTCTTCTGGGAGGAGAAGTCCCCTTTGGGTGTTATAGGAAGAATTAGGCGAAATAGCCAAAATATTGCAAGAAAATTCTTGCAAAAAAGAGAAGATAGGACTTGCTATTTGGTGACCTATATGGTATTATAATCTAGCATGACTGCGACAGATATGCGTTGAAGCGGGAGGTTGCGGCTGAAAGATGCCGGTTTTTCCGTGGAGTATGTCCGATTTTAAACCGGGCGACAGATATTTTGAGCATGCGAAGGGATTGGGTTGCAATGCGCCCTTCTGCGCTCAGACGTTTTTGCCTACACCCGGATACATCTTGCAAAAGATGATCCGGTTTTCAATGCCGGTTGAAGAAACACCCGGCGCCGTGTTAGGATTTAAAACGCCGCCCGCCAACTACAATAAGGAGGCGATTCAAGTGGCAGTCAAGGAAAAGATCAGGATCAGAATCAAGGGGTACGACCATCAGCTGGTTGACCAGTCCGCAGAAAAGATTGTGCAGACGGCGAAACGCACGGGCGCAAGAGTTTCCGGGCCGGTGCCGCTGCCGACCGAGAAGCAGATCATCACGATTCTGCGCGCTGTTCACAAGTATAAGGACAGCCGTGAGCAGTTTGAAATGCGCACCCACAAGAGATTGATCGACATTCTCAGACCTTCCAATAAGACCGTTGAGGCTTTGATGGGTCTGGAACTCCCCGCAGGCGTTGAAATCGAGATTAAACTCTGATTTTAACCTACCAGCGGTCGAGGTCAAGTTGGCGAGAGCCAACCAATAACCTGTACAGGAGGTAAAATAATGCAAAAAGGTATTATCGGCAAGAAGATCGGTATGACACAGATCTTCGACGAACACGGGAAAGTAGTCCCGGTAACCGTCATCGAGGCGGGGCCCTGCGTGATTTCGCAGAAGAAAACCGTTGAAAACGACGGCTACGCAGCAGTCCAGATGGGCTATGGCGACATGAAGGCCCACAAGGTCAACAAGCCGATGCAGGGCCATTTCGCAAAGGGCGATGTCGCTCCGAAGAAGGTTCTGCGCGAGTTCCGTCTGGAAAACACGGATGCCTACAATGTGGGCGACCTCGTCAAAGTCGACGTCTTTGCGGCTGGCGACAAGGTGGATGTGTGCGGCACCAGCAAAGGTAAGGGCTATGCTGGCGGCATTAAGCGCTGGAATTTGCACCGGCTCAAGGAAACCCACGGTTCCGGCCCGGTTGCCCGCCATGCTGGTTCCAACGGCGCATGTTCCGATCCGTCCAGAGTGTTCAAGGGCAAGCATCTGCCCGGCCACCTCGGCGCGGAGAAGGTCACCGTCCAGAACTTGACGGTCGTTAAGGTGGACGTCGAAAACAACCTCATCGCCGTCAAAGGCGCAGTTCCGGGTCCAAACGGCGGCACCGTCGTGATCCGTGACAGCGTGAAGGCGTAAGGGAAGGAGGATTTGGTATGCCTACAGTAGCAGTACTCGATATGGCTGGCAAGGAGATCGAAAAGATCGACCTGTCCGAGTCCGTATTTGGAATTGAGCCCAATGTGAGCGTGATGCACGACGTGGTAAAGAATTACCTCGCCAACCAGCGTCAGGGCACACAGTCCGCGCTGACCCGCGCTGAAGTTTCCGGCGGTGGCAAAAAGCCGTGGAGACAGAAGGGCACCGGCCATGCCAGACAGGGTTCCACCCGCGCGCCCCAGTGGACGCACGGCGGCATCGCGTTTGCGCCAAAGCCGCGCAGCTATCGTTATACTTTAAATAAAAAGGTACGCCGTCTTGCAATGAAGTCCGCACTTTCCAGCAAAGTTGCTAGCAGCAATATGATCGTGCTGGATCAGATCACATTGGACGAATACAAGACCAAGACCATTGCTAACATGCTTAAGGCAATCGGCTCCGAAAAGAAGACGCTGATCGTTCTGCCCGAGCTCAACAGCAAGGTGGTTGCTTCCGCAGCAAACATCCCGGGCGTGAAGACCGCAATGGTGAACACCTTGAACGTCTACGACATCCTCAACGCCGACAAGTTTGTCGTTGTAAAGGACGCCGTCTCTCAGATTGAGGAGGTGTATGCATAATGGCAGCACAGGACATCGTGATCCGCCCCATTATCACGGAAAGAAGCATGGCCGGTATCGGCATGAAAAAGTACACCTTTGAAGTCGCAAAGAGTGCGACAAAGGTCGACATCAAAAGAGCGGTTGAAGAGCTCTTTGGCGTAAAGGTCAGTAAGGTCAACACCCTGCATGTGCGCGGACATCTCCGCCGCCAGGGCAGAACCGAGGGCTACACTCCTTCTTGGAAGAAGGCTGTCGTTACCCTGACCGAGGACAGCAAGTCCATTGAATTCTTTGAAGGTATGATGTAAGAAAGCCGGATGCGCTTATAGAGCGTACCCAGTGCTTTCGGCAAGGTATGGGGCGTTGGCAACGTCCCGCAAAGCCATCATGAGGAGTGTGAAACCGAAATGCCTATTACTAATTATAAACCGACAACCAATGCCAGAAGGAATATGTCCGTAACAGACTACACGGGCCTTTCCAAGGTTGCACCGGAAAAGAGCCTTTTGGCTTCCAAAAAGAATCGTTCCGGCCGCAACAGCTATGGCAGAATTACCGTCCGTCATCGCGGCGGCGGCAATCGCAAGAAGTATCGTATCATCGACTTCAAGCGCCAGAAGGCGGATATGCCGGCAACCGTGCTCACATTGGAGTACGATCCGAACCGCTCCGCGTTTATCGCGCTTGTTCAGTATGAGGATGGCGAGAAGCGGTATATCATTGCGCCGCACGGCCTGAAGGTCGGCGACGTGGTCGTTTCCGGTGCGTCTGCGGACATCAAGCCGGGCAACGCGCTTCCGCTGGCAAATATCCCGACCGGTACCTTTGTCCACAACGTCGAGCTGTATCCCGGCAAGGGCGCACAGCTGGCGCGTGCAGCTGGCAACATGGCACAGCTGATGGCAAAGGAGAACGGCATGGCTCTTTTGAGACTGCCGTCCGGCGAGCTCCGCAACGTTTCTGCAACCTGCATGGCTACGGTTGGCCAGGTCAGCAACATCGACCATGAAAATGTGAAGATCGGTAAAGCAGGCCGCAAGCGTCACATGGGTTGGAGACCGACTGTCCGCGGTTCTGTTATGAACCCGAACGACCACCCGCACGGCGGCGGCGAAGGCAAATCGCCGATTGGACATCCGGGCCCGATGACCCCGTGGGGCAAGCCGGCGCTCGGCTATAAGACGCGCGCCCACCACAACCGTTCCGATAAGTTCATTGTGAAACGCAGAAACGGCAAATAAGGCGTACGGAAAGGAGCTTGTAATTTATGAGCAGAAGCATTAAAAAGGGTCCTTTTGTACAGCCTGTGCTGCTGAAAAGGATTCAGGAAATGAATGCGGCCGGCGAAAAGAAAATCGTGAAGACCTGGAGCAGAGCTTCCGTTATCTTCCCGGATTTCGTAGGCCACACCATCGCGGTCCACGACGGCCGCAAGCATGTTCCGGTATATGTCACAGAGGACATGGTTGGCCACAAACTCGGCGAGTTTGCCCCGACCAGAACCTTTAAGGGCCATGCCGGTTCCAAAACAACTGGTAAATAAGGGCCGAAAGGAGTATAGACAATGGAAGCAGAAGCAAGGGCTTATCTGAAATACGCCCGTATTTCTCCCCGTAAAGTGTCCATCGTACTGGACCTGATTCGCAACAAGCCGGTGGACGTTGCAATGGCTATCCTCAAGAATACCCCCAAGGCCGCTTGTGAATATCTTGAAAAGCTGTTGAAGTCGGCCATGGCGAACGCTGAGAATAACCACAACATGGATGTATCCAGACTGTACGTAGCAGAGTGCTTCGTATGTCCGGCCCGATCCTCAAGCGCATCCGTCCCAGAGCGCAGGGCCGCGCGTATAGAATCGAGAAGAGAACTTCGCACGTCACCCTCGTGCTCAAGGAAAAAGAATAAGCAGATGAGGAGGTAAACTATGGGCCAGAAAGTAAATCCACATGGGTTCCGTGTGGGCGTAATTAAAGATTGCGATTCCCGCTGGTTCGCGAAGGACAATGTTTTCGGCGATACGCTCGTTGAAGATTACAACCTGCGCAGAACTTTGAAGAAGCAGCTGGCGGCTGCCGGCGTTCCCGAAGATTGAAATCGAGCGTGATGCCTCCAAGGTGCGCGTTCATATCCACTGTGCAAAACCCGGCATGGTCATCGGCAAGGGTGGCGCAGAGATCGAGAAGCTCCGCCTCCAGTGCGAAAAGATGCTCGGCAAGCCGGTTGCCATCAATATTGTTGAAGTGAAGTCCCCGGACCTCAACGCGCAGCTGATCGCAGAGAACATTGCACAGCAGCTGGAAAAGAGAATTTCTTTCCGCCGCGCGATGAAGCAGTGCATCGGCCGTGCAATGAAGCTCGGTGCAAAGGGTATCAAGACCCAGGTTTCCGGCCGTTTGGGCGGTGCTGAAATCGCCAGAACGGAACAGTATCACGACGGAACGATTCCGCTGCAGACCATCCGCGCGGACATCGATTATGGCTTTGCAGAAGCCGCCACCACCTATGGCCGCATCGGCATTAAGGTGTGGCTCTATAAGGGCGAGGTTCTCAACGATAACCGCAAGCCCCGCAGGGAAGGAGGCAGTAAATAATGCTGTTGCCGTAAGCGTGTAAAATACCGCAGAGTGCATCGTGGCCGTCTGACCGGCAAGGCATATCGCGGCAATACAGTGACCTACGGCGATTTCGGCCTCCAGGCCATGGAGCCGGCATGGATCACCTCGAACCAGATCGAAGCAGCTCGTGTTGCCATGACACGTTACTGCAAGAGATTCGGTAAAGTTTGGATCAAAATTTTCCCGGATAAGCCGATTACTGAGAAGCCGGCTGAGACCCGAATGGGTTCCGGTAAAGGTTCCCCGGAATACTGGGTAGCCGTTGTTAAGCCAGGCAGAGTGATGTTCGAAATCGGCGGTGTCTCCGAAGAGACCGCTAGAGAAGCATTGCGTCTTGCATCCAACAAGCTGCCGATTAAGTGCAAGTTTGTCAAAAAGGAAGGAACGGGTGGTGAGCAGTAATGAAGGCCTCAGAAGTCAGAGATTTAACAACTGCAGAACTGGAAAGTAAGCTGAAAGACCTCAAGGCCGAGCTTTTCAACCTGCGCTTCCAGCTTGCTATTAATCAGCTCGATAACCCGATGCGCATCTCCGCTGTAAAGAAGGACATCGCGCGCGTGAAGACGGTTCTGCGCGAGAACGAGATCAAGGACAGCGCGAAGGCGTAACGGAAGGGAGGATTAACTGTGAGCGATCGTAATTTGAGAAAAACAGAGGTTGGCAGAGTTGTCAGCAACAAGATGGATAAGACCGTCGTCGTTGCCATTGAGGACAGCGTGAAGCATCCGCTGTATAAGAAAGTTATCAAACGTACCGTTAAGCTGAAGGCACATGATGAGAACAACGAATGCTCCATCGGTGACCGCGTGCGTGTGATGGAGACCCGTCCGCTCAGCAAAGAGAAGAGATGGCGTCTCGTCGAGATTATTGAGAAGGCCAAATAAGTTCGTTTGGCTTAAGCAAAGGAGGAACGCACTGTGATACAACAGCAGACCTACCTGAAAGTGGCCGACAACACCGGCGCGAAGGAGCTTATGTGCATCCGCGTTCTCGGCGGTACCGGCAGAAGGTATGCAAATATTGGCGACGTGGTAGTTGCTTCTGTGAAAAAAGCAACCCCCGGCGGCCAGGTGAAGAAGGGCGACGTTGTGAAGGCGGTTGTAGTCCGCACCGCTTCCGGCGTACGCCGCGACGATGGCACGTACATTCGCTTTGACGAGAATGCGGCTGTCATCATCAAAGAAGATAAGAATCCGAGGGGGACGCGTATCTTTGGGCCTGTGGCAAGAGAGCTGCGCGATAAGGATTATATGAAGATCCTGAGCCTTGCCCCCGAAGTGCTGTAATGGGAGGTGCTCACTGATGAATAACAAAGTTCATGTAAAAACGGGTGACACCGTCATCGTTATCAGCGGCAGGGACCGCGGCAAGAAGGGCAAGGTCATGGCCGTGAGCCCGAAGGAAGGCAAAGTCATCGTTGAGGGCCGCAACATGGTCAGCAAGCATGTCAAGGCTCGCAAGATGGGCGACCAGGCCGGCATTGTCCAGGCTGAGAGCGCTATCTATGCCTGCAAGGTCCAGATTGTCTGCCCGCGCTGCGGCAAACCGACGCGTGTCGCACATAAAGTTTATGAAGACGGCACCAAGGAACGCATTTGTGCAAAATGCGGCGAGTCGCTGTAAGGGAGGATAAAACATGGCCAGACTTAAGGATTACTATAAAAAAGATGTCGCTCCGGCGCTGATGAAGAAGTTTTCCTACAAAAGCGTGATGCAGATTCCGAAGCTCGACAAGGTCGTCATCAATGTTGGCGCTGGCGAGGCGAAGGATAACGCAAAAGTGATCGACGCCATTATGGTGGACCTCGCTGCCATCACCGGCCAGAAGCCGATGATCTGCAAAGCGAAGAAGTCGGTTGCAAACTTCAAGCTCCGTGAGGGCATGAACATTGGCGTGAAGGTAACGCTCAGAGGAGACCGTATGTATGAGTTCATCGACCGTCTCTTCAATGTAGCGCTTCCGCGCGTCAGAGACTTTAGAGGTATCAACCCGAACTCTTTTGATGGCCGCGGCAATTACAATTTGGGCATCAAAGAACAGTTGATCTTCCCGGAGATCGACTATGATAAGATCGATAAGGTCCGCGGAATGGACATCTGTTTCGTGACTACCGCAAACACCGACGAGGAATCCAGAGAGCTTTTGTCCCTCATGGGCGCCCCGTTTGCGAAATAAGGAGGGATTATTGTGGCCAAGACTTCTATGAAAATCAAACAGCGTAGACCGGCGAAGTATTCTTCCCGTGCGTATAACAGATGCAAAATCTGTGGCAGGCCGCATGCCTATCTTCGCAAGTTCGGAATTTGCCGTATCTGCTTCCGCGAACTCGCCTATAAGGGTGAGATTCCGGGCGTGAAAAAGGCCAGCTGGTAAAGCTTAGCAAAGGAGGTAACGGTATGCAAATTACAGATACAATTGCTGATTTGCTTACCCGTATTCGCAATGCGGTTTCCGCAAAGCATGATTCCGTCGACATCCCTGCTTCCAACATGAAGAAGGCCATTGTGCAGATTCTGGTGGATGAGGGCTATGTGAAGAATTTTACGGTCGTTGAGGACGGCAAACAGGGCATCATCAAAGTGAACTTGAAGTATGGCGAGGGCAAGACCCCGGTTATCAAGGGGCTGCGCCGGGTATCCAAGCCGGGCCTTCGCATTTATTCCAGCGCTGAGGAACTGCCGAAGGTCATGAAGGGCCTGGGCGTCGCCATCATCTCCACGTCCAAGGGCGTCATGACGGACCGTCAGGCGCGCAAGGAAAATGTTGGCGGAGAGGTCCTCGCATTTATTTGGTAAATAAGGGGGTGCAGAAATGTCTCGAATTGGAAGAAAACCCATAAATATTCCCGCTGGCGTCAATGTGAAAGTTGACGGCAACGTTATCACGGTCAAGGGCCCGAAGGCAACCCTCACCCAGCAGTTCCACCCGAATATGACGGTGGCTGTCGAGGGTAGCGAAATCCTCGTGACCCGTCCGAATGACGAAAAAGAGAACCGCTCTCTGCACGGCCTGACCCGTACGCTCATCCACAACATGGTGATCGGCGTAACGGAGGGCTTTAAGAAAGAGCTGGACGTCAACGGCGTCGGCTACCGTGTGCAGAAGCAGGGCAAGAACCTCGTAATGAACCTGGGCTATTCCCATCAGGTGATTGTTCCCGAAATCGACGGCATCACAATCGAGTGCCCGTCCGCGAACAAGATCGTGATCCTCGGCTCGGACAAACAGAAGGTCGGCCAGTTTGCTGCGGAAGTCCGCGAGAAGCGTCCGCCAGAGCCGTACAAGGGCAAGGGTATCCGCTATACTGGCGAATTTGTCCGTCATAAGGAAGGCAAGGCCGGTAAGGGCGCCAAGAAGTAAGGAGTGAATGACAAATGGTGAATAAGGCTGATACAAACAAAGCCAGATTGAACCGCCACAAGAGAGTGCGCGGCAAGATTTCCGGCACCGCAGAGTGCCCGCGCCTGAATGTATTTCGCTCTACCAAAAACATCTACGCCCAGATCATCGACGATGTAAAAGGAGTTACCCTCGTGGCAGCTTCTTCCCTGGACAAGGAGTTCAATGGTAACGGCGGAAACAAGGAAGCCGCACGCAAGGTTGGCGAGCTGATCGCTAAACGCGCCGCTGAAAAGGGCATTTCCCAGGTCGTATTTGACCGCGGCGGTTATATTTTCCACGGCCGCGTCAAAGAGCTGGCCGAAGGCGCCCGCGAGGGCGGCCTCAAGTTCTAAGAAGGAGGGATACTTTTGGCTAGATTTGACGCACCCAGACAGCAGTCTCAGGATGAGATGCAAGAGCATGTAGTCGCAATCAACCGTGTAAGTAAGACCGTCAAGGGCGGCCGTATCTTCAAGTTTGCTGCGCTCGTCGTGGTAGGCGATGGAAAAGGTACCGTTGGTTTCGGCATTGGTAAAGCAGGCGAAGTTCCCGAGGCGATCCGCAAGGGCATTGAGGACGCCAAGAAGAACCTGATTAAGGTCGCAATGCGCGGCGGTACGATCCCGCATGAGATCATCGGCGAGTACGGCGCAGGCAGAGTTTTGATGAAGCCTGCAGCACCTGGTACCGGCGTAATCGCTGGCGGCCCGGTTCGTGCAGTTGTCGAGGCTGTGGGTATCAAAGATATCCGTACCAAGGCACTGCGTTCCAACAACCCGTGCAATGTAGTCCGCGCAACCTTGGCCGGTATGGCTCAGCTGCGCACAGCCGACGAAGTTGCCGCGATCCGCGGTAAGTCGGTGCAGGACATTCTTTAAGGAGGGGGTAGCAAGATGGCACAGGTAAAGGTGAAGCTGGTAAGAAGCCTTATCGGCAGCAAGAAAGACCAGATTGCAACCGCCCAGGCGCTTGGTCTTCGCAAAATTGGTGACGAGTCCGTTCAGCCGGACAACGACCAGACCAAAGGTAAGGTGGCCAAGATCATCCACCTCGTCGAGGTAGTCGAAGCGTAAGCTAAGCAAGCAAGGAGGTGCGAGTAAAATGAATTTGCATGATCTAACTGCGACGCCGGGTTCCACCAAGGAATCCAAGCGGATCGGCAGAGGCCACGGCTCCGGACAGGGCAAGACCGCGGGCAAAGGCCGATAAAGGCCAGAAGGCCAGAGCAGGACACGGCATGCGTCCGGGCTTTGAAGGTGGCCAGATGCCTCTGCAGAGACGTATTCCGAAAAGAGGATTTAATAATATTTTTGCCAAAACCATCGTGGCGATCAATGTAAGCGCGCTGGAGAAATTCGAGACGGGCGCGGTTGTTGACGCGCAGGCGCTCAAGGACGCAGGAATCGTCAAGAAGACCTGCGACGGCGTGAAAATTCTCGGCAATGGCGCACTCACAAAGAAGTTAACCGTTAAGGTCACTGCCTATTCCGAAGCTGCAAAGCAGAAGATTGAGGCCGCTGGTGGGAAGGCAGAGGTGATCTGAGTTGTTTAAAACAATTAAGAATGCCTGGGGTATTCCGGATCTGCGTAAAAAGATTCTTTTCACCCTGCTGATTATTGTGGTGTTCCGTTTTGGCGCCACGATCCCAGTTCCGTTCCTGGATGTCAATGCTCTGAAGGGCTTGATGGGTACGGTCAACGAAACTGGCAATGCACTCAGTTATTTGGATATGTTGTCCGGTGGTGCTTTTGCAAATGCAACAATGTTTGCAATGGGTATCACTCCATACATCAACAGTTCCATCATCATGCAGCTGTTGACGGTTGCCATTCCTCCTTTGGAGCGTATGGCGAAGGAAGGCGAAGAGGGTCGCAAGAGAATTGCGACAATCACGCGTTATGTCACAGTTGCTTTGGGCTTGATTCAGGGTACTGCCTATTACTTTTATTTGCGCAACAGTACGTATCAGGGCGCTCCGATCGCTCTGTATACCTCCGGTTGGGAACAGGTGTTCGCTGCAATCGTCATTATCCTAGCATTTACTGCTGGCACGGCGATGATGATGTGGATGGGCGAGCAGATCAACCAGAAGGGTATTGGAAATGGTATTTCCATTCTCTTGTTTGCAGGCATTGTGGCAAGACTGCCGCAGACGATCCGTTTGTTGGGCCAGTATCTCTCTGCTGCAAATCAGGACCCGACAAACTATGGCAAGTATTACTTCCTGGTTCCGCTGTTTGTTGTCCTCTTCCTGGCTGTGATCTGGGTGATCGCGTTTATGAATAATTCGGAACGCCGTATCCCGGTTCAGTATGCAAAGCGCGTTGTTGGCCGCAAGATGTACGGTGGCCAAAGCACACACATTCCGATCAAGGTTGCAATGTCCGGTGTTTTGCCGATCATCTTTGCAAGCTCGATTCTCTCGATTCCGAGTACGATTCAGCTCTTTATGGGTGGGAATGTAACAGGCTTCTGGAAATCTTTCTTTGACGCCTTCTCTTCCACGGGTTGGCTTTATTCCGTACTGTATTTCCTTCTGATTATCATGTTTGCTTATTTCTATGTAACCATTCAGTATAATCCGATTGAGATGGCCAATAATCTTCGTCAGAATAACGGCACGATTCCGGGCATTCGTCCTGGCAAGCCGACTTCTGACTTCATTTCAAAGATTCTTTCTAAGATCACATTGATTGGCGCGTTGTTCCTCGCTGTGATTGCACTTCTTCCGATTCTATTCGGAGCTGCTACCGGTATGCACAACCTGTCTTTGGGCGGTACTTCCGTCATCATCTTGGTTGGTGTTGCGCTGGATACCATGAAGCAGATGGAATCTCAGATGATGATGCGCCATTATAAAGGCTTCCTTGACTGATAAGGAGGAAATGATATGAATCTGATTCTTCTTGGCGCACCGGGCGCCGGTAAAGGAACCCAGGCAGAGGTCATCTGCCAGCATTTATCCATCCCCGCAATTTCTACGGGGAATATGATCCGCGAAGCGCTGAAGAGCGGCACGGAGATGGGCTTGAAGGCAAAGTCCTTCATGGACGCAGGCAAGCTTGTGCCCGATGAAGTTGTAATCGGCATCGTCAAAGAGCGTTTGGCCCAGGACGATTGCAAGAACGGCTTTGTGTTGGACGGTTTCCCGCGCACCATCCCCCAGGCCGAGGCTCTGGATAAGATGGGCATTGTGATCGACAAGGTCATTGATATTGAAGTTGCCGATGACAAGATTGTGGAGCGCATGTCCGGACGCCGCGTCTGTGAGACTTGCGGTGCTACCTACCACCTGCTGTACAATAAGCCGGAGGAGGAAGGTAAGTGCGGCAAATGCGGAGGCGCCCTCATTCAGCGTAAGGATGACCATCCGGATACAGTGAAAGAACGCCTGCATGTATACCACGAACAGACCGAACCCCTCAAGGATTATTACGAGAAACAGGGGAAGCTCCGTATCGTGGAAGGTCAGGAAGAAGTGGCGGATACCACCAAACTGACGCTGGCGGCATTAGAGGCGTAATCATGATTGTGCTTAAAACCAGCCGCGAGCTCGCGATTATGCGGGAGGCGTGCAGGATCTCTGCAAAAGCACTGAAACTGGCCGGCGAGGCGGTCGAGCCTGGGGTTTCTACCTGGGAGATCGACCGCATTGTCCGTCGGGTAATCGAGGAAGAGGGCGGAAAGCCCAACTTCCTTGGTTACGGCGGATTCCCGGGCAGCGCATGTGTCTCTGTAAACGACGTGGTGATCCACGGCATACCCCATAAGGAGATTATCCTCAAGGAAGGCGACATTGTCAGCATTGACACCGGCGCCTTTTATGACGGATTTAACGGCGACAACGCTTATACCTTCCCCTGTGGGGATGTGAGTGAAGAAGCCAAGCGCCTTATGGATGTCACACGCGAGAGCCTCTTTGAGGGTATCAAGGCCGCTCAGGCCGGAGCCCGCGTTGGGGATATTGGTAGCGCGGTCCAGCGGTATGTCGAGGCGCGCGGCTACTCGGTGGTACGGGATTTTGTCGGCCACGGAGTAGGTGCGAAGCTGCATGAAGACCCGAGTGTTCCCAATTACGGCACGCCAGGCAGAGGCGTGCGCCTGTTACCAGGCATGACCATCGCGATTGAACCAATGATCAACGCCGGTGTGAAGGAAGTAAAGACGCTGGAGGATGGTTGGACGACTGTCACGGCGGACGGCAAACTTTCTGCACACTTTGAGCACACCATCGCCATCACCCCGGATGGACCGGTGATTATGACTTTGCCGGAATAAAGGGGGAGACCATGGACTTTGTGAGAGGACTCGTTGTCCGTGCCCTCGCCGGGCGGGACAAAGGCGGCTTCTTTACGGTGCTAGAGGCGAGCGGCGATATGGCCGTGATTTGTAACGGCAAACGTCGAAGTCTGGAGCATCCAAAGAGAAAGAAGCAAAAACACCTTCTGATAACCAAGACCATCTTGGAAGAGGGTTCATTGCAAACCAACCGTGAAATTCGCCATGCCCTTCGTCCATTTGAAGGGAAGGGCTGTTTTCCGCAAGAGGAGGCTACAGTATGTCGAAACAGGACGTAATTGAAACCGAGGGTATTGTGACGGAAGCACTCCCAAACGCAATGTTTATGGTAGAGCTTCAAAACCACCACCAGGTGTTGGCCCACATTTCCGGTAAGCTCCGGATGAACTTCATTCGTATTTTGCCGGGCGATAAGGTGACGATCGAACTTTCTCCGTACGATCTGACCCGGGGCCGCATTACGTGGCGTTCGAAATAAAGGGATTTCGCAGAGCTGTAAGAACTGCGGGATTTCAACATGAGACTTCACTAAGGGAGGGCGCACAAATGAAAGTCAGACCTTCTGTCAAAAAGATTTGTGAGAAGTGCAAAATCATTAAGCGCAAGGGAAAAGTCATGGTGATCTGTGACAACCCGAAGCATAAGCAGCGCCAGGGTTGAAAGCTGCGCTTTCAGACACGGCCCGCCTAAGACGGCGGGGACCGCGGGGATGGGGCAATGATGCCCCAAAAACCCGTGTTCCGCTTGGGGGCTTGTCCCCATTAATTTGAAAGACTAATTTGGAGGTGCAACAGTATGGCGCGTATAGCAGGTATTGATCTGCCCAGAGACAAGCGCATCGAAATTGCTCTTACCTATATTTATGGCATTGGCCGCAAGACCGCCACGGATATTTGCAAGGCAACGGGTGTGAACCCCGACATCCGCGTAAGAGATCTGACGGAAGACGACGCATCGAAGTTGAGAGAATACATTGATCACAACTGCCGCGTGGAAGGCGACCTTCGCCGCGACGTTGCGTTCGACATCAAGAGACTGATTGAAATCGGTTGCTATCGCGGTCTCCGTCACCGCAAGGGTCTGCCCGTAAGAGGCCAGCGTTCTAAGACCAACGCACGTACGCGGAAGGGTCCGAGAAAGACCATGGCCAACAAGAAGAAATAAGTAGGGAGGGATTTAAAAGATGGCAGCACAGAAGGGCGCTAAGAGAGGTACCACTGTTCGCAGACGCCGTGAACGCAAAAATATTGACCGTGGAGCTGCTCATATCCAGTCCACCTTTAATAACACGATTGTGACCATCACCGATACCCAGGGTAACGCGATTTCTTGGGCAAGTTCCGGTGAGTTGGGCTTTAGAGGTTCTAGAAAGTCCACCCCCTTTGCCGCACAAACCGCAGCAGAAACCGCAGCAAAAGCAGCGATGGAGCACGGCATGAAGACGGTTGAGGTTTACGTTAAGGGTCCGGGTGCAGGACGTGAGGCTGCGATCCGCGCACTGCAGGGTGCAGGTCTCGAAGTCAGCATGATCAAAGATGTCACCCCGATTCCGCACAATGGATGCCGTCCTCCGAAGAGAAGACGTGTATAGTTTTGTAAAAGGAGGAAACGAGCTATGGCGAAAAATATGCAGCCGATTCTGAAAAGATGCAAGGCACTGGGAATCAGCCCCACCGTTATGGGTGTCAATAAAGAGACAAGACGCAATCCGAAGCCGGGCAGAAGAAAGCAGAGCGAATATGCTGTCCAGCTGAATGAGAAGCAGAAAGCAAAGTTCATTTATGGTGTACTTGAGAAGCAGTTCCGTCATTATTATGAGGAAGCAAGTAAAACCAGAGGTGTTACAGGTGAAACACTGCTTCAGCTCCTTGAAAGAAGACTTGACAATGTTGTTTACCGTCTTGGCTTTGCCAACACTAGAAGAGAAGCTAGACAGATGGTCAACCATGGACATATCACGGTAAATGGCAAGCGTGTGGATATTCCGTCCTATCAGGTTAGCCCGGGTGAAGTCATTTCTATTCGGGAAAAGAGCCGTGGTTCTGAGCATGTGAAGCAGATTCTGGAGAAGAATGCAGCTACGATGATCCCGAAGTGGCTGGAGCTGAACAGAGAGACTCTGCAGGGCAAGGTTGTTGCATTGTCTGAGAGAAGCGACATTGATTTCGATATCAATGAGACTTTGATCGTTGAGTTGTACTCCAAGTAATGCAGTTGCCTAACCACATAAAAACCAGGATGGCAGGCAGAATCATCCGCTTTATGTCAAGGAGGGTCGCTAATGATCGAGATTGAGAAGCCAAAAATTGAAACAGAAATCCTAAGCAATGACGGAACCTACGGTAAATTTGTAGTGGAACCGCTGGAACGCGGCTTTGGTACTGACGCTGGGCAACAGCCTGCGGCGGGTACTGCTTTCCTCCCTGCCGGGTGTTGCAGTTACATCGATGAAGATCGACGGTGTTCTGCATGAGTTTTCGACTGTCCCGGGCGTCAAGGAGGATGTCACCGAGATTGTTTTGAACATCAAAGGTTTGACCGCGAAACTCCATTGCGACGGCCCCAAAACAGTGGAGATCTGTGCAGAGGGCCCGTGTGAGGTTACGGCCGACTCTATCAAGTGCGACAGCGAGGTTGAGATCCTGAACCCGGATATGCATATTGCAACACTGGGGGAAGGCGCAAAGCTGTATATGGAACTGACCCTGGACAAAGGCCGCGGATATGTCCCCGCAGAGCGGAATAAGCAGAACATGCCTGCGGGCGTGATCGGCGAACTCCCGGTTGATTCTATCTACACTCCTGTTTATAAAGTGAATTACAACGTAGAACCCACTCGTGTGGGACAGCGCATTGATTTCGATAAGCTCACCTTGGAAGTGTGGACCAATGGGATTATCGGAGCACAAGAAGCAGTTTCTCTGGCCGCAAAAGTTCTGACCGAGCATTTGAATCTCTTTGTCAATTTGTCCGATAAGGGTAGCAGCACAGAGATCATGGTCGAGAAGGACGACAAGGGTAAGGAGAAGGTGCTGGAAATGACGATTGAAGAGCTGGACCTCTCCGTCCGCTCTTTCAATTGCCTCAAGCGCGCTGGAATCAATACAGTGGAGGACCTTATCAACAAATCGGAAGAAGATATGATGAAGGTCCGCAACTTGGGACGCAAGTCCTTGGAGGAGGTCGTTTGGAAGCTGGCCTCCCTCGGCTTTAATCTGCGCAAGGACGACGAATAAGACCTTGCGAACCAAAGGTAAAGGAGTGATATTCGATGCCCGGAACCAGAAAGCTCGGAAGAGCGACCAGCCACAGAACCGCAATGCTGCGTGCGATGGTCACATTCCTTCTTGAGAACGGCAAGATCGAAACCACAGTCACACGTGCTAAGGAGGTCCGCTCCCTGGCAGAAAAGATGATTACGATCGCAAAGACGAACGATCTGCACAGCAAGCGCCTTGTGATGGGATTTGTCACAAAGGAAGCTGTTACAAATAAGCTTTTCACAGAAATTGCGCCGAAGTATGCTGACCGCAATGGCGGGTATACGCGCATTACAAAGCTCGGACCACGCCGCGGCGATGCAGCCGAGATGGCGATCATTGAGCTTATCTAAATTCCATAAGAACAGGCCCCGCACAATTTTGTGCGGGGCTTTTTTGCGGTATCTACGATCATTTGTATGACACTGGTTTTGATCCGAAGTGAAAGAGACAATTAGAATGTACGCAGTAATTTGAAACAAAAAATTTGTCTATATGCGGAGGTAACCCGGCGTGGCAAAATGTGAAGAGACATCCAGATATTGTTAATCGAAATTACACAAGTGTAACCGCCTGTATGCTTGCCAATTTCGTAGCGGTAGAGTATAATAGTACTTACCAAAACCGCCAAATTTGGGCAGCAAAGTTTCGTTCCTATTGCGAAAATGCTGCAATATGATTCAAAAAAGGAGAGGAACGTATGAGAAGAGCAAAAAAGTTGCTGTCACTGGCTTTAGCGGCGGCTATGTTTGTTTCTACTTTTAGCAGCACAGCTTTTGCGTCCGATATGGACGACGCATATGAAGTCGACCGTGTGGATGGAAAATATGCCGTTGTACGGGTGGAGGATGACGGTGAATATTATGATTCAAAGTCCTCGATTACAATTCCGAGTAAAATAAAGAGCAGAACGATCACCCGTATAGGGGACGGCGATTCTTCCATTTTTGCAAGCGGCGGTTCGGAAAAGAATGTTTATTTGCCGGATACGGTTGACATTATCTCAGACGGCGCTTTTGAGGATTCTACCGTCAAACGTGTTTCGATGGAAGAAGGTCCTGTAGAGATCGGTGAGCGTGCTTTTGCCAATTGTGAGAACTTGACTTCTGTTACCTTTGCCGATAGTATCACAAAGATGGGAATTGAAGCGTTTAGTGGATGTACTTCCCTGAGAAGTGCAACTTTGCCGACAAGTCTAACGAAGATACCGGATAATGCTTTTCAGGATTGCACGGATTTGCGTTCTGTCACCATCGGGAGTTATGTGACGAGTATCGGTGACAGTGCTTTTGCTGGATGCGACAGTTTGGAGGAAGTTACCATTCCACCCAATGTCACTCGAATCGGTTATGATGCGTTTGACGACTTTACTCTGATTAAAGGCTATAATGGAACCGCGGCGCAGAAATATGCCGAGGAAAACGATATTGATTTTGAGAATCTTGGTTCCTCTTATGGTGCAGCTGTTCGTTTGAGCACAACCTCTCTGACCGTAGCAGTCAATGGGACCAATACGTTTACAGTGACCAACCCAACCAATGGAGGTTTTAGCGTATCCTCCAATTCCAGCGCAGTGAGTGTAACGCAGAGCGGTTCTACGGTTACGGTGAGAGGTGTTTCTTCTGGAACAGCTACGCTGACTGTATCTGCGACGGGATATGCTTCAGCAACGCTGACCGTGACGGTTTCGACCAATGCAATTGTAAATTCCGGCTCTGCTCTATCTTTGGATACCAGTTCCTATTCGTTCAATGTTGGGAATGTATATTATCCTTTGGCAAGAACCAACGCTGCGACGGTGCCGACTTGTACAAGCAGTAATCCAAATGTGGTTACGGTCAAGTACCAGGCAGACCGTTCCAATCGCGCAGACTTGCGTGGCAATTATTCCCATGCCTATCTGTATCAGATTCAAGGAAAATCCGCTGGCACGGCAACAATTACCATCACGAGCGGCAGTTACAGCGCTTCTTTCCCTGTGACAGTCGGGACTTCTCCGAATGGTTCTGCCTTTTGCAATCCGAGTGTTAACTTCGGTGTGTACAAGGGAAGAAGCTATGACGTTCAAATGACTGTGACGGGTTCCAATAATATGCCGAGCTTCACAGTGGGCAATGGAAATGTATTTAAGACCCAGTATGTAGGAAAGAGCGGAAACGTATATACATTCCGTGTATGGGCGGTTGGAAATCCTGGCGAAAAGACAGGTTTGTATACACAGATGCCCGGTGATTCGAAAGTGGTTCTGCACTGTGAGGGACAAATCGCTTACGGCTGATAAGTAGGCCATGGTAATAGAACGGCTTTTGTCGGGCCCAACACATTTGCAGATTTAGTTATTTTACAATGGACCAGTGTGAATGTATCACGCTGGTCCATTTTTTGTACAGAGAAAACCATTCGTTAGGGGAATGGTTCAAAAGAAGGTTAATGCCAGAGATGACAATCGAAACTCCTTTTGTTGTTTCTTACGGTTTGATAACTGCAAGGAACAACAAAGGAAGGGAACATCCAAAAATGAATGACAAGCAGAGTTAAGCACATACGACTTGGAAATGCAAATAGTATACAGAGCTATTGATAGGAATCGAAACAGATCGGGGCCGTAATTTATCAAAAAGAGAAAATTATGTTTCATATGACCTTTCCCCATCGAGAAATGTGTGATTCGGCTCCATGTGGTATTTGCGCCGAAATATCGGAGAAAGGTATTTTGGCAAGGAGAAGTAGTAAAGATCTTGCAAATGTTATGCGAGTAGAAGAAGATTAAAAATAATAAAAGAAGAGGTGTACTCGGATTATGTACCTATGCTTGTAGAGATTCCATCGAAAGGAAATGTGACCAGTTGTATAGGCTACCAGGATATGAAAAGTATGCGGAATGGAAGTATAAGTACCGGAAGTATAGTAGCGACAGAGATGCCATCCAATTTGTTGGCGATGGTCATTTTAATAGGTCCCTCCTACAAATAAACGAACCGAGATGTTTTAGTACCGCAGATATTATGTGGGTATAGCAGGAAAGAATGTGAAAAAGATAAAAGAATATATTCAAAGACAGTTAGAAGAAGATAAAGGTGGAGAACGTCTGAAGATGGGAAACTTCTAAGAAATCTGTTTAGGGGTAGCAAATAAAAGCTTATGCAGATGTCAGATCGTACCGACATGGCGTGACGCGTGGCTAGTAACATGCGGTTTCATCCGTTAATGAAAAACTACCAGCTCCGCCGGGGAATTTTTTATTAATTTTGCATTCCTGTATAATTAATTTATATCCTTGAGGTGATTTTTTTGAAAGGTCTTAAATAATAAGAGCTGTCGCTTTTTAAAGGTTGTACCGCGAAATGCATCGACTTTACAATGTTTCATCTCTATATAGGATGCAAATCGTATAGATTGTTAATAATACAATGCTTTTTAGAAACTTATATACAAATAGTATTATAATATATAAATATACAATTTATTATTTAAAATATGGCTTATTGGAAAATTTTTTAAGATGAAACGAAACGTGCATAATTGTGTATTCTTTTGATATTTCTTGCCTAGTGAGTTGTAAGAGGAAAAACTTTGGGCTATAATGAAGTTATCAAAATAAAAAAGAGGCTTCTACAGCGGAGGAATATCTGTGGTCCTCTTTGCAAATACATCGACTTTACAACAAGAACTGCGAAGTGATGCTTGTTCCATGGGAAGGAATTTTGCAGAGGGCTAGGGAAGCATACAGCCGCTTTCAGAACGCACTCCCAGATGAGGTGAAAAAATGATTCTGAAGAATGCAAAGATTATGGATGATACGTTTACATTGGTGGATGCCTGCCTATCTACAGATGGCGAAAAAATTGCGGAGATTGCCCCAGAACTCCATGGGGATGAAGAGATTGATCTTTCCGGATGTGTAATAGTCCCTGGTTTCGTAGACATTCACATTCATGCCTGTGTTGGTGCGGATACTTGTGATGCATCTACTGCGGGACTGGCAAAAATGGCCGCCCATTTAGTTACGAAGGGGGTGACCAGCTTCTGTCCTACAACGATGACGGTTTCCCATGAAGAAATTGAAGATGCTTTGGCTAGTGTAAAAGCTTGCATGGATGACCGTCCCTTTGGTGCGGCAATTATGGGAGTCAATATGGAAGGGCCGTATATTTCTATTAATAAAAAAGGCGCACAGAAGGGTGAATATGTCAAAAATCCAGATTGGGAGGAGTTCAAGAGGTTCTACGATGGGTGTGGAGGCATTATCAAACTGGTAGATATTGCGCCAGAGTGTGAGGGAGCCGATGAATTCATCAAAAAAGCGAGCAAACTTTGCACTGTTTCGATTGCCCATACGGATGCCGATTATGATCAAGCAAAGCATGCCTTTAATATCGGCATAACGCATGCCACCCATTTATACAATGCGATGAGTGGTATGACGCATCGTTCTCCGGGGTGTAGTTGGCGCTGTATTTGACGATGAGCGTGTGCGCGCAGAAATCATATGCGATGGGTTCCATATTAATCCAGCAGTGTTGCGGATTACATTCCGCCAGCTTGGGGAGGATCGTACGGTGATTATCAGTGATTCCATGCGTGCGGCGGGTGAACCGGACGGCATTTCCGAGCTAGGAGGGCAAACGGTCTATGTCAAAGATGGTCAGGCGCGCTTAAAGGATGGAACAATTGCTGGATCGACCACCAATATGCACCAGGAAGTGTGCAATTTGGTGCGATTCGGTGTACCGTTTAAACAGGTAATTAAGAGCGCAACCATTAATCCAGCCCGTGAAATCCACGAGGATGCCAATATTGGCAGCATTAAAGTGGGAAAACGTGCCGATCTAGTGGTATTGGACAATGATTTGAATATTAAAATGGTTATTGCACGCGGCAAAATTGCTGTGGACAACCGGTAAGGAATGGAAAGCTAAAAAGGGTGGGACGAATTTCGTCCCACCCTTTTGTTTAGGGAATTCCCCTGTATTTTACTGATGGCATAAGCGGTTTATCATATGATTTAGAACGATTATAAGTGTTCCCAATGGATATTCGAAAAGCGCTCTTTCCCGTTGATTGTAAGAATACTGGAATGGGAAAAAGCCGTTGCACATGGTATACATACAATCGCTATATTTTTAGAAGGAAAATAGAGTTGAAAAATAAAAGTTGGAAAATGATGTTGATGTTTTGAACGATCTAGGGCTGTGAATCAAAAGGGATGGAAGGTATGATTTTGATCGATCGGTAAGGAACAAAAAGAGAACATGACAACGGAAGAACAAAAAATTCCTAAAAATCGAATCGTTCGAATCCAGGAGTCTTGTAAAATGGAATATTCTCTGTATAAGCCCCCGTACCTCACCGGGATAGAGGGTCCGCCTCCTAACATTTGGCGGGTTCTCAACCGCCGGGGTCACAGAAACGAATAAAAATTGTATATGCGCCAATAGCTCAGCTGGACAGAGCACCGCCCTCCTAAGCGCTGTATCAAAAATTCACTTCTAGGATGTAATTATGAATAGTTTTGTTCCGAACTGAAATTGTGAAGATAGAAAAAGATCTCAATAGGGCTTACATATAAAGTATCAAGAGTTCTTGAACTGCAATCCCGTCGAAAAAGTTTTCTTTCATGTATTTGTCCCTTTTTTAAGCCTGGTAGATGGTGATCTTCGTAGAAGCTCTTTTCGTTCGCTTTGATGATGATAGAAAATAACCTCTAAAGGTTTATCCGTCAGAGATTTGACGATCTCATAGAGATTGCCGTCCAAGATCTAGCGCAGTTTATGGAGTGTACTCGTTATATTGGTTAGCCGCGTTTGCCTATCAGATATAGGCAAACGCATGTAATGATTATCTTGATCGTCTGCCTTGCTTGCCTATACCCCGGTATAGGCAAATGCGGCAACCCTGTCTTGATAATCTGCCTTACTTGCCTCTATAGGCAAATTCATCGAACTACCGTAATGGTTTGCTTTGTCCATAGTCAGTAGTTGGTACATGGTTCATTCTGAAGGAACTCCCATGTGTAAGAGTATATGTAGGTATTTTGAAGTACACGTGGTATTTTAGGGCTTATCAATAACATGCATACTTGTTTCCTCATAATAAATGTAATTTGCAGATCGATAGTATGTGGTACAAGGTCGTCCTATATGGGGGATGCAATCCCCATATAGAATACTTTCAGAACACTTTTCGTGAGGAGTATAACGGGTTCATCGTGAAAATAATTTTTGTTTATGAGAGCGATGGTCAATGTATAGAGGTCGATCGCCGTTTATCGTTGTTCTTTTATGAAGAATTTCTTTTTCCAGTAGAACGGGTCCGAGGATATGGATGTGCATGGATCGTTCCATTATGTTGGGGAAAACTTGGCCTGCTATAGAAGTTGGCAATCTTGTCGGTCATAGGGTCTTTCATAAGGAGAAAGCTTGCGGAATGCTCCATTTTATAGAGTGTAAGGACCTCCTTCTTCACTTACAAAAATCCGCCTGTTGTGATGAATTTCACAACAGGCGGACAGTATTTTTTCAGGTGTGAACGAAAAATTTCGTTTTAGATCACACGGACCTTAATGATATCCGGAAATTCTTCAATCTTTGCAGCATTTCCGTTGAGGTCGCCTGTGACATCCAAAAGGGTATAAGCGTAATCCTTACGGGATTTACTCTGCATATTCTCAATATTGATGCCGAACTCCGCAAGCTTACCGGCCAAAAGGCTGATCGTATTCGGGACATTGCGGTGAATGATACAAATACGGGAGAAAGCCGGATCACGCGGCATGGAAACATTTGGAAGGTTTACAGAGTGCAAGATGTTGCCGTTTTCGAGATAATCCTTGAGCTCGTCGGCTGCCATACGCGCACAATTGTCCTCGCTCTCCGGGGTGGATGCGCCCAGATGCGGAACAGCGACAACACCCTCTACACCCAACATCTCATCCGTCGGAAAATCCGTCACATAGGAAGCAACCTTTCCGTCTGCCAATGCTTTTAGGAGGTCAGCAGAATTTACCAGGTCACCGCGTGCAAAGTTTAGAATACGCACATGATCCTGCATCTTAGCAATACTTTCTGCGTTGATCATTTCTTTGGTGTCCGGCGTAAGCGGAACATGAACAGTGATATAATCGCAGTTTGCATAGATTTCATCCAATGTCTGCGCATGCTTGGTGGAGCGGGAAAGGCCCCACGCGGCATCAACACTCAAATACGGATCGTAGCCATAGACTTCCATGCCAAGGCTCTTAGCAGCGTTGGCCACCAGAATACCGATGGCGCCAAGGCCGATAACACCAAGGCGTTTTCCGCTGATTTCCGGTCCAACAAACTGGCTTTTTCCCTTTTCGACCAGTTTACCAACTTCTGCGCCCTTGCCCTTCAAGCTCTTTGCCCATTCAATACCGGAAACAATCTTACGAGAGGCGAGCAGCAACCCCGCGATAACCAGCTCCTTGACAGCGTTGGCATTGGCGCCCGGTGTATTAAAGACGCAGATTCCTGCTTCACTGCATTTGTCCAACGGAATATTGTTGACACCCGCGCCTGCGCGCGCAATTGCCAACAAGTTACTGGGCAGCTCCATCTCATGCATGGAAGCGGAACGAACCAGGATTGCCTCTGGATTTTCGACGTCTTCGCCGCAGGTATAGTTTGCACCAAAACGGTCCAGGCCCACGGAGGAAATTTTATTTAAGCATTTCACATTGTACATGTTTATCACCTGTATCTTTCAAAAATAAAGGATCTTTCTAAATGCCATACTATGTAAGCAACAGGGCTTATGCGTTGGCTTCTTCAAACTTCTTCATAAATTCTACGAGCTTTTCGACGCCTTCCATCGGCATAGCATTGTAAATCGAAGCGCGCATTCCACCGACCGAACGATGGCCCTTTAGATTGACGAAACCAGCTGCCTCGGCCTCTTTGACAAACTTTGCGTTCAGTTCGTCGCTGTCTGTAACGAACGGGACGTTCATCAAAGAGCGGTCTTTCGGAACGACGGTTCCACGGAACATCTTGGAGTTGTCCAGATAATGATACAGAATACCCGCCTTTTTCTCATTGTATTTTTTCATTTCCTCAAGGCCGCCCATGGTGTTCTTGATCCAATCGAGTACGAGCATGCTGATATAGATTGCATAGCATGGCGGTGTATTAAACATAGAACCATTGTCCGCATGGGTCTGATAGTTAAACATGGTGGGAGTGATGTCCATCGCATGGCCGATCAGGTCCTCGCGGATAATGACAACCGTCAAACCGGCCGGTCCCATGTTCTTTTGAGCGCCTGCATACAATACGCCGAACTTGTTCACATCGATCGGTTCACTCAAAATGCAGGAGGAAATATCCGCTACCAGCGGGACCTCTCCCGTCTCCGGCAACTTTGTAAATTTGGTACCGTAGATGGTGTTGTTCATGCAGATGTGGAAATAGTCCGCATCTTTGGTAAAGGTAGAAGGATCGAGCTTCGGTATATAGCAGAAGGTCTGATCCTTAGAAGAAGCCACAACATTCGCTTCACCGTAGCGGGCCGCTTCTTTATATGCCTTTGTAGCCCACTGGCCAGTAATCACAAAGTCGGCCTTGCCGCTTTTGGTCATCAAATTCATGGGAACCATTGCAAACTGGGAGGATGCACCACCCTGTAAGAACAAGACTTTGTAGTTGTCGGGAATATTCATGACTTCACGGAGCAGGCTTTCGGCAGAACCGATGATACCCTCATAGACCTTAGAACGATGGGACATTTCCATAACCGATTGGCCACTGCCCTGATAGTCCAACATTTCGTCCGCAGCGCGGCGAAGAACAGCTTCGGGCAGCATCGAGGGGCCCGCGGAAAAGTTATAAACGCGATTCATAATGGTGCAACCTCCTATAAATTACTGCTTCAGATGAGCAGACTATAATACTATTTATTATACCGATTTAGCGCACTGAAATCAATGGAGCGAAATTCATAAATTTATTGACGAATCAAAGAAAATTTCGTCTGATTTTTGGTGGGATAAAAGGGGCGAATCTGGTGACCTTTTGACAAAAAACTTGGTCAACCGAAAAAATTGATCGGATTGTACAAAATACAAATTTTATCAGAAAAATGTTGGTCAATATTGTTGCACTTTCCATTCTTTTCATGTACAATGAAGATAATTTTGGAATCCATAAGGACCCCAGACATGGGGCCATGCATAACCAAAAAGGAATAGGGGGTGATGAAACCGTATGGCACAGCAGACAATCGACATCGTACGGGAGACGGAACGAAAAGCAGAGCAGACCGAACGGGATGCAGCACAGCAGGCTGAGCAATTGTTACAGCAGGCCCGCAAAGATGCAGAACAGACGGTGGCACATATGGCTGCTGAGGCGGACAAGCAGGCCCGGAATTCCTTGCAGGCGGCGAGCAAGCAGGGAGAATCCCGTGTGGCGAAGGCTGCTCAAGAAGCCGAGCAAGAGATTGCGGCGCTGCGTGCGCATGCACAAAAAAGGAAAAAGAGGCAATCGCCTGTGTGATTGCCGAACTCGTCGGATAGTAGCGAGTAAAAACCAATTCCGAAAGGAGGAATTGCACTTATGGCGGTATTGCAGATGCAGCGCATCAGCATATACGCTCTCAGGAAAAACCGAAAGCCCATTCTGGAATGGATACAGCGGTGTGGCGCGGTGGAGATCAACGACGTGTTGGAGGAAGACAGCGTATTCCGGCGGATCGATATGACCGCACAAAAAACACAGTTTGAAAAGAACATTGCCGCTTCAAAACAGGCATTGGATGTACTCCACCAGTATATGCCCGAGAAAAAGTCTCTGTTTGCTTCGCTGGAAGGACGCAAGGAAATTCCGGCGGTACAGTACGATGCATTCCGAGAAAAAAGCGACAGTGTGCTCCATGTGGTTCATCGTCTGAATGAACTCTCAAAGGATATTGCAGACAGCCAAGGGACGATCCAAAAATTGCAGACGCAAATAGAAGCCCTGAATCCCTGGGTGAATCTCGATGTCTCCATGAGAATCCAGGGGACAAAATGTACGGCTTCTTTTGTTGGGACGCTTCCAACGGCGTATACAGAACCTGTGTTGGAGGAGAACTTGGCTTTATTGGTACCCAAGGTCCCTCTTCATGTGGATGTGATCAGTACCTCTCAGGAGCAGACTTGCATCTTTTTGCTTTGTAACCGGCGGGATGCTCCTGCGGTGGAAGAAGCTTTGCGTACCTTGGGCTTTGCCAAACCTGCTTCGCCTTCAAAAACGCCCCCCGCAGAACGTATGCAAACGTTACAAGGGCGAATTGAGGAGCAGCAAAAAACCATGCAAGAGGCGGAAGAAGAGATCAAAAGTTATGCCCCGCAACGGGATGATCTCAAATTCATGGTGGATTACCTGACCATGCGTCAAGAGAAATATGAGGTGATTGGCCGCCTCATGCAGTCGCGGCGAACCTTTGTGCTCACCGGATATATTCCCCAAAGGGATGCGGGGAAGCTCGCCCAGGAACTGGAGCAGCGGTTTGGCGCGGCGGTGGAACTCGAAAATCCCTCGGAGGACGAGGATGTACCTGTACTCCTGAAGAACAACAAGTTTACAGAGCCAGTGGAGGGGGTTTTGGAATCCTTTAGCCTTCCTGGCAAAGGCGAGGTGGACCCCACCTCGGTCATGGCAGTCTTTTATTATTTTCTATTTGGCATGATGCTCTCCGATGCTGCCTATGGGCTGCTGATGGTGATTGGTTGCGGACTTGTGTTGCTCAAATTCAAGAATATGGAGGATGGGCTTCGCAAGACGCTGCGGATGTTTTTTTTCTGTGGGATTTCCACTACGGTTTGGGGATTCCTGTTTGGAAGTTTCTTTGGAGATGCCTTGGCAGTCGTCTCCCGGACCTTCTTTGGAAACGAAGTGGCGCTCCAGCCACTTTGGTTTGAGCCTCTCAAAGAACCGATGCGCATGCTGATGTTTGCGCTCTTGGTCGGTGTGATCCACTTGTTCACGGGTTTGGCTATGCAGCTTTACCAACTTTGCCGGCAAAAGAAGTACAAGGATGCTCTGTACGACGTGATATTCTGGTATATGCTGGTAGGCGGCGCAGTTGTGTTTATGTTGTCCAATCAGATGTTTGTAGACATCGCGCAACTCAGCTTTATTTTACCCGCTCAAGTGGGGAACGTAGCTGCAATTGTCGCAGGGATCGGTGCAGTTGGTATTATTTTTACATCGGGACGCGAATCTCGCAATCCGATCAAACGGCTGCTCAAGGGCCTTTACGGCCTTTATAACGTCACTGGCTATTTAAGCGATGTCCTGTCGTATTCCCGCCTGCTTGCCTTGGGACTTGCAACCAGCGTCATTGCAACGGTGATTAATCAGATGGGCAGTATGGGCGGCGGTGGAGTCGGTGGAGCGATCATGTTTATCCTGGTGTTTCTCGTTGGCCATACCATCAATCTGGGGATCAATTTATTGGGCGCTTATGTGCATACCAATCGTCTCCAGTTTGTGGAGTTCTTTGGAAAATTTTATGAGGGCGGCGGGCGTAAATTTGCGCCATTCGGCGTCCATACCAAATACTACAAAATCAGGGAGGAAAAATAATTATGGAAAACATGGGTATTGTACTTGCTTTGCTTGGCGCAGTTCTAGCGGCATTGTTGGCAGGCGCTGGTTCCGCAGTAGGCGTTGGCCGTGCGGGCGAGGCTGCCGCAGGCGTTGTAACAGAGGACCCGTCTAAATTCGGTAAGGTTTTGATTTTACAGCTGCTTCCCGGCACACAGGGCATTTACGGCCTGTTGATCGCGTTTATCACGCTTTCCCAGATCGGTATTCTGGGCGGTAATTATGAAATGTCTCTGGCAAAGGGATTTCTGTATTTTCTGGCCTGCCTGCCGATGGCGATTGTTGGCTATTGGTCGGCTCTGAAACAGAGCCGTGCGTCGGTCGCCTGCATCGGTCTGGTTGCGAAGCGCCCCGATCAGCTCGGCAAGGCCATCATCTTCCCCGCCATGGTCGAAACCTACGCCATCCTTGCGCTTCTGGTTTCCATCCTGGCGATTACAGGCATCGGCGGTCTGCCGGTATGATCCGCCCCCGCCAAAATATGATATGGAAAAGGAGCGCTGCGCATGACTGGATTGGAACAAATCATTAAACAGATTGAAGACGACGCGGCGGCCTCCGCGGCCTCTATCCGCAGGGACGCGGAGGAGAAAGCGGCGCAAATTGCACAGGAGGCACGGTCGCGCGGTGAAGCGCGCGCGCAGGAAATTGCAGAACAGGCAAAGGAAAAGGTGAAAGACCTACAAAGCCGGGCAGAGTCCGCGGCAGCTCTGCAAAAACGGCAGAGCATCCTTGCGGCCAAGCAGCAGATTATTCGGGAGTTGATGGACAAAAGCTTGCGGGCGATGGATGCGCTTGCGCCTGCGGATTATTTTGCCAATATACAAAAATTAGTCCATAAGTACGCGCTAGCCCAGAACGGCGAGATCTTTTTCTCACAAAGGGATCTGGATCGCCTGCCCAAAGGGTTTGAACAAGAACTTGCGCAGGCCGTCCCGGCCGGAGGCAGCTTAAAAATATCCCGTGAGCCGCGGAACATGGAAGGCGGCTTTGTGCTGGTGTATGGCGGCGTGGAGCAAAACTGCTCTTTCGCGGCGCTATTCGACGCCGCAAGAGACAGCTTGCAGGATAAACTGCATGCGCTGCTCTTTGCGGGAGGATACTGATATGGCGGAAAAACAATACACCTATGCAGTCGCCCGCATCCGCACGAAAGAGCTCAGCCTTTTGAAAAGTGCTTTCCTGGAACAGTTGCTGGCAGCGAAAAGCTATGCAGAATGCATCCAGCTTTTGTCAGAAAAAGGTTGGGGAGACGGGACGGCAACGGACGCGGAACAAATCCTCAAAGGGGAACAGGAAAAAACCTGGGCCCTGATGGAGGAATTGGTGGACGATGTATCGGTCTTTGACGTGTTCCTCTATGCAAACGACTACCACAATCTAAAGGCCGCGATCAAAATGGTGTATCTGGATACAGAACGGCGCGAGGCATTTTTCTCACATGGGACTGTACAGCCGGAAACCATGCTGAAGGCGCTTCGCGAACAGGATTATTCCCTGTTACCAGAGGCAATGCGGGCCCCTGCAAAAGAGGCGTTTGATCTCTTGTTGCATACACGTGACGGCCAGCTTTGCGACGTCATAGTCGATCGCGCGGCCTTGGATGCAATCTATGCAGCTGGAAAAGCAGCGGATCACCCGATCATTCGGGAATATGCGGAGCTAACCGTAGCCGCTGCAGACATCAAAATTGCGGTTCGCGCACAAAAAACCGGAAAGTCCTTGGATTTTCTCAAGCGCGCGTTGGCCCCTTGCGATTCCCTCGATGTTGAGCAGCTTGCGAAAGCTTCCCTCGAGGGGCAAGATGCGGTCTACAGCTATCTGCAAAGGACGGCCTATGCGGATGCGGTGCCGGTGCTGCAAGAATCGCCTTCTGCGTTTGAGCGCTGGTGTGACAACCTGATTATACGGGATATTCGTCCACAACAGTACAACCCCTTTACCATTGGACCGCTGGCCGCGTATATCCTGGCGAGGGAGAACGAGGTAAAAACAGTGCGCATCATTCTTTCCGGAAAATGGAACCATCTGCGGGAAGAAGCGGTGCGCGATCGTATGCGGGAAATGTACCGCAATGTTTAGGGGGGAGTGCCATGTATAAAATTGCAGTGATGGGAGATCGGGACAGCATCTATGGCTTTGCGGCCTTGGGGCTGGACACCTATCCCGTGACCGACCCAATCGAAGCGGCCCGGAAGCTGCGGGGATTGGCGGAGCAGGAATACGCGGTGGTCTATATCACCGAGGCGCTGGCAGAGACCCTTGAGGCAGAGATTGACCGTTACCGGGAGCAGATGCTGCCCGCAATTATTTTGATTCCGGGAGCGTCTGGCAATACCGGAAAGGGTGTCGCTGCAGTGAAGAAGAGTGTGGAACAGGCGGTCGGCTCCGACATTATCTTTAATAATTAATTTTATGAATCGGATAGATTTCCGGAACTCTGGGAGGGCGCAGCAGTGCTTTCCCGCAGAAAGGAACGATCAGAACAATGAGCAAAGGAACCATAAAAAAGGTTGCCGGCCCGCTGGTCATCGCTGAAGGAATGCGAGACGCGAACATGTTTGACGTGGTGCGCGTCAGCGAACAACGCCTGATCGGCGAGATCATCGAGATTCACGGCGACCAGGCTTCCGTCCAGGTCTACGAGGAGACCTCCGGACTTGGCCCGGGCGAACCGGTGGAATCCACCGGCGCGCCTCTCTCCGTGGAGTTAGGTCCCGGCCTGATCGGAAGCATCTTCGATGGAATCCAGCGTCCGCTGGAGGAGATCATGAAGGTCTCAGGCAACAATCTGCAGCGCGGTGTGGAAATCCCCGCGCTGGATCATCAGAAAAAATGGCATTTTCAGCCGCTGAAAAAGGCGGGCGATTCCGTCACGGGCGGCGATATCATCGGTACAGTCCAGGAGACGCCGATTGTGGTCCACAAAATTCTGGTGCCCAACGGATTGATGGGGACATTGCGCTCGATCAAGGAGGGCGATTATAACATCGACGAGACCGTTGCGGTGGTGGATACGCCAAACGGTTCCAGCCAGAATCTGACCTTGCTGCAAAAATGGCCGGTGCGTGTCGGCAGGCCATACAAGCAGAAGTTGTCCCCGGATATGCCGCTTGTCACAGGGCAGCGTGTCATCGATACGCTGTTTCCCATTGCAAAAGGTGGTGTAGCAGCGGTTCCGGGACCGTTCGGCAGTGGAAAAACCGTCGTACAGCACCAGCTGGCCAAGTGGGCAGAAGCGGATATCGTTGTCTATATTGGTTGCGGCGAACGCGGCAACGAGATGACGGACGTTTTGAACGAATTCCCGGAATTGAAGGACCCAAAGACGGGTTTCTCCCTGATGGAGCGCACTGTCTTAATCGCCAATACCTCCGACATGCCAGTTGCGGCACGTGAAGCGTCCATCTATACGGGGATCACCATCGCGGAGTATTTCCGCGATATGGGCTATTCCGTCGCCCTGATGGCGGACTCGACCTCCCGTTGGGCGGAGGCGTTGCGCGAAATGTCCGGGCGACTGGAAGAGATGCCCGGCGAAGAGGGCTATCCCGCGTACTTGGGCAGCCGTCTGGCGCAGTTCTACGAGCGTGCGGGCCGTGTGGTAACCATTGGCAGCGAAGGGCGTGAAGGCGCGCTGTCTGTCATTGGCGCTGTTTCTCCCCGGGCGGCGATATTTCCGAACCGGTTTCGCAGGCAACCCTACGCATCGTCAAGGTATTTTGGAGCCTGGATTCGGATCTTGCCTACAAACGTCATTTCCCAGCGGTCAACTGGTTGACCAGTTATTCCCTGTATGTCGACACCATGGAGAAATGGTTTAATGAACACGTAAATGCAGATTGGATGAACCTGCGTGCGCGTTTGATGCGTCTCTTGCAGGAGGAAGCAGAATTGAACGAGATTGTTCAGCTGGTCGGTATGGATGCCCTTTCGGCGCCGGACCGCTTGAAACTCGAAGCATCCCGTTCCATTCGTGAGGATTTCTTGCATCAGGATGCTTTCCATGAAGTGGACACCTATACGCCGTTGCAAAAGCAATACACGATGATGCAACTGGTATTGGACTATTACGACAAAGCGGTGGAGGCCCTGGGCAAGGGGGCGTCCATCGATGATTTGGTAAAGCTGCCTGTGCGTGAACGCATCGGCCGTTTCAAGTATATCCAGGAACAGGATATGCGGGCCGAATATGAGGCAATTTTGAAAGCGCTTTCCAAACAGATTGAAGAGCTTTCGCAAAAGGAGGACTTCTAAATGCCAAAGGAATACCGAACCATACAGGAAGTTGCGGGTCCTCTGATGTTGGTGCGCGGCGTGGAAGGCGTGACCTATAACGAGCTGGGGGAGATCGAGCTGTTCAGCGGGGAGAAACGCCGCTGCAAAGTATTGGAGATCGACGGCGGCAACGCATTGGTTCAGCTTTTTGAGAGCTCCACCGGTATCAACCTGAGCAACAGCAAGGTGCGCTTTTTGGGGCGCAGCATGGAGTTGGGCGTCTCAGAGGATATGCTCAGCCGCGTGTTCGACGGTCTTGGCCGTCCGATCGACGGGGGGCCGGAGATCCTCCCGGACAAGCGTATGGACATCAATGGATTGCCGATGAACCCCGCGGCGCGCAATTATCCGCAGGAATTTATCCAAACGGGTATATCTGCAATTGATGGCCTGAACACGTTGGTGCGCGGTCAGAAACTGCCGATCTTTTCCGCCAGCGGCTTACCGCATGCAAATTTGGCGGCGCAGATTGCCCGCCAGGCAAAGGTGCGCGGCACGAATGAACCGTTTGCGGTCGTATTTGCCGCCATGGGTATCACATTCGAGGAATCCAACTTCTTTATTCAGAGTTTTAAAGAGACTGGCGCCATCGACCGTACGGTGATGTTCGTCAACTTAGCGAATGATCCAGCGGTCGAGCGAATTGCAACGCCTCGTATGGCATTGACCGCCGCCGAGTATCTTGCCTTTGAAAAGAACATGCACGTACTGGTCATCTTGACCGACATCACGAACTATGCCGATGCCCTGCGCGAGGTCTCCGCTGCACGCAAAGAGGTGCCCGGACGCCGTGGGTATCCAGGTTATATGTATACGGACCTTGCGTCCCTGTATGAGCGTGCTGGACGGCAAAAGGGCAAAAATGGAAGCATCACAATGATTCCGATTCTGACCATGCCTGAGGACGACAAGACCCACCCGATCCCCGACCTGACAGGCTATATTACAGAAGGGCAGATCATTTTAAGCCGTGAATTGTACCGCAAGGGCGTCACGCCGCCGATTGATGTACTGCCTTCCCTGTCCCGTTTGAAGGATAAGGGAATCGGAGAGGGAAAAACCCGCGCCGACCACGCCAATACGATGAACCAGCTCTTTGCAGCCTATGCGCGCGGTAAGGAAGCCAAGGAATTGATGACGGTTCTCGGCGAGGCAGCTCTGACGGATATGGATAAGCTGTATGCGCAATTTGCAGATGAATTTGAGCGGGAATATGTTTCCCAGGGATACAATGCAAACCGCGATATTGAAGAGACGTTAGAAATCGGTTGGAAACTGCTCTCCATTCTACCGCGCAGTGAATTGAAGCGTATCAAAGATGCCTTCCTGGATGAATATTACGATAAAGCAAAGGCGCAGCGCGAACGGGAAGCGTAATCCACTGCGTTGCCTCACGGAAAGGGGGAGACATCTTTGGCGGCAACCCATGTAAACCCAACGCGAATGGAATTGACGCGCCTGAAGAAAAAACTTGTGACTGCCACACGGGGGCACAAGCTTCTGAAGGATAAGCGCGACGAGCTGATGCGCCAATTTTTGGATTTGGTTCGGGAGAATAAGGCCCTGCGCGAAAAGGTAGAGGCTGGTATCGCGGCAGCCAATCAGAATTTTGTTCTGGCGCGAGCGGGTATGCAGGACCCAGTGCTCGATGTGGCGTTGATGACGCCGAAGCAGGAAGTCTTTTTGGAGTGTAGCGCGCGCAACGTGATGAGTGTGGACATTCCGGTTTTCACCTATAAGACCCGCACTTCGGATGCAAACGATATTTATTCCTACGGCTTTGCATTTACGTCCAGCGATTTGGATGCGGCGGTGAAGTCTTTGGCAGATGTCCTGCCGGACATGCTGCGTCTGGCTGAGATTGAGAAGTCGTGTCAGCTGATGGCGGCTGAGATCGAAAAGACGCGCAGGCGGGTCAACGCACTGGAACATGTGATGATTCCGCAGATGCAGGCGAATATCAAATACATCACCATGAAGCTCGATGAAAACGAGCGCAGCACGCAGATTCGCCTGATGAAGGTTAAGGACATGATGCTGGAAGAGGCGCATCATTACAGCGAGCATATCCCGGAACCAGCTTGATGGAAATGAATCACAGAGAAAAAGAGGATGCAATACGAAGCCGTATTGCATCCTCTTTTGTTGTTGCCATTAGGCTTGCCCCTGGTTCTACAAGGGGTGAAATAAAAAGCCTTGGCCAAAAACCTCCGTATTACAATTGAGATGGTTTGGCAACCGCATCACGAAAGAGCCAGGAGGGTTTTACGCAAGTGAAACATGAAGGGAAGCAGACGGCGCACTCCGGCTACCGGTGCGAACACCGCCCGGTATTTGCACCAAAGTGCCGCCGGAGATGATTTATAAGGCATTACGCGGGGATATTATGAAAATCATCAAAAAGCTGTGTAAGGAGATGAAAGTAGAGATCATCGAGGGCGAGGCGTGCCCGGATCACATTCATCTTCGAGTGAGTATCCGCTATGTGTATAGCACAGTTCGTGGGGACGCTCAAGAGCAAAAGTGCGCTGATGATTTTCGATAGACATGCAAACCTAAAGTACAAATACAAGGGCCGGAATTTCTGGTGCCGAGGACCCTTTGTGGATAGTAAGAAAGGATACGAAGAGGCTCCAGGAGTATATCCAAAACCAATTGGAAGAAGATTTGGCAAGCGGCCAGATGTCTCGCAAGGGATACATGGACCCGTTTACGGATAGCAGGAGAGAGTAAGCAAAAGAAAACAGCCGCTTTTAGCGGCTGCCTGTAGCAGTGATGCAATCACAAACCCTCAGTACCCAGGGGGCAGTACTTGCTGACCCCTCTGGGATCTGAGCATACCGCTCCTTTACGAGCGGTTTTGATTGTCCAAGGCATTAGTACAGAAATGGTTGAAAAAATTCACATATAGCAAAAAATCTGAGAATACATTCGAGTAAACGAAGAATCAGGGGATGATTTCATCCATTAAGCGCTACAAGCATGATTATAGATTTGGAATCCATATGAAAATGTTATACAATATTAAAAGAAATTTTCAATTGATTCTAGTCAGAAATCCGCCCCAAAGTTCCCATCCATGAATCGGAAAATGGTGTGCAAACTTGTATATTGTTTGAATTCTATGGACAATGGGCGGTTTACTGTATAGCTATGTTTTGGATAAGGAGAGGAAAGGAAAATGAAAAAATTTTTTGCCTTACTGCTGTCACTTGTTCTATTACTATCTTTGGCAGCTTGTGGCCAAGACGCATCGAATGGAGATGTTAACAAAAACAATGGCGAAGAAAATTCGACTGGCGTTCAGGTGGATGAGGGATTGTTCAATGTTGATGTAACCTTACCCGCCGCTTTATTTGATAGCATGACAGAAGAAGACATCAAAAAGACAGCCGAAGAAAACGGCTATAGCGGTTGTGTGGTGCATGAGGATGGTTCTGTCACCTATACAATGACGAAAACCAAGCATAAAGAAATGCTCGAGGAACTTAAGAAAGTATGGACGAATCCATTAAGAACTTGACAGAGGGTGAGAATGCAGTAGCCTCCTTTATGTCGATCGACTATACGGACGATTATTCCGAAGTAAATATACAGGTAAATGCTGACGAATATACACAATGGGATAACTTCTATGCATTGGCTTTCTATATGACGGGCGCGTATTATCAGTCTTTTGCAGGAGTAGCGCCCGATAAAATTGATGTTGTAGTTCATTTTATTGATGGTGACACAAAAGAGGTTTTGAGTACCACTTCTTATAGGGACTATGTGAATGAAATGGAATCTTCTGGTGATACGAATCATTCGAACGAAAGCAGCGGTGTTTAAAAGGATGGTGTAAATCCGTTTATGGCAGGGTACATGGCTAGATCCGATGTTTGCGAGTCTTTTCTTGATTATGCGGATATAACTTCCGATGGAGTACGCCTGTGGTTGGACGTTGCTATTCGCAATATGAAGATGAATAGGGAAAAGGACATATTGGCGTTTATATAGGCTATCAAAACTTGTCATTTCAAAACCAAAGTGTTGATGAAGGAATGCATATAACACGACTTTTTGGAAAAATCCATATGTTGGTTGCAATCCTTTCCCGCGAATCGCAGACGGGCCACTGAGCCGCAAGCCAATGGGCACACCATCTGGGAATTCTGGCAAATTGCGGCGATTGTGTTTGCCTGCGTTCCCACTACAACAGGAGTTGTATGCAGCAGAGAAACCGCTGGTTGGCTGATCACTTAGCACAGCTATGGCGGGAGGCCGAATGGTCGAAAGGCCTACACCATCCAGTATGTCGGTCGGAAGAAACTCCCGGTTATAGTGGTTGGATTGGTTTTATACGAAGCCTTTCAGAGGAAGGGGATAATTTCCTTTTCACACAAAAATAGCCTATCTCAATAAGGGTTGTATAAAATCGGCCGCCTCATAAGCTTGGCTCATGAGGCGGCCGATGGTTTTGTAACTTTTAAGAATAGCGGGTGACAATGGGGTCCTGCGAAAGATAGAAGAATGAAAGAGGAAATAGTTCAACCAATAGTAAATGGGACTGCTTGGGGAAAAGGTCTATTCCAGATATTTTCGCGACATTGGGGAAGAAATCTCTGTGGCAGGTACTTCATTGCCTGGAAGAGCGGAATCAAGAAATTCAGTCATGTTTTCCCAATATCGCTTTGGCATATGGGTCATACGGCATTTTGGATTGAAACGCCCTTCGATGCCGATGGTGTGATAAAATCGTTTCCAAAGTGCACGAAATTGTTGTTCTGTCTTATTTGGATGCTCCAAAGTAAAGTTTTCGAGAGGAATAATAGCGTCCTGGCCCGGTTGGTGAACGAGGGCCATATGGTGTGTTTTATCATAAATAAGAAATGTTTCTCCATTGAAACGGCTGCTGAAGTGTTCCAAAATCAGGGGGAGTACCCGGTTTTTCGGAGTAATGATTGCGGCGAGAGTACCGTTTTGTTCAGAAAAACGAAGAAATCCCGTCAGGAGATGAGCTTCATGACTGGCTGCAAAAACTGCTTTATTCAGAGTATTTACCGTGTCGTCGGCAAGCCAATTGGTTACCTGTGCACCATATGAATAACCCATACGGATGAACCGGTAAAGTATGAGTTCCCGTTTCGGTAGACAGGAGAGAAACCCCACTTCAATCCATTCGCGGGCTTGCGGGGAGATTTTGCGGGATAGGGAAACATAAACTCGCTCCGCGTGGCCGGAATCGGTTTCAATCCACTTTTCCGGGTAGAGTGATACTTGTGCTTCTTCATCAGAGAAAATCTGTGCGGGAACTTCACGCTTGGTATAGCTTTCAAAGATACAACATAGAAAACCTTCAAAGCTGCCGTCATAGCGATAGGCTACCATAAATTAAGCCTCCTTTTGAGCGAGTTCCGGAAAGTTGGTCGTGTCACTTGAATTCGGAACAGGGGGCGTGCTAAAAAAGGATAGCTGTTCTGGAATGTCTGAAACAACGAACTTTTGCTTTTCTTCGGAGATCAAAGCGCGTAAAATACTCTCAGGAGTAAAACGCAGGCCTTCCCGTATCTTTCCAGAGCAGGTGATAAAGTACTGCGCACGTTTCAAAACAACGCCAATCTTTTTCAGACCGTCAAAGTCAAGGGAATGACACCGGCGTACAGCACGGATGCGTTGGGCGCAGCGCACACCAATCCCCGGTACTCGCAAAAGCATTTCATAGGGGGCTGTGTTGATTTCGACGGGAAATTGTTCCATATGATTGACTGCCCAGCCGCATTTGGGGTCCACAAGAGGATGAAAGCTGGGGTGGCGTTCATCGAGCAATTCGTCGGCAGCAAATCCATAATAGCGGAGCAACCAGTCCGCTTGATAGAGCCGGTGTTCACGTAAAAGAGGAGGCTTTGTCCCCTTTGGGGGAGCAGCGTATTTTCTGAAACCGGCATATAGGCAGAGTAGAATACCCGGCGTAGGCCATACTTTTTGTAGAGGCCTTCTGTCAAGCGGAGAATGTCCCAATCTGAGTCCGGCGTAGCGCCGATAATCATTTGGGTACTCTGTCCGGCGGAGCGAATTTGGGCGTGTTTCGATACCGGACAAGGTCGTGATGGGCTTCTTGAATTCGATTTGCAATTAGCCCCATTGGTTTTAAAATGGAATGTTTTGTCTTGTCTGGAGCAAGAAGTTTGAGGCTTCGTTCGGATGGAAGCTCGATATTAACGCTCATGCGGTCGGTAAGCATCCCTAAACGTGTCAGCAAATTCTCGTCGGCCCCGGGAATTGCTTTTACATGGATATATCCGCGAAAACCATACTCTGTTCGGAGGATGCGCAATGTCTCGATGAGGAGTTCACAGGTATAGTCCGGACTTTTGATAACGGCAGAACTTAGAAAAAGCCCTTCAATATAGTTGCGTCGGTAAAATCCAATGGTCAAATCGGCAAGTTCGCGTGGGGTGAATGCCGCCCGTGCCGTATCGTTGGAACGGCGGTTTACACAGTATTGACAGTCGTAAATACAGGCATTGGTCATGAGTACTTTTAAAGAGAAATGCATCGGCCATCCGACGCAAAACTGTGGCATATGCCCATTTTAACCGCACTGCCTAGTTGTCCGGTTTTTCCGCGGCGATCGATTCCGCTGGAAGTGCAGGCTACGTCGTATTTAGCAGCATCTGTAAGAATGGTCAATTTTTCCATGGTCGTCATAAGAGTACCTCGAAATAAACAAATGTTCGCATATGATAGTATAGAACGTTTTTTCGAAGAAGTCAAGTGGAAATTGCAACCATTGTGAATTTGCGTTATAATAACCTCACGCCGTAAGCGGAAATCGAAGATTTCCGACGGCTGAGAGAACATTGAAACATCAGCCGGTAGGGAACATTGGCTCATAAGGAAAAGGAAAGCAACGATCTGAGAATGGATGTTATAATAACCTCACGCCGTAAGCGGAAATCGAAGATTTCCGACGGCTGAGAGAACATTGAAACATCAGCCGGTAGGGAACATTGGCTCATAAGGAAAAGGAAAGCAACGATCTGAGAATGGATGTTATAATAACCTCACGCCGTAAGCGGAAATCGAAGATTTCCGACGGCTGAGAGAACATTGAAACATCAGCCGGTAGGGAACATTGGCTCATAAGGAAAAGGAAAGCAACGATCTGAGAATGGATGTTATAATAACCTCACGCCGTAAGCGGAAATCGAAGATTTCCGACGGCTGAGAGAACATTGAAACATCAGCCGGTAGGGAACATTGGCTCATAAGGAAAAGGAAAGCAACGATCTGAGAATGGATGTTATAATAACCTCACGCCGTAAGCGGAAATCGAAGATTTCCGACGGCTGAGAGAACATTGAAACATCAGCCGGTAGGGAACATTGGCTCATAAGGAAAAGGAAAGCAACGATCTGAGAATGGATGTTATAATAACCTCACGCCGTAAGCGGAAATCGAAGATTTCCGACGGCTGAGAGAACATTGAAACATCAGCCGGTAGGGAACATTGGCTCATAAGGAAAAGGAAAGCAACGATCTGAGGATGGATGTTATAATAACCTCACGCCGTAAGCGGAAATCAAAGATTTTCGACGGCTGAGAGAACATTGAAACATCAGCCGATAGGGAACATCGGCTCAAGAGGAAAAGGAAAGCAACGATCTGAGGATGGATGTTATAATAACCTCACGCCGTAAGCGGAAATCGAAGATTTCCGACGGCTGGGAGAAAATTGAAACATCAGCCGGTAGATAAACATTGGCTCATAAGGAAAAGGAAAACAACGATCTGAGGATGGATGTTATAATAACTTCACGCCCTAGATGATAAATGATAAAATTGACTGTTATAAAAGAGTTCGATAAGTTTTGAAGATTTATAAGAAGTAAAAATTGGGGGACTCCCCAAGTCTATAAAGGAGAATGAAAATGAGCGAAAAAGGAGAAAAGGCCAAAGCTCTATTCTTACAGGGATACAATTGCGCACAAGCAGTTGTTGGCGCTTTTGCAGAGGAGCTCGGCTTAGATTTTGATATGGCGGTTCAGCTTGTGTCGGGCTTTGGCGGAGGGATGGGCCGCTTGCGTCAGGTGTGTGGAACGGTTTCTGGGATGGTATTTGTAGCGAGCGCAAAACTCGGTTATTCCGATCCAAAGGCAACCGTGGAGAAGAAGGAACTCTACCAGGAGATTCAACGAATAGCAGAGCAGTTTCGCAAAGAGAACGGGTCTATTGTCTGCGCGGAGCTATTAGCAGGAGTGAAAGACGCGGATAATAGCCCTATTCCAAGCGCGCGTACAAAAGATTACTATCAAAAACGCCCCTGTGCCGAATTAGCAGCTTGTGCGGCGGAAATTTTGGAGGGTTGTACATGGATACGGTAACACTTTATCGGATCAACTGTTACGACGCGCCTTATGAAGAATTGCTGGGTGAAACCTTTTCCCTAGTACCATGGGATGAGCAAGACCCTACGATGAAAGGAGAAGACGACGGAGGAAGGGACTACCAATTGCCAAAGGGATATGTATTGAGTGCACAGGACGGGGTGCCGATGATTTTAAATCCGGATGGAAATCCCTGCGGCTTACAAGGACATAATGGTTGTCCTCTTTTAATCGATGAAGCGAAAAAACTGGCAATTCTAGTAGAACGTGACAAGAAACTAATCCGTCAAAGGGAGCTTGCAAATTTGACTCGTGCAGAATTAGCCGACCGTTTGGAAATTTCGCAGGCGCTGTTGTATCAATGGGAGCATTGTGAGGTAGAGCCGGATGTCCGCACATGGAAGCGCATTGCCGACATATTACAGTGTGACATACTGGACCTGATTTAAGGGTCTGTAAAGACGATATTCCGAAGAGGATGTCCCTAAACTATGAATTGTTCGATTCATAGGAAAGAGGCGTCCTCTTTCTGTTTGGGAAAATATCTGGGTTTCTAAAAAACAAGAGTATCCTTCAGTCGTAGCTTGGCTGAAGGATACTCTCTTCATTATGTCTTTTTAATAAACTCGGTATGGCACACAGGACAAGTGATCTGGATTTTGCCCCTCCCGCGCGGGACTCGTAGGGTACTTTTACAGTTGGGGCATTTGTAGTAGCGATGAGTTTTGGAGTCTTTAAACCGTGCCTGGAACTTCTGAAACTGGCTTTTAATTGGGTTCCACAAAGCCAGAAATTTTAGATTCTCCGCATAACGTTTGGACGTATTGCGAGACAACATTCGAAAGAAACACCACGCTAACAATGCCAGGGCCACCAATCGCAGTAACCAGAATCCGGTAAGCGGAGATAAGAAGATCAGGATCAAATAGATGATCATCAAGGCAAAACCCAGTTGATCCGGACCATATCGTCCCATCATAAATCTTCGTAGCCAATCCAAAAATGAAACATTCCTTTCTGAAAGGGAGTTCTTTAGAATCAGTTTAAGCCTTTCAAAACACGAATTCAACAATAAATTGTAAACAATCGAACAATTGCAGCAAGATTGTATTGATTTAGCACTTTATCACACAGATAAAAGGTTAAAATTATTTTTTTAGGAAAATTTTTACATAAGGTGTTGCTTTCTTTGTAAATAGATTATATAATATAGTTCGTAAGCGTTAGCTGAAATTAGATGATTTATCTAAGGCAAAAGAAACGCTTCTTTTTTGTGACAAAATTTGTGCAAATTACGCACAGATTTTTTATTTTAAAATGGAAAGGAGCCTGATACCTATATGATTTTGAGTGCTTCCGGTTGGTTGTTTCCTGCTCGGATTGCACTTTTGGAGAGAAAAAATGAGTATGTTTTGAGAAGGAGGACCTAATGAAGAAAGAAAGAGGAAAGCAAATCAAACGAACAGCGTCGTTTGTTCTGGCGTTTGCGTTGGTTTGCTCAACATTCAGCGGAATGAGTACCATCGGTTCCGCCGTTCCAGTGAATCCAGAATTCCAAGGGGAAGAGTGGTATGACCAATTACAGACTTATGAAGTCAACCGTAAGCCCGGTCATGCATTGTTTATCCCCTATGAAAGTGCAAGCAAGGCTTTGGAAAATGAAGCATCCGCTTTGGATGAGGACGAGCCTTCTGCATATTACCAGAAACTTTCGGGGAAAGAGTGGGATTTTGCCCTGGTAACTACCCCGGCAGAAGCGAAGGAAAAGGACAAGACTTGGCTGGCAGAGACACTCAGCGCAGAGGATCAGGCAGCGTTCAATAAGGAATACGTTCCGCAGAGCTGGCAGACCTATCGCGATGAGCGCGGAGATTTCAAATATGACTCCCCAATTTACACCAATCAGTCCTATCCGTGGCAGAACTTTGAAAACAGAAACGATTCGGCGAACGGATATGCAGCTACGGTTTATAACCCGGTTGGCTACTATCGTACTACCTTTGAGACGCCGGATAGTTTTGATGGACGCCAGACCTTTATCACCTTTGAAGGTGTGGAGTCTGCATATTATGTCTATGTAAATGGTCACGAAGTGGGCTATTCAGAAGACAGCTATACCGCACACGATTTTAACATCACACCGTATCTCCATACGGATGGAACCCCCAACACTTTGGCGGTGAAAGTTTTCCGTTGGTCCGATGGAAGTTTCCTAGAGAACCAGGACTTTATCCGTTTGAGCGGCATCTTCCGCGATGTTTCCATCTATTCGAAGGCCAATGTTGAGTTGCGCGACTTCTTCGTACATACCACATTGGACGACAAAGAGGATGCAGTCAATTCGGACGCGACGCTGGCTCTGGATGTAGACGTCAGAAGCCTGGACCCGTCCATCTCTGGCGATTATAATGTTACAGCCACCCTTTATGACATGGATGATCAGAAGATTGAATCCATGGAAATTCCGGTGAATGGCGTAGAGGCTGCTCCGGAAGACTTTGAGGAGAGGATCGACACCACCGGCACCCGCGCAACGGGCAGCATGAAGATAGAAAATCCGGACAAGTGGTTTGCCGATACGCCGAACCTCTACAAGCTGCTCATCGAACTGAAGGACAGCGAAGGCAACGTTATTGAAACGGCTTGCCAGCGCGTCGGCTTCCGTGAAGTGGATAAGGTCATTATCAACGATGACAACCAGCAGCAGATGCAGATCAACGGTGAGAAGATTGTTTTCCGTGGCGTTAATCGCCATGAAACCGACCTCATGAAGGGGCGCGCCCTTGAAAAGGACGAGATTGTCACTGATCTGAAGATGATGAAGCAGTTCAACGTCAATGCAATCCGTACGTCCCACTATCCGGAGAACAAACTCACCTATGAGTTGGCAGATGAATTGGGTCTGTATATCTGTGCAGAGGCGAATATCGAATCCCACAGCGACCTTCCGTCTGCAAATCCGGAGTTTAATGGTATCGTGTTATGGACAGAACGCAAACCATGGTTGAGAATTTGAAGAACCATCCGTCCGTCGTCATCTGGTCATTGGGCAATGAGGCAACTTATGCGAGTGCGAATACAGATCGTGAAGATTATTGTTTCCGCATTTCCTCCGATTGGATTTTGGAGCGCGATCCCAGCCGTATCAGAAAGTACGAACGCGATAATAAGGGATATAATATCAATGCAGAAGACCCGATGAATACAGATTATCGTCAGCGGTGCTTGGTAGATATCTATAGTGTGCAATATCCAGCACAGGGTGGTGCGACTGGTTATGCGCAGAATAGTAACAACAAGTTCCCGTATATTTCGTCCGAGTATGCACACTCTATGGGCAACGCATTAGGCAGCTTTGACGAGTATTGGAAAGAAGTACGCTCCAACGAAAATGTGCAGGGCGGATTCATTTGGGACTGGATGGATCAGTCGGTTGCGACTCGCTTCCCAGAGAATACAACTTTCCATCAGGTGAAGGATTCAAAAACAGGTGTACTGAGTAATACAGAGATTTCCGATATGGACGCTGTATTTGCCGAGGGACGCAACGGCACATTGGCTGCCAAGTCTCCAATTTTCATGCCTGCGAAGCAAGAGCTGAATGCAAACAGCACCGAAGGCATCACATTGGAAGCTTGGGTAAAACCAAACTCCATGCCTTCTGCAGACCAAGCGATCATTTCCAAGGGCGATGGAAGCTACAACCTCAAGTATAGCGCTACAAACGGCAGCCATCTGGAATTCTTTGTCAACGGTTGGTCGGCCGGCACTTTGACTGTGCCCCTGCCGGATAATTATGTTGGAGAATGGCACCATCTGGTAGGAACGCTGAATGCAGATGGCGTTTACACCATGTATATTGATGGCAAAGAGGCTGGAAGTAAGACAGTTAACGTTTCGAAGCCGTACGACAACTCTTTGGATTATGGTTTGGCGATTGGCAACGACCCGCAGTATACAAGCAGAGCATTTGACGGCTTGATCGACAGTGCCCGCGTTTACAATCGTGCATTGACTGCAGAAGAAGTTGCAAATGCATATGCAGGAAATGAGATTTCTGTGGCGGATGACAGCGTTGTCTTTGCAACCAATTTTGCAGAGGAAGATATTCCGCTTACCGGCGGCACGGATTATCCGGAGGAAGGATACTTCTGGGGTTACGGCGGCGACTGGATCGATTCCAAAGTCAATGATAACTGGTTCTGCGGCAACGGTGTTGTTTATGCAGACAGAACCCCCAGTGCAAAGCTTTATGAGGTCAAAAAGGTCCATCAGGAAGTCAGCTTCTATGACGATGGCAAGATTGAGGATGGCGAGGTTCGTGTTGTAAATGAATTCCTCAATACCAATCTGGACAATTATGACATTACCTGGGAACTCAAGGAAGATGATCAGGTGATCAACAGCGGCACGTTGGATTTGACACAGCTCCGCAGACAGAGGAAACGGTGCAGATCGATCTCGGGATTGATCCGGATACCATCGAAGAGAATTCCGATTATCTGCTGAATTTCAGCGTCCGGACGAAAGAAGACACCGCATGGGCAGAGGCCGGATTTGAAGTGGCTTACGAGCAGTTCGAACTGGAGTTTGACCCGGCAGTGAAGGCAGAAGCGCTCAACGTCAGCGGCATGAATCCGTTTACTTCTATCGAAGGACTGGAAGATGACGCGGATGTATTGACTGCTTCCGGCATCACCGATCAGGGGCAAGAATTCAGCTTCTCCCTGAACAAGACCACCGGCGTGCTGGAAAACTATACGGTTGATGGAACCACTCTGATTGAAAAGGGTCCGGTTCTGAACCTGTACAGAGCGACCATCGACAATGATGGCAGCATGGGACAAGATCTCAAGAATATCTTTGATACGATGACCGATCCACAGGTAGAGGTTTCGGTTCCGACCGCAAAAGAGACAAAGGATAAGGTCATTTTGGTTTCCCTCAAGGGCGACTTGGGGATCAATGCGGCAAACCAGGTGGACTATAAGTTCTACAGCAATGGCGACATTGTTGTGACAAACAGCCTGTTGCCGAATGCAAACCTCGGCAACCTGCCGAGAGTCGGCATGAAGATGGAAGTCAATTCCGATCTGCAGAACATGGAATACTATGGCCGTGGCCCTGTTGAGAACTACAGTGACCGCAACAGTGGTTCCCTCGTCGATGTATACCAATACCGACGAGAACGGCGAGAATCTGACCGTCGATGGCCAGGAATTCAAGTACTCTCCATCCGCAGGAGTTTCCGCAAACCGTACAGATGTCAGATGGACTTCTTTGACGGACAAAACGGCAATGGTTTGATGATTGCTGCTGAAGACACCATGGAGACCGGCGCAACCCGTTATCAGCCGGAAGCAATGGGCATTGGCAACCGTGGAACCAGTTCGACGTCCGCTGGCAGACACATCTATCAGATTGAACAGAGCGAAAGTATCGTTTGGACCGTGGACTATATGCAGAGAGGCCTCGGCAACAACAGCTGCGGCGGCAGTACAGCTCTTCCTGCATTCCAAGTACCAAGCGATCGGAATGTTACGCATTCGTTCCGTATTATCCCGATCACCAATCAGACGGATAAGATGGAAGAAAGCAAACTAGACTTTGACACTGTGTTTAATGTGATCGACAAGGTCACTATCAACGGCGTTGAGATGGCAAGCTTTGATCCGGGTTAAGACCGACTATGAGATGTCTTATCTGGAAGGTTCCTTTGTTGGCGTTCCGTTGGTCAGAAGTGGAAAAGACTTCGGATGATGCCGGTACAGTTGAGATCCAGCAGGCAGACGGCGTTCCGGGGACTGCAGTCATCACTGCGACCGACAAATATGGCGTAAGCAAGACCTATACCATCAACTTTACAGAGACGACCAGCGCGTATGCAGGCGATATGCAGTGGATGGTCAACGAGTGTGGCTACAGCACCACAAAGATCGACCGCTCTATCGATGGAAATCCGTTGAAGTTGACGGTGGACGGCAAAGAGAAGACCTTTGCAAAGGGCATTGGTACGCACGCGACGTCCCGCATTGTCATTGATATTTCTGGCAAGGGCTATGAGCGCTTCCAGGCAATGGTCGGCGTGGACCGCGAACAGATATGGCAACACGACTGCCAACTTGGAATTCCGCGTTTACTTTGACGATGACAGTGCAAACCTTGCATTCGAAAGTGGCGCAATGCGTCCACCAGCGAGGCACAGGAGGTCGATGTACCAATCCCGGCAGATGCGGAGTACCATCACCTTGTATGTCGACGAACTGGCGGCAATGGCAACGACCATGCAGACTGGGCGGATGCACAGTTTATTTGCTCTACAGCTGCACCGGTTATCGAATCCATTCAGAAGCCGGAGAGCGTTACGGTTGAAACCGGAACCAGCTTTGAAGAACTGACCGCAGAAACTCCCGACGCTTGTGGCAACACTCTTGGATACTGGAAAGCTGGCATACCTGCCTGTTACTTGGGAGCAGGGTGACTACGATGGCGATGTAGCAGGGACTTACACGCTGAATGGCGTCATGGAGGTTCCGGAAGATGTCACCAACAATGCTGGACAGCCCACGATTGAGGTCATCGTTTCGGATGACACGCCGGTTCCGACTCCGTCCGGAGCGACGGTCAACTATAACGGTGGAACTGTGAAGCTGACCATCGACGGCGAAGAGCAAAAGCTGGCTGACCTGATTGGTTCATATCACAGCGATGCAGAAGCCGGTTCCCAGGTGGAGATGGTCTTTAAGCCCGCAGTTGAGGGACGTGTGATCCAGTCCGTAACCATTAATGGCGAAGTGGATGAAACCTTTACCGGCGGCACAGAATATACGTATATCCTGAACGTAGAAGAAGAGAATGAGGAAGTTGATCTCCAATTCACGGTCACCGATCGTACCATTCTGGATAGCATCATTGATTATGCAAAAGGCCTCGTAGAAGACGGCGTCCTGGAAGATGAGGACCGCTTGGAGGAAGTGAAGGAGAAGTTTCCGGGTTCGCTTGGATACAGCTGTTGCCGTACAGGAAGATTATTCCGCAACACAGGAAGAAATCAATCAGGCATGGTCCGACTTGCTCGATATTATCCATGTGATTGACTTCAGCAAGGGCGACAAGACGTACTCTGGATGCTCTGATTAAGAGTGTAGAAAATCTTCAGAAAGACGGCTTTACCAGCAGCACATGGGATGCCTTTGAGAAGGCTCTGACTGCGGCGCAAAAAGTGAACGACGATGTGGATGCAATGCAGGATGAAATCACAGAGGCATATAATGCGCTCGATCAAGCGATTAAGGACTTGCAGTTTGTTTCTGATAAGGACCAGCTGAACCTTGCCTTGACAGAAGCAAAGAAGGTTCTGGATAACCTCGGTGATTACAGCAACAGCCAGGAAGAAAAGGACGCATTACAGCGTGCATATGATGCAGCGCTTAAAGTGTACAATGATGAGGAAGCTTTGCAGGAGGAGGTTGAGGAAGTAACCTCGAATTTGACTTCTGCTCTGGCAGTTATGCGCCTGGTTCCGAACAGAGGTGCTCTGGAAGAACTCGTAAATGAACTCAGCAATAAGAACCTTAACAAGTACACGGCAGCTTCCGCAAATGCGTTCAGAAAGGCGTTGAATGCTGCGAATGACGGTTTGGCTGATCCGAACCTCACAGAAAAGCGTGCAAAGGAATTGATTGAGAATCTCGAACTTGCAGAGAAGAATCTGAAGACGGATTCGAAGGGTTCCAGCTCGTCCGGGTCCGGTTCTTCTTCCAACAGAAAGCCTGTAGGCAATACGTCTGGAGAAGGAACAGCAGTGGCCGTGATGAACGGTGCATCTACAGTGGCAAATGCAGCATCGGTCGTATCGGATACGACGGTGAACTTCACCATGAAGAGAGGCAGCGCATACTGCTTCAAAATGACCGTAGTCAATGGCAACAATCAGGCGCCGAGCTTCACAGTTGGAAATGGCAATGTGCTCAAGACGCAGTTTGTAGCAAAGGTCGGCAATGACTACTACTACAGAGTATATGCAATTGGTACACCGGGTCAGAGTACGGGCGTGTACACGACTCTGTCGGGTCAGAACGCTGTGAAACATTGCACCGTTACGATTGGATAATCGTAACAAATAAAGGAAGAATGGAGTGATTTTCTCTATTCTTCAAAACGGAATTGCAAGGAGGGCCCCCAGTTCGTTAGGACTGGGGGCCTTTTTTATAGAAAAAGTCAAGACTTGGCATTATTTTCTTGTGTTATTGTATTGATTCGCTTAAAAAAACTATCTATAATAAAACGAAGGTAGCAAAAAAGACAAAATATTTTGTTTTTTGTAAAGAATTATTGAAAGATTCGAATGGTGGATTGGGGAGAAAACATGAAGTATTTCTTTGCAGTTTTAAGCGTAGTGTTTGTTTTATTGTTCGCTATGGTGGGATATACCTATTTTTCCGGAGAATACGCTCCGGAAGGTTCCGCGGTCTTGACAGAGCCACGGGCGCATGTGCAGCTGATTACACAGAATTCCAATGAACATTTCTGGTCTACATTTAAACGTGGTGCATTGGATGCGGGAAAGAGGAAAACATCTATGTCGAATTCGCTGACATTTCGGCAAAAGACCCGGAACTGATTGCAGAAACCGCAGAACAGGCCGTGTATTCTGCGGTGGATGGTCTTGCGTTACAGGCAGCGGATGAAGAGAGGACAGCAAATGTTTTGTTGATGGCGGAGAAGGCACAAATTCCTGTTTTAACCTTTGAAAGTGATTTATTTCCAACGACAGATGTCCCTACGGTTGGTTCCAATAGTTATGATGCTGGTTATTCGTTGGGACAGATGGCGATTCAGGCCTGTGGTGGCCGGGCGACTGCAGCCATATTGGTGGAAAGTGTTTTGGAAAATGCGCCCTCCTCTTCACGAAATTTAAAGGTTCAAGGGATTATGGACGCCCTTTCGGATGCACCCCAAATTGAAGTAACCCAGGTATATCCAGTGGACGTAGAACGCTTTGAAGTTGAAAAATGTACGAGCCAAATTTTAGAGGAACGTCCAGAGGTGGACTTGATTCTGTGCACAGGGGAAACAAGTACTCCAGGGGTTGCACAGGTCTTAGTGGATGCCAACCGTGTGGGTGACATCTGTGTGATTGGATATGGAGCGATGCCACAGACCCTGGATTACATTGAACGGGGAGTCATTTATGGCTCCGTTTGTCCGGATGCTTACCAGATTGGATACCAATCGGTCAAGCAACTCTGTAGAATGCTGGATGGAGAAACCGTGAGCAATTCCTCCAACACGGGGATGTATACGGTTACAAAAGAGAATTTAGAGCAATTTCGCAAAGAGACAGCGCAGCAAAACCTCGATTAAGGGAGGCATTACATAAAATGAGGCGTCCAAGAAATTTTCGTTATCAAACAAAGTTGGTTGCCTTTTTGCTGTTGTCCATAGGGATTACAATGTTGGCGGGGTTGTACTCCTATTTGTCCGTCCAAAATTTGATGGATGACAGCGTGGAGATTCTTCAGAAAAATTACCAATTGGCAAACGCCTATAAAGAAGTCGAACTGATGCAAAAGGAGTTTGAGACCTACTTTTCAACAAGCAGTTCCGACAGCTTAGTCGCTTTCTATAACCATTCTGCGGCAGTGAGTAGTAATATTGCGGAACTACGAAAAACCGCCACCTATACAGAACGTGGGGTTCGCATCAAAAATGTGTCCAATATGATGGAGCACTATATACAAAAGGCGGATGATACCATCCGTGCAAAGCGCGGCCGCATTGTGGACAGCTATACACAGGGCTATACCGATACGGTCAAAGAAAACCGGTATATCACCCGTTACATGGAAAAGATGATGAGTACCGATTTGATTGGAAGTGCAGAACGTTATGCGGCGATCAGTCGGGATGTGGGGCAGATCACAGTTTTTAATAACCTGTTGATTGCAGTAATAGCAGCGTTTATGACGATTGCAGTTGTATTTTTTAGCGCAGAGATGACTCGGCCCCTTTCTCAGCTGGCCTCTTATGCACAGGAGATTTCGGCAGGAAATTTTGATGTGCAGATTCCGGAAAACCGAACCAGCCGGGAAGTGAGTGTCCTGTACCGCACCTTTCGGTTAATGGCAGCCAATATCAAAGGACATGTGGAGGAACTTCGGCAAAAGCAGCGAATTGAGAGTGCCTTGAGTGAACAAAAGGTCAACAACTTAAAAATGAAGAATGCTTTGAGGGAATCCGAGCTATTGGCGCTACAGTCCCAGGTAAATCCACATTTTATCTTTAATACGATCAATATCGGCGCACAATTGGCCATGCTACATGGAGACGATGTTACCTGTACGTATTTCCAGAATGCGGCGGATATTTTCCGATATAACCTTCGAGGATTGGACACCAATGCGACTTTGCGCCAAGAACTGGAAAATGTCAACGCTTACATGAACCTTCTTCAAACACGTTTTGGGGATGCCGTGTGTTTTGAGCAGCGAATTGAGGAGGATGCAGATCTCTTGGACTTTGTTTTACCGCGCATGACCCTTCAGCCCCTGGTGGAAAATGCATATATCCATGGGATCAGCGAACGAGAAAATGGTGGCGTTATACGCCTGCTGGCTTGGAAAGAAGAGGAAGAAATTCGCGTTGCTGTATGCGACAACGGAAAAGGGATATCTACGCAGAAGATCGCGGAGCTTTTGCATGCGGATTTAGGAGAGATAGAAACAGCAGGACGTGTCCGAAAGGGGCATGTATCGGGAATTGGTGTGGACAACGTGTTGAAAAGATTGCGCCTGTTCTTTGGTAGAGACAACGTCATGGAGATCACCTGCGAAGAGGGAGAGACCTGCTTCTTATTGAAGCTTCCGAAGGTGGAAACAGGGGACACGACGGGATGAACGGCTGCGGATGGATCTGCGGTCGAGTATTTTAAGATTTAAGAATCAAAGGGAATGGAAGATGGAGAAAAGAAGGGGAGGATGCATGTATGTATCGGGTGTTATTGGTGGATGATGAGCCGATTGCGATTGATTCATTGGAATATATGCTTCGCAAAAATCGAAGGGATATTGAAGTAGTAGGGAAGGCACGGTCGGGGAGAGACGCTGTGGAGAAAGCGTATAATACACGCCCTGATATTGTTTTGATGGACATCAATATGCCAGGCATCAACGGTTTGGAGGCAATTCGGCGGATCAAGGAGACCAATTCTTCTGCGCAGTTTATCATTACAACTGCATTCGACTATTTTGACTATGCGGTTGAAGCGATGGAATTACAGGCGACGGAATACCTTTTGAAACCGATTCGGGAGGCAAAATTACTGGAGGTGATGGAAAAGGTTACTGCGCAGGTAGATGCACAACGCGCACAGCTGCGCAAAGAGTTGGAAATCAAAGAAAAGTTTGAAATGATTGTCCCCATGATGGAAACCGGTTTTATCAATGCTCTGTGTATGTTTGAGGACAGTGAAGAAGAGTTGAAACGCTATCACCGTTTGCTGGGCAGCCCCGGAGAAGGGGGATATGTGATGGTGATTGCGTTTGAAGATAAGGATAGCGGAGGTGGAAATAACCGTGTGGGAGCCGGAGTGAGAGGTCAGGCGCTTCATAGCCGGTACAGGGAAGTTTTAAAAGCGATGTGCAATTGTATGGTCGGTCCAATCATGCTCAACCGGTTGGTGGTATATGTCTGCGAAAATGGTCCAGAAGGGACTTCTTTTGAGCAAAAAGTCGCTGCAATTAAACTGGCAAATGCGCTGTACCAACGTGTAGGAAGCTTGTATCCGGAAATCTCCATTGGAATTGGCCGGGTCTACCGGCGCATTGAGGAAGCGAAAAAAAGCTATAGGGAGGCTTTACAAGCCCTTGGGATGGAGGATGGCCGCTCGAAGGAGATGAGTATCCTACACATTGACGACGCTGTACGGGATATGGAGGACCTTCCTGCGGATGAAGACGAGCGATTGGAACGCTGTGTTCTGCAAAGGACTGCGGACGGAGATGCAGCGGGAGCGCTCATTGCATTTGAACAGTTGTATGCACATCTTTGTAAAAGCCTGATGCCAGATTTTATCCGAGTGAAAAATCGTGCGATTGAACTGGTTGTCGACTTTGGAAAACGATGGGGCAATGTGATAGGGAACTCTTGCCCTGTGCTGTCCAATCTCCTGAATGCTAAGGATGCCGACACACTGTATGAGATCGAAAGCCGGTTTATCCGGGACACTGCCACCCGAATCGATTCTGGGAAACAGAAAAAAATTGGTTCGATTATCGACCGGGCAGACCGCTATATGCAAGAGCATTTCAGCGAAGAAATTGCTTTGGAGGATGTCGCCCGTGCGGTCAATCTCAGCCCTTACTATTTTAGCCGCTTTTATAAGGAAGAAACTGGCGTCAATTTTATCGACCGGTTGACAGCTGTCCGCGTGGAAAAAGCAAAGGAATATCTGGCACGTACAGAATATACGGTAAAGGATGTTGCTCGTGCGGTTGGCTATGCCGATCCAAATTATTTTTCCAAATTGTTCAAAAAGGTGACCAATATGACCGCAACGGAATACAAAGAGTCGTATGGAAAGGGGAGCTACTGATGCGAATGAAAAGATTTTTGCGCAGAGCTGCACCGCTGGCATTGGCCGCTGCACTGCTATTGGCAGGGTGTCAGAATGAAATACCCGCTCCTACCTCCAGTGAGGAGGAACGGCTGCTGGTCGGTTTTTCGATGGCTACGCTCAAAGAGGATCGTTGGCTACGGGACCGCGACATTTTTTCTGCAAAAGCGAAACAGGAAGGAATTGATGTCCTGATAACCAATGCCAATAACGATGCAGACCGCCAATATGAGCAGGTAGCCGATATGGTGGAACAAGGGGTGGATGTGTTGGTGATTGCCCCACACGATTGTGACAATTCTGCGCGGTGCGTAGGGTTGGCCAAACGGGCGGGAATCCCTGTGATCTCCTACGATCGTTTGGTGAAAAATGCAGATGTGGACGTTTACATTTCTTTTGACAATTATAAAGTAGGAGAACTACAAGGAAAGGCGATTTTGGAGGCGGTTCCGGAAGGCGGTTATATTTTGCTGAACGGTTCAGAAGATGACAGCAATAGCCAGATGTACCATCAAGGCTGCATGGATCAGCTACAGCCGGCTATCGATGCCGGACAGATTCAAATTGTGGGGGAAACCTGGGTACAGGATTGGCGACGGGAAACTGCGTTTGCCTTTACCTCGGATGTACTTCGTGATAAAGGCGACCGGGTGAATGCGGTGATAGCGGCTAACGATTCCCTTGCTTGGGCCGCCATCGATGCCCTTTCAGAAGCGCAACGGATGGATCAAGTAAAGGTGGTGGGACACGATGCGGACCTTGCCGCTTGTCAACGGATTGTGGTTGGAACACAGTTGATGACTGTATATAAGCCCATCCCGGATTTGGTGGATAAGACCATCGAGGCTTGCAAACTTTTGGCAGAAGGAAAAGAGATCGATGGAGAAAAGACCATTGACGATGGAACGTATCAAGTTCCCTATTGGATGATCGATGTGATTGCGGTGACAAAAGAAAATATTGATGATACCGTTATTAAGGATGGCTTCCATCTCAAGGAAGACGTTTATCGGCAGGGAGAATAAGTACGAGAGTGATAGGCCCACGGGGGTTTGCCCCTTGGGCCTGTCATTTTTTGTTGCAATAAATTGCAGGTGAATAATAAAATAGAATAATCACATAAAACCGAATGAAAAATCACAAAATTTTTTATTGATTATTGGAGGATAAGTCGGTATGATTAAGACATGGAAAGCCTGTAAAAAGATCAAGTCATGTCTTTTTACAGAGAAAAGCGTCCGAGAAATCGGGAATGAAGAGAAAGGAGCGCTTATGAGAAAGAAGAAAGTACTAAGCCTGTTGTTGGCCATTGTCATGGTTTTTTCCATGATGGCAGTGCCGGGAGTTTCTGCTTTTGGCGCACAGAAGGCAACAACAGAGAACATCGGCGATGTGACAGGAAAATCGGAGGATGGCAATGTTCTCATCTTCCAAGTGGGCGGACAGGAGGTCCGCGTAGAACTCTGCACACCGCGTACAGTTCGTGTACAACTATCCCTGGATGGAGCAGACGGCTACCGCCCAGAGGATCCGCAGTATTACATGGTACAGAAAAATGAGTGGGATCCGGTTGATAAGACGGTGACCGATGAGGGCGATGTAATAAAGATTCGCACTTCTATGATGGAGATCCGTGTACAGAAGAGCCCACTGCGCATCGGCATGTATGACTTGGAGGGCAATTTGCTCAGCAAGGATGCAGACGATCAGGGCATGTATTGGGATGACAGCGGTATCCGTGGCGTTAAAAAGGTGGAGGGAACGCAGAATGCCGGCGGTATTTTCGGTTTCGGCTCTGGCGACCACGGCCGCAGAAGCAACCTCAACCGCTACGACAATGATTTTACTGAATTCACTATGAGCCACGGCCGCGTAATCGCACCGTTCTTCATGAGTACGGTCGGTTACGGTGTGTTCTTAAACACCATTGAAGAGGACGCCAAGTTCTTCAAACATGGCGGTGGTTTCCAGACCAAGGGTTACCTTGACTACTACTTCATGTATGGCCCGGATTTTAAAACCATTCTGAATGAATATGCGGAGATCACCGGCCGCATGGAACTCTATGGAAAATGGGCGCACGGCTTTATGCTTTCCAAGTACGGTAACGACAACGCAACACAGGCGGAATTCCTAGAGTGGCTTCACCGCCTGCGCGACGAAGGATACCCGACGGACTGCTATGTGTTCGACTACGGTTGGCGCGGCGATGTAGCCGACAACGGGAACCCTCAGCACGGTGCTGGTGAAAAATGGGGCAAGCAGATGTGGAGCAATGACAAGACAAAGTTCCCGGATATCGACGCCATGTTTAAAGAGGCGGACGAGCTGGGATTCCGTGTAGGCTTGCATAACAATGCCGGAACTCCGGAGGCATCCGGCGGCAAAGAGCTTTATAAGCCCGAATATGAAGAGAAATGGGTCAAATCCTATATGGACAGCGTCATTACCACTGGCTATGGCGATTGGTTCTGGCCGGATGAGTTTGATGTGCTGGGGTCCAACACTGCCCCGACGTTCTCCTCCAAAGGCGCTTATGAGGCTTGGAAAGAGTATACGGTAGAATCCCGCCCAATGTTCATTACCCGTGGCAGCTATGCTGGCCAGCATTTTGCAACTGCTTGGTCAGGCGACATCAACAACACCAGCGCAGAATTGGACAATCAGATTGGGTTCAGCATTGACACCGGCCTTATTGGATACTGGGCGTCCTCCAACGACCTGGGCGGCTTTATGAAGCGCCCGACCGATGAACTGTACACCCGTTGGGTATCGGAATTCGGCGCTTGGAGCGGCATTATGCGTACGCATGGCCACGATGGACGTGAAGCCTTGGACCTATGATGAGACAGCCCAGGAAACTTTGAAAGAGAACCTGAAGATTCGTTATGCTTTGTATCCTTACATCTACTCTTTGGCATGGCAGGGTTACAGTCAGGGTGTGCCGATCATGCGCGCCATGTTGCTGGAAGATGACAGCCAGTACAATCCAGATGCGTGGGATCTCAATAAGCAGTATTACTATGGGGATTGGTTCCTGGTGGCCCCGGCCTCCGCAACAACGGATACGGTTGTAAGCGTGTGGCTTCCCGCCGCACACCACCTGGTACAACTATTATACTGGCGAGCGCTATGAGGGCGGCGAAATTGGAAAGACCATCCATGTGGCAGCAGCTTTGGATGAAATTCCGGTATTCGTCAAATCCGGTGCGATTGTTCCGATGGGACCGGATGTGAATTATGCGGACGAGAAACCGCTTGATCCACTGACACTGGATATTTATCCGAAGGGAACGACCACCTTTACACTGTATGAGGACGACGGAGAAAGCCGTAGATATATCACGGAAGATGCTTACAGCACGACGACCTTTGAAAGCGTACAGGAAGGAAAGGATATTTCCTTTAAGATTCACGCGCGTGAAGATCATAATCCCGATGTTTACACGCCGGATGAGCGTTCCTATAATCTAAAGTTTAACCATATTGCAGAGATCAATGGTGTGACCATCAATGGAACTCCGATCTCCGCAGCGGAATCCCTCGAGGAATACAACGCAGCAGAGCAGGCCTATTGGCTGGACGCAGAAAATCATATCGTTTATGTTCGTACCCCGGACACAGGCGACGAGATCAATGTAGTCCTTGACTCCAATGGTATTGTAGAGCCTGCGTTGGGCGATGAAGATGAAGGACTCCCTCCACCGGTCATCACAGATGGCGAGCGGTTTGAACTGGAAGACGCTGAGATGCTGCCCACCGCAGAAGGCGAAGTAAAGCCGGACAACGAGTGGAAGGGCTACACCGGAAGTGGCTTTGCAAAGGGCTTCAAGAAGAGGGAGACGCAGTTCAGTTTGAGGTAAACGTAGAGAATGCAGGTACATATGATCTGGTTCTCCGCGTTAACAATGGTAAAAAGAACGATCCAGCTTATGATAGTGCGCCGCGTACGGGTGGCCTGTACATTCAGGACCAAAAGGCGGCTGATCTCAGCTTTGAAATTACCGATGTCTGGGGCAATGTCGTGGACGGCGTCAAGCAAGGCGTGTGGGTTGATTACACATACCGCGTCCAATTAGCAGCTGGTATCAATACCATCAAGATCCGCGCAGAGGGCAATAACCCTGGCAACTACAACCTGGATTCTGTGACCTTTAACCGCGTGGATACGTCAACCAATGCATTTGGCCGGATTGAAGCGGAGAGTTCTTCGCATCTGGAAGGCGGCATTGCGGTTGTTGAAGATGAGGCCGTTTCCAATGGCAGTCTATTGAGAGCTACAGAGAATGGCGCTTGGGCTCAATTTGATGAAGTACGCGGCACCGGTAGAACGGGTGTTGCCATCCGTGTCAGAAGTACAACAGGCGGTAGCATCATCGTTTACGAAAACGGTGTAGGCGACAAGATTCTGACCACCATTACTCTGCCATCCGATGGCGAATGGCATACCTTGAATGTAGAATCCAAGGATACGGACGCAGAAACCAGCAATATTTTCTTGTCCTTTGTTGGCGAGGACGATTTCAACTGCGATGTGGACTGGTTCCACTTTACGACCGACCGTGAAACGGTTGATGCATACAGTCAGATTGAAGCGGAGTCAGCGGATGAGCGGGAAGGTATTGACACAACGACGAAAACGGTCAACGGCGAAAAAATCAAGCTGTTAAACCACATCGAAAATGGCGACTGGGCAAAATTTGCAGATGTCAACTTTGGCAACGGCGGGGTTAGCGGCTTTGAAACCCGTGTAGCAGCCGGATTGCAGGGTGGCACTTTGGAAGTACGCCTTGATTCCGAGAGCGGGATTAAGGTGGCTGAGGTGACGATCGAGAGCACCGGAGACTGGAATACATTGAAGGTATTCTCCGCGACTTGTAAGGACATCAAGGGTATCCATGATGTCTATCTGAAATTTGTCAATACGACGACGGACAATTCCATTTGTGATATGGACTGGATTCGTTTTACACGGGATGTGGCGACTGTCTCTACACAGGTGGAGGGCGGCACAGCGACTGTGACCGTCGATGCGCCGGACCCGGTGGAAGAAGGAAACACTGTGAAGGTGGAGATTTCTAACATCGAAGTCGGCAAGGAATTCGATTCAATCTCAGCAGAAACCCAGGACGGGACACCAGTCAAATTGACCGAAGTAGAAGCAGGGAAAGCATATACCTTTGCTATGCCGAATACCAAATTGGTAACCGTGACGGTAACGCTGAAGCAGGGCGAGAACATTGTGGAGCCTGGTAGTGTATTTGAACTCGAAAATGCGCGTGGCGATACCAGCAGCTCGAAGGGCGACGGTAGCGGTAAGGTACGTGTGGATACCGAATGGGCTGGATATACTGGGACTGGTTATACAGCGGGCTGGAAGGCCGTTGGACATTATGTCGAGTTTGATGTCCATGTACAACAGTCTGGAATCTACGACTTAGTTCTGCATGCTGGAAACGGCAAGAAGAACGAAGCAAAGTACGATAATACCCCAAGAACGGGCGCTTTGTATGTAGACGGCGTAAAAGTAGCAGATTTTGGACTGGAAGTACACGACAGTTGGGGCGATTGGTTTGAACACGCTATTGAAGGAATTGAGCTGACTGAAGGCTCGCATACGATTAAGATCCGCTCGGAAGGTTCGGATAACCCCGGTAACTTTAATCTGGATTCTCTGCGGTTTGACCGTGTAGGAGATTTGAGTCCCGCAGAGCCGCAGCTGTTGACCGTACAGTGGAGCAGCAATGCAGCGGTGGAAGTGGAAGGGAATGCAGATGTGGTGATCTCCACGGATGCAATCTACGGCGCGAAAGTGTTGCCGGGCGAAGATCTGACCTTTACCTTCACCCCGACCGACGGCGCGTTCGCCAGTGCACAGCTCAACGGAGAGGATATCCCGTTTGAACCAAACGGCTTTACGTACACCTACACGATGCCGAATGAGAGTGCGAGCCTGCGCTTTACCTTTACGAAGGTGGACAAGGACATCTTGAAGATTGTCCTGGATGAGGCGAACAAGGTTACACAGGAGGACATCGACCGCCTGGTACCGGAAGTACGGGAACTCTTTGTGAATGCCCGGACCAACGCGCAGGAGGTCTACGACGATCCAGCCGCAACCCAGGAGGAGGTCAACAAGGCTTGGAGCGAGCTGCTGGAAGCGATGCACCTGTTGGAATTCGAGGAAGGCGACAAGGAAGTGTTGCTGCCGTTGATTGAAATCGCAGAGCAGTTGGCGGAGAAACTGGATGCATTCAAGCCGAGCAGCACGGAGGGCTTCGAGGAAGCGCTGAGTGAGGCAAAGGACGTCTATGCGGAAGAGAACCCGCTGAAAGCGGAAGTGGACAAGGCATATGAGAACTTGCAGAAGGCGATTGAAAATCTGAAATACCGTGCAGACCTGTCGGCGCTCCAGACCGTGGTGGATGAAGCGAATAGCCTGGATATGGACAGTTATATCCAGGACGAGGCATTCCAGACCTTTAATGGAGTGCTGGAAGATGCAGAGACGATGCTTGGGAATCCGGAGGCCGGACAGGAAGAAGTGGATGCAATGGCGAAGAAGCTTGCGGAAGCAATGGCAGCCCTGCGGAAGATCCCGAGCAGAGAAGAGTTGCAGAAGCTCATCGAAGAGACAGAAGCGATCGACTTGAACGGTTATACGGACCGTAGTGTGGCAAACCTGGAGGCGGCGCTACAGATAGCAAAGGCAGTCGCCGGGGATGAAACCGCAGACAACCAGACAATCGCAAAGGTATATGTGAACCTGGAAGCAGCTGTAGCAGGTTTGGAGAAGGCGGAAACGCCGAAGCCCAACCCGAAGCCGGACAACAAGGGAGGAAAGGGAAGCAGTTCTGTGAATGCCTCCAACTCCTATGGAGCGGCAGGCGTCGTTTCTGCGGCACAGAACGTCTCGACCCAGAAGGCGCATGTGATGAGTGACACGACAGTGAACTTCACGCTCAAGAGAGGCAGCGCATACTGCTTCAAGATGACGGTGGTAAATGGAAACAACCAGACGCCGAGCTTTACAGTAGGTAATGGCAGCGTTCTCAAGACGCAGTTTGTGGCGAAGGTTGGAAACGATTACTACTACAGAGTCTATGCAACCGGCACACCGGGCCAGAGCACGGGCATCTACACGACCCTGCCGGGTCAGAATGCAGTGAAACACTGCACGGTGACCATTGGTTGAATGTCAGATCAGTTTCAGAAGGAATAAAGATACACCATATCCGGTCAAAACTTGGCGGCTTATGGTAGAAAGCGTTCCTTAGCAATCAATGCGAACAAGCGATTGAATTCATGCAGTAATAAAATGAAGGCACCAGGCACATCATCTTGTGATGTGCCTGGTGCCTTTTTCTTGTTTATCAATGTCCTCTATAATAAAGAAATGAAAAGGCAGACATTTTTAATTCTTATCTGTCGGATGTATTGAAGGGAATGTCGGTAAACACTTACATTCAAAATCTAATCTCTAATCGTACAAAGTATTTATTCAAAATTATTGCAAAAAACTTGCGAGTATGTTAGGATATTTTTGGCAGAACCGACGATCGACGTTCGGGCTGTTTATATTATTGTGGAGCCTATGAAGAGAAGGAGGAAAGAAATGAAAAACAGAAAAGTAACCGCATTATTGCTTACGTTGGCCATGCTTTTGACAGGTACTGGCTTAACACAGGCAGCGGCAGTGGCAGGGACGCCAGTCAATCCGCAATTTGACGGACAATACTGGTATAACGCCACAAAAACAGTGGAGGGGGACGGTCGCTTCTCCAGAACAAAGGTATATGAGGAAAATCGAGAACCTCAACGCAGCTACTTTATTCCGTATGACACAGAAGAAAAAGCCCTTGCGCGAGACCGAGAGGCATCGGACTATTACATGCTTCTGAATGGAGACGATTGGAAGTTCAAAATTGTGGACAAGCCGGCGGATGCAATTATGTACTTCCAGAATGATGATTATGATACGTCCGATTGGGATACCATCATGGTTCCGTGCAGTTGGCAGATGCAGGGGTATGATACACCGATCTATACGAATATCCCTTATCCGTGGACCAACTATGAAGACCGCGGGGATTGGCAAGATGCGCTGGCCCCAACCGTCTATAATCCGGTTGGCCATTACAAAAAGACGTTTATTGTGCCGGACAGCTGGAAAGATCGTGAAGTATTTGCATCATTCCAAGGTGTTGAATCCGCTTTCTATCTGTATATCAACGGGCAATATGTAGGCTATTCGGAAGATAGCTTTACTATGCATGACTTTAATATCACCCCTTATCTCAGAGATGGGGAAAATACCATGTCCCTGCGGGTATACCGTTGGTCCGACGGAAGCTGGTTGGAAGATCAGGATTTCATTCGCTTGTCCGGTATTTTCCGCGATGTGGAATTGTTCTCCAAAGACAAGGTGGAGATGCGCGACTATTATATTCAGACGACCTTTGACGATGACACCTACACAGACATGACTTTAGATCTACGGGTTGACGTACGTACGCATGACAATGCGGACGCATCCGGCTACACGGTGAAGGCCAAGTTGTTGGATGCAGAAGGCGAAGTCGTTTTTGATGACGTTTCTCTTCCGGTCACCGAAATCCCAGACGGTGAGGATGAGGTAGAACTGCATACGGCAATCCCGGTGGAGGCGCCACATCAGTGGTCAGCAGAGGACCCCTACTTATACAACCTGTTGCTTCAGTTGGTGGATCAAAATGGGAATGTTATAGAAAACATTGGCCACCGGGTGGGATTCCGCCAAATTGAAATCAAAAATATTGGTGTCTACAATGGTAAGGACTATGGAAACAAGCAAATGATGACCATTAACGGAAAACGCTTAATGTTGCGAGGATTCAACCGCCATGAAGTGCATCCGGAATATGGCCGTTATCTCCCGCGCGACTTCCAAGAAGAAGACATCAAACTCATGAAAAAGAATAATGTAAATGCCATTCGTACTTCGCACTATCCCAATGATCCGAATTTCTACGATTTGTGCGATGAATATGGTATTTATATTTGTGACGAAGCAAATGTGGAGTCTCATGATGTACGAGGAAATTTCCCATCCAACATTGAAGTTTGGCGTGGACCCTGCCTGGATCGTATGGAAAACATGGTGGAGCGCGACAAAAACTATGCATCCGTAATCATGTGGTCTTTGGGCAATGAGGCCAGCGAGACATGGACGCCCGCGGATGGAAATGCTTTTAAGCTCATGAGCGAATGGACCAAAGAGCGCGACGCCGGACGCCCGATCAAGTATGAGCGCGATAACCGCTGGACAGATGTCATGAGCGTGCAATATCCTGCGTACGGAGATGTCACAAATTACTGCAATGGCTCTTCAACAAAGCCATACATCATGTCTGAGTATGCGCATGCGATGGGTAACAGCACTGGTTATTACAAGAAATATTGGGATATTTTCCGCGAGCAGCCACAGGCACAGGGCGGCTTTATGTGGGACTGGGCGGATCAGACCCCGCTCTGGGACCTCCCAACCGCAGAAGAGGGAACTGGTTTCTTGGATCAGGCATCGGATTTGCGCAATACTTATACGGGTACGGTGGAAAAGACTGGGGATCGCCCCGATGTAAACAATGTTCTGCGCGGTTCAGCGATTTTTGATAATACACCCTATTTAAATTTCTATACAGGAAATACTGAAATGGCTGATGGCGTAGTGGTTGGCAAGACCTTCACGATTGATGTCACCCTCAAGCCAGAAAAACCCGCAGGTTATGATTCTGCGAAAGACCGTGTATTTAACTACATAGTTGGTAAGGGCGATCAACAATATGCGTTACAGCAGATCAAAACGGCTGACGGAGAAGAACTTATCCAGTTCTATTTCGGGAAGAATTGGACAGAGGTTAATGCACCAATGCCGGACGATTGGTTTGGAAAAGAGCATCGTATTGTGGTCTCTTATAATTACGACGAAGGCACAGCAAAGCCGGTGACCATTAAAATCTATATTGATGGAGAACTCAAGACAACCTATAATGATGCGGCTACCATGGACAACAGCGACCAAAAATTCTCCATCGGGATCAACAGTCAATATAAAAACCGCGGTTCCTTTAGCGGTGAGATTGATTCTGTGCGTATTTTTAAAGAAGTACTCTCTCCGCAGGAGATTGACGAAGCTAATATTGATGCTGGGGACCAATACCGCGTATTCTTCTGGGCTGATTTTGATGACGAAGCCGGTGTGACACCGGACCGAGTGGTTGATAAAGGCGGATATGGATACGACGGAACACTGCAATCCGGTAGTACCATCGTTCCAAAGGACGGAGAAAATCCGGATGAAACGCTTGGAGGCGAAGACAAACCTGGGGCGATTTCCGGAGATAAGGCTCTGCGAGGGACGATGACCTTGGAGAGCAACGACGATTTGGATATTACTGGCACAACTCCATTGACCTTGGAAGCTTGGGTAAAACCGGATGCGTTAGAAGGTCATAAGACCATCATGGGTAAGGGCGACAACCAGTATATGATTAAGACCAATGGAACAAATTTGGAATTCTTTATCTATGATGAAACTCGTAAAAATGCCAACTATGACCAGTATGTAAGTGTGACAGCTGCTCTGAACGCAGAAGACTGGGTCGGAAAGTGGCAACATGTAGCGGGCGTTTATGATGGTAAGAGCTTAAAACTCTATTTGAATGGGGAACAGGTGGCAGAAAAAGCCCTGAACGGCGAAACGATCCAGCCCGGTGAATCCCATCCATTTGCCGTTGGTACTTGCACGCAAGAGAGCGGGCGGCAGTTCAGTGGACTGATCGACGATGTCCATGTATACGATAAGGCTTTGACCTTAGAGGAATTCAACGACACCAATCGCCAGCCGACAGCTCCCCATACGCTACTCTGGGTGGATTTCCAGTCCATGCGTGAGGGCGATCCCATTGAGGCCACTGGACCAGTAGCAGCGCCGGGCAAATATTATGCTTATGGCGGCGACTGGGGAGAGACTGTCCACGACGACAACTTCCTGGCCAACGGCGTGGTGTCCTCCGATCGGAAACCGCATCCAGCGCTTGCTCAGGTCAAACAGGTGCAACAGGAGATCAATTTCAAGGATACAGATGTAGAAAATGGCGTAATTCGCATTGTCAATGAGTTCCTGTTCACGACCACAGAAGGCTATGATTTCCATTGGGAATTGATGCAGGATGAAAAGTTGATTGACAGCGGCAACTTTGAAGTGACAGTAGATCCGCTGAGCGAACAGGATTATACCATCGAAGGATTCGCTCTTCCGGACGAACTGGCGCCGGGAGCCGAATATTGGCTCAATCTGCATGCGACGCTCAAAGAAGACACCCGTTGGGCGGAAGCAGGCTATGAGGTTGCAAAACAACAATTTAAGCTGGATGTAAACACACCGAAGCATGCGAACAAGTCGTTGGCCTCTTTGCCAGAACTCACGTATACCGAAGAAGGCGATACAGTTACCATTACAGGCGAGGCGTTCACAGCAGTATTTGATAAGACGCAGGGAACCATTACTTCTTATCAGTACCAGGGGGATGAGTACCTAGTTGACGGCCCTGTTCCAAACTACAATAAGCCTCCAGTTGACAATGACCGTGAGAATGGCTTTGTATCTCGAACAGCAACTTGGAAAAATGCAGGTCAAAACCGCACGGTGACCAATGTACAGATCGCAGATGTGGCCGAAGGAAAAGGTGTCAGCTTCACGGTAGATGCAACACTGCCTACTTCAACGCAGTCTACCTATAAAGGCGTTATTACTGTCTATGGCGATGGACAGATCGTGTTCGATCAAACGCTGCATCCCGGTTCTTCTTCTCTTCCGGAGATTCCTGAGGTTGGCACAATGATGAAAGTCAAAGGAGAATACGATCAGATTACCTATTATGGAAGAGGTCCTGAAGAAAATTATCGTGACCGCCAGGATGCATACGATGTCGGCGTCTATGAGTCCACGGTTATGGATCAGTTTGTCCATTATGTGGAGCCACAGGAGCATGGAAACCGCAGTGATGTTCGCTGGATTGCTCTGACCAATACGGATGGAAAAGGCTTTATGATCAGCGCAGAGAGTGGCGAAGTTATCGAAACCAATGCCTCCTATTTTGAGCAAAATGATCTTGCTTCTAAGAAGCATCCGTATCAGCTCATTCAGGAGGAAGATATTTATCTTAAAATCAACCAGTTGACTTCCGGCCTTGGCGGCCAGCAGAGTTGGGGCGCCAGACCAGAGGAATATGTGACGATCCGTCCTAACCAGGATTATCAGTATACCTTCCGCTTTACTCCAATTGCAGAAAAGGATATCCATGCAATGATGGAAAACAGCAAGACGGGTCTTACCGATAAACTGGTCGAATCTATTTTAGTCGATGGAACGCCAATCGAGAATTTCCAGCAGAATGTTTATGAGTATGAAGTTCCTGTGGTGTCCATTGATTCCGTTCCGAAAGTGACGGTTTCAGTCAACGATGCGGATGCAATGGTAACCGTCGAACAGGCAGATTCTTTGCCCGGAACAGCCGTGGTCAAGGTGGTACCTTCCGGTGCGGATGAAGCGGATGCATGGGTCTATACCATTCAGTTCTCTGTCATGCAGTTCACTTATATGAGTGACTTGGATTGGACGTCCGCCACAACGGGTTACGATTCTTACCAACCCAGCAAAGACTCGCATAACAACAGTGGAAAGTTGACTTTGTTGGACGAGAACAATGAGGAAGTTCAATATGACAAAGGAATTGGCACACATGCAACCTCTGACATTATTTACAATTTGAATGGTGCGTTTGACCTGTTTGAAGGATTTGTTGGAGTCGACCGTTCACAGTCCCATAATAACAATGCAAGTATCACCTTCCAGATATTCTTGGATGGAAATGATACACCGGCATTTGATAGTGGTGTCATGCGTGTAGGTACGGTACAAAAACACTTCTCTGTAGATATTTCTGGAGTAGATGAAGTAAGGCTCCATGCAGACATGGGCGAGACAAACGCGAATGACCATGCCGACTGGGCCGACCTTAAACTCTTTAAGAGTGAGGAAACCAGTACAGTCTATGCAGTCCGTACAGAGGTTGCGGGAGGTACAGCGGTCATCACAACAGAGAAATCCGCCGCGAAGGAGAATGATACTGTTCGAGTAACCATTTCGGATGTGGAAGAAGGAAAACAGTTCAAGTCAATCCAAGTGAGGGATAAGAGCGGTGCTGTTTTGCCCATAACGACAGAGGAAGAAGGAAAAGCTTATACGTTTGTTATGCCAGCATCCGCAGTTCAGGTGATAGTAGAACTGGAACCTGAACAAATTATTCCCGCAGAGCCGCAGCTGTTGACCGTACAGTGGAGCAGCAATGCAGCGGTGGAAGTGGAAGGAAATGCAGATGTGGTGATTTCCACGGATGCAATCTACGGCGCGAAAGTGATGCCGGGCGAAGATCTGACCTTTACCTTCACCCCGACCGACGGCGCGTTCGCCAGTGCACAGCTCAACGGGGAGGACATTCCGTTTGAACCAAACGGCTTTACGTACACCTACACGATGCCGAATGAGAGTGCAAGCCTGCGCTTTACCTTTACGAAGGTGGACAAGGATATCTTGAAGATTGTCCTGGATGAGGCGAACAACGTTACACAGGAGGACATTGACCGCCTGGTGCCGGAAGTGCGGGAACTCTTTGTAAATGCCCGGACCAACGCGCAGGAGGTCTACGACGATCCGACCGCAACCCAGGAGGAGGTCAACAAGGCTTGGAGCGAGCTGCTGGAAGCGATGCACCTGTTGGAATTCGAGGAAGGCGACAAGGAAGTGCTGCTGCCGTTGATTGAAATCGCAGAGCAGTTGGCGGAAAAGTTGGATGTATTCAAGCCGAGCAGCACGGAGGGCTTCGAGGAAGCGCTGAATGAGGCAAAGGACGTCTATGCCGAGGAGAACCCGCTGAAGGCGGAAGTGGACAAGGCATATGAGAACTTGCAGAAGGCGATTGAAAATCTGAAATACCGTGCAGACCTGTCGGCGCTCCAGACCGTGGTGGATGAAGCGAATAGCCTGGATATGGACAGCTATATCCAGGACGAGGCATTCCAGACCTTTAATGGAGTGCTGGAAGATGCAGAGACGATGCTTGGGAATCCGGAGGCCGGACAGGAAGAAGTGGATGCAATGGCGCAGAAGCTTGCGGAAGCAATGGCAGCCCTGCGGAAGATCCCGAGCAGAGAAGAGTTGCAGGAGCTCATCGAAGAGACAGAAGCGATCGACTTGAACGGTTATACGGACCGTAGTGTGGCAAACCTGGGGGCGGCGCTACAGGTAGCAAAGGCAGTCGCCGGGGATGAAACCGCGGACAACCAGACGATCGCAAAGGTATATGTAAACCTGGAAGCAGCTGTAGCAGGTTTGGAGAAGGCGGAGACGCCGAAGCCCAACCCGAAGCCGGGCAACAAGGGAGGAAAGGGAAGCAGTTCTGTGAATGCCTCCAACTCCTATGGGGCGGCAGGCGTCGTTTCTGCGGCACAGAACGTCTCGACCCAGAAGGCGCATGTGGTGAGTGACACGACAGTGAACTTTACGCTCAAGAGAGGCAGCGCATACTGCTTCAAGATGACGGTGGTAAACGGAAACAACCAGACGCCGAGATTTACGGTAGGCAACGGCAGCGTTCTCAAGACGCAGTTTGTGGCAAAGGTTGGAAACGATTACTACTACAGAGTCTATGCAACCGGCACCCCGGGCCAGAGTACGGGCGTTTACACGACCCTGCCGGGACAGAATGCGGTGAAACACTGCACGGTGACCATTGGTTGAATGCCGGATACCAGCGAAGGGCATAAGCCATTCGATCCAGCAACCACTGCTGGAAGAGAGCCTGCGTAGGAACGCCATAAGCGCGAAAGGCGCTGTGCGTCCACCGGGCCAGAGCACGGGCGTTTACACGACCCTGCCGGGGCAGAATGCAGTGAAACACTGCACGGTGACCATTGGTTGGACGCCGGATACCAGCGAATGGCATAAGCCATTCGATCCAGCAACCGCTGGTGGAAGAAAGCCTGTGTAGGAAACTCCCAAGGAGCAAAAGACGTTGTGCGTCCACCGGGCCAGAGCATAGGCGTCTACACGACTCTGCCGGGGCAGAATGCGGTGAAACACTGCACGGTGACCATTGGTTGAATGCCGGATACCAGCGAAGGGCATAAGCCATTCGATCCAGCAACCACTGATGGAAGAGAGCCTGCGTAGAAAACGCCGTAGGCGCGAAAGGCGCTGTGCGTCCACTGGGCTAGGGCATAGGCGTCTACACTACTCTGCCGGGTTCAGAATTCAGAATGCGGTGGAACACTGTACGGTAACCATTGGTTAAAGGTCAGACCAGTTTCGGAAGGCATGAGAGTATTTACCGTTCGATCAGATATCCAAGATGGCCGTATGAAATGTTGTAGGCGCGAAAGACACTGTATGTCCAGCGCGCATTCTCAGGAAGAGTCGTACGGATAGGAAGATCGTATAGGATACAGCCTGATGAATACAGGATAGGAAAGAAGGCCTCCAGTCCGAAAGGTCTGGAGACCTTTTTCTAAAGTAAAATTATATACAATAGCAGCTTTTTCCGAGGAAGAGACCTCTGTTTGAAAAAGGAACCTTGTTCCAAAAATTACCATCTCTGAAAGAGCCGTATGATCCGCAAAGATCATTGAAATCCATGTATAGATATGCTATGATAATTTTGTAACAATTATGGAAAAATGCAGAGCACCGCTGAGTTGGTACAGCGGTTTTGGAAGGATGGAATACAAATGGAAGTCGGAAAACGCATCAGAGCATTGCGTACTGCGAAAGGTCTTACCCAAGAGGAGCTTGGAAAGCTACTTGGGGTAAAGAAGGCTGCTGTACAAAAGTATGAAAACGGAAGCGTGGAGAATTTAAAGCGAGCAACCGTTCTCAAACTAGCAGAAATTTTCGATGTATCTCCTTCATATCTGATGGGATTTGATGAGATTGAAACCGCAAAATCGGAAAAGCTTGAGGGAATTTATCTCAATTTGGCGAGAACTGCACAGGATTTGGCTTTAGACCCTGATGATTTGGAATTGATTATGCAGACCGTTGCACAGCTGAAACGGCGAAATGAGCGGTCGTGAAACAGACATAAAGACATACAGTAACAATTGAAACGCCGCCGGATCGAGTCCAACTCGTCCGGCGGCGTTTGTATATACTTTTTGTCAGGAATGAGAGGGCTTTACCACCTGGAATAGTCCTCTTTACTTATTTTGTAGTTCGGCCAATTTTTTGACGAAATCCAAAGCAAAATCTTGGAATTCCGGCTGTAAGGATTGAAAAATCTTCGACATTTGTTTTAGTTTTGGATTATTTAAGGGACTTTCGTCTGTCTGGTATCCGGTTTCCCAAAGGGTGTCTAGGGATACCCCCAACGCTTTCGCAATGGAAATACTTTGGCGTCCTCTTGGTTCCTTTTTACCCTTTAGATAGTCCGAGATAGCAGCTTCGCTCAATCCAGTTGCTCGTGCCAAATCGACAGCTTTGAGTCCTTTTTGAGAAAGAATTTCCTTTAACTTATTTGCAAAAGCCATATATTCACCTCTTTTTAAATAATCTTAACATATGTTAAGATTATTTGCAATAAGTATTGACATTATTAACTTAAGTGAATATAATATAGAGGAACTTAACAAATGTTAAGGAGGCGATCGAAATGGTATATCCTTTCAAATATCCAATGTTATATGGAGAATTAGCAATGCAGGGAAAGACCAAAAAAGATCTAGCGAAGTTTTTACATATTACTATGGCTGGCTTAAGATATAGACAAAGTATAAAGACAAGGGGAGACTTTCGTGGGGAAGAAATGCGGGCAGCATCAATTTATTTAGGAAAGTCAGTGGATTACTTATTTAGTATTGATAAAGACGATCTGTAAACGGAAATTCATATAACTTTAAGACCAGAGAATTAAATCATTAAATTGTAGAATGGATACGATCTACTATAGAAAGTGGTAATTAATGCCATAGAACATATTTAATTTCACAATATAGAATCAATATTCTAATAAATTTATATATAATATTTAAATATAAAACCAAGAGGGGAATAAAATTATACAAAATTGCAGATGTACGCTGAACGAAACTTTTTTCGTGGGGGTTCTGATAGAAGGAAGGTGAAATAGTAGGGAATAAGACTTAACAGTTGGATCATTGGATTTGGAAGAGGAGTGATTATGTGAAAAGGTTATGTAGAAAAGTAGCAGCTTTGACATTGAGCGCAGTTATGGCGGTATCTATGGGAACGTCCGGTGCAATGGCGCAGACAATGGAGCCGGTTTTAACAACGCTCACAGTTGATACAAGTACCCACGGAGCTTTCCAAGGCGCTTATGGCGGGGATGGTTATATCCTCCCGGCCTACTATGGTGACAATTCATCCGGAATGACGGCCTACGACGCACTTCCCAGCTATGTGGACGACATTACATACAGCTATGAAGCACGCCATGGCACATGGTTGAAATCCGGTGCGCAGGCGGAGGCGATGCTTGCCGTCGGCGAGGACGAGCCCCGTCTTGGCTATATCTTTGATGATGAATGTCTAACCGTACACGTTGATGTCAATGATGATGTGATGCACACCATCAGCCTGTATGCTGCAGAAGGGCAAAACCGCGAGCAAAGCTATCAGTTCTTTGATGCGGAAACAGGCGAGGCAATTTCCGATAAGGTCACCATTTCTGATTTTGCGAGTGGGCAGTATGTATCGGGGGCTTTTAGCGGTGATATTGACGTTGTTATCCAAAATGAAAACATTGTAGAATTGGTGACGAACTCGGTAATCAGCGGTATCTTTTTTGACAATAAGGTTTACGAAGAGGAACCCGTCCGTTGGATCAATGTGAGCGCGCCGGATGGACGCGATACATTTGACCAAGAGGAATTTCCTATCCAGATGACGGCAGAGGTTGCCCCTTCTTATGCGGCAAACAAAGAGGTTTCTTGGAGTGTAGAGCCTTTGGAGGTGGAAGGCGACGGCAAAGCTACCATTACGGAGGACGGGAAACTGACAATTGAAGATGCCGGAATTTATGTGGTAACCGCAGAAGCGAAGGATGGTTCCGAGGTCAAAGGAAGTTGCACCATCAGTATGACACCCGGGGATGCAGAGGCGTGGACTGTGGATGCAGAGACGCGTGGAAATTGGATTGACCAATATGGGGCGGATGGTTATGTGCTGAATGCATGGGGAGATAATGCCACCGACATAGAAAATCTTCCCTATTATGTGGATTCCATCTCCTATGGAACGGAAGACCGCAATGGAAACTATTTGGCAAAGACTGGAACGGCGGATACGCTTCCGGATGGACTCCCGAATCCAGAGGATAGCGAAGATACCCGAAAGATTTCCTATCGCTTTGACGACAAATGTCTGACGGTCAAAATCCGTGTAAATGACAATGATACGCACAAGGTGACCTTCTATGCTTTAGCAGAAAATGAAAACGGTAGAAAGGTGAGTTACCAGGCGTTTAAAGCGGACACGAAAATTCCCGTTTCACAAAAAATCGAAATCGAGAAACTATCTCAAGGGAAATATGTAACGGTAACCTTTGCCGGCTCGATTGACGTTGTGATTAATAATGAAAACTATTCACCGCTAAAGACAAACGCGGTAGTCAATGGTATTTTCTTTGATACTGACTACGGCGATGTAATCCCGGTGAAACGTTTGTCGATTGCCCCCGAGGATGGAGAGACTGTACGTCCAGAAACGGGAACCGTACAGATGATTGCAACAATCTATCCCACAACAGCGATGGATAAAACCATCACTTGGTCAGTGGAACCCGAGGGGACGGACATTGCAGAGATCGATCAGAATGGTTTGCTTACCATTCACAAGAGCGGCAGTTTTAAGGTCTGCGCTGTGGCGAATGGCGGGGAAAATATCCGTGCAGAGGTCAGCTTTGCCAGTCTGGGCGATTTGGTTGTACCGGATCGAACCGAGATCTCTACGATAGGCGAACAATTTGCCATGATTCAAAACAGCAAGGTTCGCGTCATCTATAATATGGAAACCGGCCGGTATTCCGCCTATGAACAGGAGAGCAGTTTGCCATATATCCTGAACGCTTATACGCAAGTCAATGACGATAAGAGCATCGACGGGTATTCGTTCCGAATGGAAGAGGTAGCTGAAGACTCTGAAACAGTAAGAACCATGCGAATCATCGGCGAAAAGGACGGTAAAAACAGCATTGTTTTGGATGTGACCCTGGAAGATGGCCGTGGAGAGATTATTCTGACGGCGGGAATCGTCAATACTTCCGGCGAAAAGGCCAAGCTGATGCAGATGTATCCTTTGGTGGCCAATTATGCGAACGGCGGCGGTATATTTGTAGGCCCCGATCCAGAAGAAGATCACGTTTTGCTGACCGGCGAAGGAAACTGGACCGTTCCGCGTCTGATTGACGGTGTGAATGCAACGTCCAAAAACAATACATTGATTTCTTATCGTGACAATCCAGCTAAAGAAAGCTTTGTGATCGGCGGACTGACTACCTACGAATTCCAAAACACCATCGATACAGCTTATCATACGGGCACGGCCTTGGATAACAATGGCCGTAAAGGGATCGATGCAAAAATTCGCATTTATGACAATACGGGTAAACTGGTGGACGAGGACCAGCTCTATATGGGCGACAAGGCGATGGTGAATTTCACAGAAAAGAACCCCTACACCGCTTTGGAGGCCTATGCGGACAAACAGGCAGATGCCATGCATGTCGATTTGATCGACTTTGACCCATACTATTACGAATGCCTCTGGTATGTCAACTGGCTGACGCCTGGCGCTAACAATGCGGACTTTGCGGTGCAGGAGGTCAAAGACCTGGTGGACCGCGGGGTATCCAATTATGCAATTCCGAACCTGCGTGTGGAACCGGACAGCTATGTCAATCCAAACGAGCAGCTCTGGTGGGATGACGAACATTGGAAAGAGTTTGGACATATGACGGACAATTATCCGACCATCGCAGATTGGAACAAGGCGATGAACGAGGCCGGCGGCGAGGGCGGCTTGTATATGCAGGCCTCCTATCGTTCGGATGATTACTGTGAGCAGTATCCTGGACATATGCTGTACAACGATCCCAATGAGGGGCCGGACTATACCGATCCAGATTTTATTGCTCATATGGAGGATGTTTACACGAACATTAAAAACTCGGGCATTCGTTCTCTATTCTTTGACTATGCAGGCCAGTATCACGGGACAAGTGGCGGATACCTGCTGGATAAGACAGGCGGTTTTGAGGACCCATATGCAACAGCGGTTTCTGCATACCGCAATATCTTCGCCTTGCCGAAGAAATTCGTAGGCCCGGACATCCGCATTACGGAAAATTCCTGGGAATACAGCGGTTCCGATTTGGCCATTGGTTTGATCGACATTCAGCGCACCATTGGCGACAACAACGCATTTACACCGGAAATGACCCGCATGAGTTCCTACCAGTGGTACCGGCATAGAACCACAAAGCTTCTGTATCCGGACGTTAAGGTGTTCAGCGATGCCGATCTGGACTTACGCCGTGCAGAGATTACGGGTACCGCCTTCTTCTTTGGAAAGATGACCATTGGAGAGAGTGTCACCCGCATGGACGATCAGAAAATTCGTGACATTGGTAAGTCCGTTCCATTCCCGATCAACGGTATCACTGCCCGTCCGGTTGGTCTATTCGAATTGGGCAGCAATTTACCAGTAGTTTACGATTATAAGTTCGATTCCGACTACGACGATCATATTCTCCTGTTCTGGAATCAGACAGACCGTGCGCAAACCATCAGCGCTGATCTGGGTGAAGATATTGCGTTTGGCGGTATTGGCCTTGATCCTGAGAAGGAGTATGAAGTGTGGGATTTCTGGAACTGGAATTATATTGGTCGGTATCAGGGAAGCGACATCCTCTCACAGAAGGTTCGCAAGAACGAGATGCGCACGATGGCTGTCCGTGAAGTACGGGAGGACCCATTTGTGCTTTCCACAAACCGTCACCTCCTGCAGGGCGACTTTGATGTGAAGAACGTTCAGTATGATGCAGATTCCAAGACTCTGTCGGGTACGTTTGAAATTGTTGGGAACGATCCTTACAAGGCAATCATTCCGCTGGATGATCATCAGTTGATTGCAAAGGAACTCCAAGTGGACAATGCAGAGGTCGTTTCCAGCTTTGTACAGAGCCCGTTTGGCAATTATGTCGAGTTGAGTATGGATGCGGAAGAAAATCAGACGGTCAACTGGACCCTGACATTTGAAGAAGGGGAACTGGAACCAGACACAGAGGCTCCGACAGATGTAAAAGATCTGCACGCTTCTGCGGACGAGGCCGGCGTGGTGACGTTGGATTGGACTGCATGTACCGACAATAGCGGCTTTGTACAGTACAATGTATATGGCTCCGAAGAGGAAACCTTTGCGTTAAACGATGATACATTGCTCATCAATACAAAAACCAACACCTTTACAGATGATTTTGCGCATGATGGAGATTTCTATTATGTAGTTCAAGCAGTGGATGCCTCTGGAAATGCAAGTGAACCCGCAAAGGTACGTACAAATTCTGTGGTAGAAGCAGTGGATTTGAGCATTCTGACAGCGACAGCAGGAAATAGCAATTCGTCGAGTGAGGATGCCTCAAAAGTACTCGATAATGATACCAGCACGATTTGGCATACCGACTGGGATGGCATATCCAGGGATCAGCAGTGGATTGACATCCACTTTGCAACTCCTACCGAAGTGAACACTTACCGGTATTTACCGCGTTCTGGGGCTGGCAACGGCACGGTGAAGCAATATGAACTTTATGCTAGCATGGACAATGGAGCCACTTATGAAAAGGTCGCCGAGGGGACCTGGGAGGCGGTAGATGGATGGAAAGAGGCCACCTTCCCCACCATGACGGTTACCAATCTCAAGTTGATGTCCATCGATTCGGTTGGAAATTATTCCTCTGCGGCAGAGATTCGCGCCTTAAATATTGCCGGTATTTCAGAGGTAGAAATGCGGGAGGAGAATGTGCAGCTTTCGGTTGGTGATACGTATGCCCTACAGGCAGATGTATACCCGACGAACCACAGCGATGCAGCGTTGACCTGGACTTCCTCGAACCCAGAGGTTGCCACCGTTGATTCGGAGGGCGTTGTGGTTGCTTTGAAAGATGGTACGGCGACCATCACTGCGCAGGTCAATGGGACAGAACTTCTGACAAGGTGTGAGGTTGACGTTGGCACATTGACGCCAGAGAGCCACCTTTTGAGCGTCCTTTACACCAAGAATGCAAACCTATCGGTCAATGATGAAACGCAGCATATTGCAGATTTGCTTGGTAAATACGAAGCAGAGGTTATGGGCGGCGATGAACTCCAACTTGTATTTGTTCCTTCTGTGGAAGGAAGGACGTTTGCGGATGTACAGGTGAACGGAAAGCCTGCCGAATTTGATGTGGATGGTTTTACGTATCTGTTGACCATGCCCAATAAAGACACCACCATTCAAATCCACTTTGCCACCGTATACAAAGGAACCCTCGATCAGACCATTCAATACGCAGAGAGCGAGAATATCAAAGCGCAAGTGGACGAAGCGGTTCCTGTGGTGCAGAAGGCTTTTGACAAAGCGCTAAGTGCCGCAAAAGAAGTCTACGCGGAAAAAACGGCTACCCAGGAAGAGATTGACAAAGCATGGTCGGATTTGATCAATGTATTGCATCTTTTGGAATTTAAACCGGGCGACAAGAGTGCCCTGGAAATGGACGTGGAACTTGCTAAGATGATTGAAGCAGAGTTCTTTACAGAAACCAGCTACCAGGTATTGCAAGATGCCATTGCAGATGCAGAGGCTGTTCTAGCCAATGAAAATGCAATGGAGGATAGCATCTCAGAGGCCCAGGATGCATTGCGCAAGGCAATGGAGGAGCTCCAGTATAAGGCGGACCGGAGCCAACTGGACGTATTGTTGGTAGAAGCACAGGCAATCTTCGATCATGCAGATGCTTATGTCAATCAAGGTTGGGACGACCTTCGTGTAGCATATGAGGCAGCGCTTGCAATTACAGAGGAATCGGAGCAGAATTCTGTTTGACGAGGCGGCGAGCGCATTGGCGCGCGCAATTGCGAATATGCGCTTGAAGGCAGATAAATCGCAGCTGCAGGCAGAAGTCCAGCGCGCGGATCAAATCGATCGTTCCCTCTATACAAAAGAGAGCGTCCGTGTTTTGGAACGCGCATTGGAAAATGCCAATGCTTTGTTGGACAGAGACGACCTTAGTGAGGACGATCAGAAGGTTGTAGATGACGGAACAAAGGCTTTGACTGCCGCGATTGGCGCCCTCGTTGCCATTGAGAAAGACAACGAGAACCATCAAAGCGGGAATAATGGCTCCAGCAGCCACAAGGGGAGTTCTTCCTCTGGAAAGAAGGCCGTGGGCAATACAAGCGGCGCGGGTACTGCGATTGCAGTCCTTTCCAGTGCATCCAATGTAACGCAGAAGGTTTCTGTGGTATCCGATACGACGGTTCCTTTCACAATGAAGCGGGGCAGCGCCTATTGCTTTAAGATGACGGTGGTCAATGGAAGCGACGTAGTTCCGAACTTTACCGTGGGGAATAGCGCTGTTCTTAAGACACAGTTTGTAGCAAAGAAGGGCCAAGACTATTACTTCCGTATTTATGCAGTAGGTGTGCCGGGCAGCAGCACAGGCGTCTATACAACCATGCCCGGTGAGGCAGCACAGAAACATTGTGCAGTGACCATCGCATAAGAACAGGAAACGCAGTCAAAAGGATAACGAGGGAGGAGTTGGTTTTCTTTTCGAGGCTCTTGTACCAGAGAAGAACCCCCTTCCCCTTGTAATCCTGTTACGAGGAGCTTTTTGACGGGATGTCGTAAATAGCAAAAGCAATACAAAATAGACCCCCTGCTATGCAAACCGCATAGCAGGGGGTCTTTCCATAAACCTGTAAAAAGCGCAATCGGGTTACTCCAAAATATGTTTGTATTGAATCTCCTTTAGCCAACCCTCCAGGTTGCTAAGCAAAGATTCATAGAGCGCACTGTCGCTGAGATCGTCGATATCGTCCAGTTTTAAGAAGGCAGCATTTTCAGAACGGCGCCCATCGATTTCTTGTAGGCGCTCCAGAACGCCATATTCCTCGCCGTGTAAGCCTACAAACTGCCAATAGATAGGGAAGCGGGAGGTCTTGATCAGAATTTCTTCGATCTCCCAATCCGAACTGAGACGGCCATCTGTGATGAAGAGGACCATCACCGGCTTTCGAAGAGCGCCATAGATCATCATAATGTCACGCATAGCCTCCGGTTCATTGTTGTATTGGTAGTTGAGCATACTCATCCACCGCTCAAATCCCCCGGCTTCTGCAAAGGTGTAGTCTCGCACATTATCCATCGTGACCGCGCCAAACTGACGGCTTTTTGCTCCAAAAGCCCACAGGTCCATTGAGGCAATATCGGATAGGGTGGTCGCAAAGGCGAAAAATTTGTCGATTACACGCTGCATACGGCCATTTCGATACAGATCAAACATGGAGCCGGAAGCATCCATACACGTGACAACCTGTACTGGAAGATCAGCCACATCCGGATGACGTGCAAAAGAAGCAAACATATTCTTATAGAGACTGGTTAAGTATTCCGTATCCCCGCGGCACTGACGCGCTAAATTGTCCATGCGGGAACAGACATGGTTTGGTAGGGAAGCGACAATGTTTTGTACCAAAGAAGGTCCGGCCGGATTCCGAGGGGAGGGATTCGGCTGTTGTGGGGGCGAGGGAGACGACGGACGATTGATCATGGGAGGTGTGGAGGGAACGGAACCAGCTACTGTCCCCCCAAAGTGTTCCACCAGTGCTTTCAATCCACCGTTAAAACCGCGCCCAACCGCATTGAATCGCCAGTCATCCCCTCGACGGTAGAGCTTACAGATGACAATGGCACGTTCCGCCGAAAACTGGCCGCCCGTGTAGGAATAACGTCCGACCTCTTCCTGGCCGCGAAAAAGACACACGTGGCCCTTTTCCAACTCCTGCATGGTACGTGTTCCGTCGATTGCTGCCGTAAAGGATAGTTTAGCGATGTGGGAGGGCAACTGATCCAGACACAGGTGAAAACGAACAGCGCCGCTGGCCACCCCATCGCGAAGAACGATTTCATTTTTTGGGGAATTCTTTTGATTGTAAAAGACAAAATAGCGCTCATCAGAAAGACGTCCGGCTGCATCCAGCCCAAAACACCCAATATCAATTTCCAAAGGGGCTTTGTGGTAGAGTTCCAAATCCAATTCCAGGCCGCTACAGAGTCTGCGAACGGATTCTTTTTGCCCGCGCAAAAAATCCAGCATAGTACACCTCCTGAATCAGGCGTGTTTTTCGGGGAAGATCAGCTTGCGTATGGTTCCAACCGGGAGAACTATCAGCGAAAGCAAAACTACGACGCCCCATTCTTGAAGGGTCAGTGGAGCCGTCCGAAGGATAGGCCCGCCGATGAAGGTCATAAGAACCTGTACAACAGCGATCAGCGCCATGATATATAGGAACATCTTGTTTTGCATAATATTATCAAAGATATTGAGCTTTTCCGTACGCGCATTAAATCCGTTCAGCATAGCGCTAAGTACATAGAAACAGAAAAACCCGGTCATAAAATAGATGTCGTGTCCTTCGTAAACCATCTCGCCGTCCAGGCGGAACAGACTCTGGAAGAAAGGATGCTGAAGAAAAACCAGGCTGGCGGTGGTCAGATAAATCCCCATGACCAAGAGAGAGGACCACATATTTTTGCTGATGATGGATTCGTCTCTGCGCTTTGGTTTTTCATCCATATAGCGGTCCAGGGCGGGTTCGCCGCCCAGTGCAAGCGCCGCAAGCGTATCCATCACGATATTGACCCACAACATTTGCGTGACAGACAGCGGTGTGCCCATGCCGATAAATGGCCCAATTAGGGCGATCAAAACAGCACTGATGTTGATGGTAAGTTGAAAGACAATGAATTTCCGAATATTGTTGTAGATGGTACGTCCGTACAAAACGGTTTTTACAACGGAATTAAAATTGTCGTCGAGGATGGTGATCGCTGCCGCTTCTTTGGAAACCTCTGTGCCTGAACCCATCGCAAAACCTACGTCGGCTTTTTTCAGGGCGGGCGCATCGTTGACGCCGTCGCCCGTCATACCGACCACCAGGTTCAATTCCTGTGAAACGCGAACCAAACGGCTCTTGTCCGTCGGAAGTGCACGCGCGACTACACGCAGGCGCGGCAATACCTTTTTGAGTTCCTCATCGGACATGGAGGCTAAATCCTCGCTGGTCAGCGCCAAATCGTCTGTAGATTCAATGAGTTTGGCGTCTCGGGCAATGGCTGCGGCGGTCTCTTTCTTATCGCCTGTGACCATGACCACTTGAATTCCGGCGCGTTTTGCAGTTTGAATTGCTTGCACCGCCTCGGGGCGCAATTCGTCCCGGATTCCAACCATGCCGACGAAAGTCATATCCTGTAAAAGATGTTCGCCAATTCGGTTGTCGGAAGTGGCAAAGGCAAGGACACGCATCGCTTTTTCTGAGAGGGCAGCCATGCGCTTTTCGAGTACTGCCCGTACCTCATCCGTGAGGGGATGGACCTGTAGGTCCTCGCCGTAATAGGCGGTACAGTACGCCAGAAGCTTTTCCGGCGCCCCTTTGATGATGGCCCGATTCAGGCGCCCTTTCATCACGCTGGCCGAGTACTTGTTTGCGCTGTTGAACATCAGCGTATCCTCGCACTCCATTTTGTAAGTTTCGTACGTCAACGTCCCGTCAACCCCCACAAATTCGTGGAGCGCCCGTTCTGTGGCATTGCCGCCGGTGACCTGTAAGGTTCCATTGTTGACCAGTGCGATTGCATTGGTATTGCCACAAATATTGATTAGAAGCATCTCGCGCAGCGGATCCGGAATGCTGGCAAAGCTCTGGTAATCTTTTCCCTCGGGAGAAATGAAATCCACCACCTGCAGAGCCCCTTTAGTGATGGTGCCCGTCTTATCAGAAAAGAGAATGTTCAGGCTTCCAGCTGTTTCTGCGCCATCGATTTTACGGATGAGGATGTTGTCTTTCAGAAGTTTTTTCATGTTTAACCCAGACACCAATGCAATCATCATTGGCAGGCCTTCCGGAACGGCTACTACGATGATGACAACCGCCAGCGTGATGGAGGAAACGAGGTCGCGCAAAATCTGCATGATATTCTCCACAGAGAAGTAGGCAGGAGCGCCGGGCAAGAGCGTCGGATTAAAGAAGATGCAGTTGACCATGAAGGCTATGGCGATCAATGTTCCACCGATGTAGCCAAATTTGGAGATAGCATCGGCCACTTTTCCCAGTTTGACCTTCAAAGGCGATTCGCGTTCATCGTCCTCCTTGAGTTCCTGCGCCAAACGGCCGAATTGCGATTGGTCGCCCACACATTTAACCTGCATAATGGCTTCGCCGCTGGTTACTACCGAACCGCGATATACCTTATACGGGTCTAAGAAGTCAATTTTATCTGCATCGTAAACATAGTCAGAATTCGCTGCGGTCTTTTTCGCCTCTTCGCTTTCGCCGTTGAGGCTCGCTTGATTAACTTTTATATCGCCGTCGATGAGGAAGCCGTCCGCACAAACCTTGTCCCCTGCCTGAAGGAGGACAAAATCGCCCGTAACAATATCATCGATTTTCATGTCTGTAATCTGTACCATACCATTGCGTTTGCGGAATACTTTACAGAGAATTTTGGAATATTCATCCTGGAGCTTTTGAAACAGTTGATTGTTGGAATATTCGCTATAGGTTGAAACCGTGGTTGCCAATATAACCGCAATGGCGATGCCGACAGCCTCCAGCCAGTCGCCCACGCCGGCAATCGCAAACACCACCGTGATGATCAAGGCCACCGTTAAAATGCGAATCAGGGCGTCTCCACGGAAAGTTTCCCACAATTCGCGCCAGAAAGAGGTTTGCTCCGGCGGGGTCAACATGTTGCTTCCATACTTTTTTCGGCTTTCTTCCGCTTCCTGTTCAGTAAGCGCGTTTATTTCATGATTTTTAAGCATATGATCGTTCTCCTATACCGGTTAAGATATGGGTTAAAACCTCCTCTGTACCGGCTTGAGCGGGCAGGGAGGAGTATCGAATGGGAAATCCCCAGTCGGTGCCTTCAAGCTCACATCCCTTTAGGGACCAAGCTGTGTCGCAGGTGCGCAGCATCGGCACATCGAACCAGGAATCTCCAAAACCTACTGTCAGGCCGCCGCCTTCCAATTCCCGAACACGTTCGAGGACGGCGCCCTTGTGTAGGGCCTTAGGATAAAGATACAATTTCTTCCTTTGACGGTACAACCCCCAACCAGAGGGATAAAACTCCTTTGCCAAAGAAGTGTATGCAGAATCGTCGAATGTATTTTCTTCCACGAAAAAGACAGCCAGATATTCATATTGCTTGGAAAGGCACTGAATTCCCGGTAAGTGCTTCAGAACCAGTTTCACTCCGTCCGTTAGACCTAGGGGAAGGGAGTAAACGGTGTGTTTTACGTGTTCCATCCATACGCGATCTTCCTTACCGTCGCGGTATAGATATAAGCCGTTTTGCAGAGATAAGTAACGGCAGCTTCCATCGGAGACAAAGGTTACCCGATGGGCTTGTTCCAATCCCCGGAGGGTATTGATGAGGAAAACAGCCCGCTTTTGCAATGCCCGCAGTGCGGAGAGCGCACCAGGGGTCATAAAACCAAAGGGCTCCTCAAAGCGATACTCCACAGGGAGGACTTTCGCATCTCCCTCCAGGCGGCGTTGTGAAAAAAGGAGCGTGCGGTCCAGATCGGCAGAGAAAATCATTCTATTCCTCCCCGCTTGTCCGCGATCAACCCGCAACAGAGATAAGGCATATCCGGATAGATGGTAACTGGAACATGCCGCTCCTTGGCCAATAGCATAATATGGCCGACATCCGGATGCCCGGCTTCCCGCAAAGAACCCGATCCGGCACACGGCGCAAAAGGACGCGTGTGGTTTCGCCGATGCTCGGTTTGATCCGGTTGATGTCGTGGATACCGAAATTCTCACCGATCCGCCGGACCGCTTGCATACCGCTCCAATCGGGCGTACGGTTCAACGCACAGAGATGCGTGAATTGTTCCAAAATTTCATTGCGCCGCGGGGCAAACCATTGGCACACCCCATCCAAATAGCGGGCGGTCTGGTCTTTTTCAGCAAACTCCTTGTAAACCCGAACCCCGTGAAAATCGTTGGGGCCGATTAAGGACGTATTGTGCACAGTGCGGCTGATTAAACCACAAATGGTGCTGTTGAGACAGCAGGATGGATTGATAAAATCCTCCCGTGTGGCAAACAGGGAACATGAGTGGGCCGGGTCGGCCAATACCGCCAATGTGGGCTGTAGGGCGGTCCCGTTGTGTGCGTTGAATTGTTTGCAGGATTCCTCCAATTGGTGGGTAATCATTCCCTTTCCGGTCCAACCGTCCACAAAGACGATTTCCTGATTTGGATGCCGGGACAAGATCAAACGTATGGCATTTTCATCAAATCCCTTACCGCGGATGATGCTTACCCCATAGTGCGGCAAGTCACAACCTAATTCACGCGCGGCATAACGGCGCATTAAGATGCCGCATGGGACCCCTGCACGCACCAAAGAAACCAAAACCGGGTTTGCATACACGGAGAGCACCAGGCGTGTCAAAACACCTGTGTAGAGAGCTACTTCCGGCAGTTGTGTCTCCATTAGATGATCGAAAACCTTCTCATAGGCGGGGCTGGGAACCTGTTCAATGGGAAGGTCCTCGGAATAGTGGCGGCCTGCCTGTATGTCGCGTTCCCGGAGGGCGGTTTCCCGCTCTTCCACCTGTCCGGTCACGTCCTTGAGCAGCAGGACGACGTCATTTGGATCAAAACTCCCCAGATGGGGCGGTAACATTGCATCCCTCTGTTTCATAACGCGATCACCGTCACTTTCTCCATCCCCTTGCCTTTGAGATAAGCGGCAAGCTGGCGCAAGCCCGCAGGGCGCAAAACGCCTTCTTCGACAAAGAGGAGAGCCTCCTGATATACACCATCCGGGACATTGTACAGATACCCCACCGGGCTGTAACAATCCGGCGGGTCAAAACAAACTCCGGACACAATGGCGGAACCAGACATGGGAAATACGGGGCTTTGCGTAGTGGAATGGAACTTGCATCCGCCGCAGAAACCAGCGATCAAGGCAGGCGCAAAGATAAATTCCCCGGTGCCCAAGCAAAGTGTATGTTTCCCCTGAGGGGGAAGAGAGAGCTGTGCGGAAATGGATTGACAGCGGGATCGTTGACGTTCCAAGGCATCCGACGTTTGGAGGGTCCGGTCTGCGAGGGGCTCTCCGGGCAGCGAGCGAATGTCAAAGGGTTCACCGGGGGTATTGCGGAAGTCCGTCAGGGAAAGGGGAGGAAGAGCTCCCGTCTGGATGCCGCAAATGTGTCCGTGCAGAAGGGATACCACTCGGATTTCAATCCCAAGTTCCTGCTCGATAGCACGGCGGTTGCCACCGTCGCTGTTGTCCACCAGAGCCATCAATGTAAAGCGCCGAATGCCATAGGCCTTATGAAGCTGACGGATTAAGCGCAGCGCCGTGTTCCCAGTAGTGAGCTCGTCGTCCACCAAAACCACCTGTTGACAGGCGGCCATAAACGGATCTTGCGGGTCCAAGTACAACCGATGGGTTCGGGCATGGGAATGGGATTCATCGAAGACTAGAGGGGAGGTTCCCACGGATTCCAACCGGGTGGTACTGATATACGCCATTTCTCCTGTGAAACAATCGGCAACTGCCCGGGCTAACCCCGTTGCCGTTTCGGCAAAGCCGAGAAACAATGTCCGGTCTTTCAAGCCCAAACGTTCACGGGAATGCTCTAAGTCATTCCACAGCGAAAGAAAGGGAGGAGCAGAATGCCCTTTGAGGATTTCCGCCCAACCGTGGCGGTCCGGCTGTCCTATCCACGCAAGAGCCAGAAGTTTCCCCGCAGCCAAAAGTGAAGAGGGAGAAATGGGAAGATGCTTGCCTAACACCTTGCTGACAAACAGAAAGGCGCGCTGTGGATTTTGACGAACAGCCAATTGAAAGAGATCCTCCGCGCACAATCCAAAGCGCGCTTCTTCCACCTCTAATTCAAGAGTAAGCGCGGGTTCCAGAGAAAAAACCGTTTTGCTCATAGATGGTACACCTCGTTGTAGACCGCCCGAAGCAGGCCTTTTGCATCGGTATTCTCCTGATAAACCCCAAAAAGTTCCGCTTGACGCAGCGTTTTTTTCGCCCAAAGGGCGTGGGGCTTCAGCTCATTCATTTTGTTGTGACGGATACTGGGCATAACCCCCAAATGTCCAGGGTCTTCTCCCAATATGGCGGCGGCATCGTGATACCGCTCATACGGTATAGCATAGCTGGCCTGGACGGGGAGCAACTGTGTAGGATGGACACAGGTTTTTCCGCAGAGGCCGTTTTGCAGATCGAAATAGACCTCTTTCATGAGTCCTTCCACTTCTGCCCAACTTCGAAGTGCCCGTGCCCGCGCAATGGTGCTGTAGTACTCCCATACAGGGCCGCTGATGGTATAGCGATCCCCTAGACCGAATACCCGAACGATGTCCGCGATGCAGGAGGCCACCATGGGGATGCTATAGATCGTCGTATCGACACACCGCCGGATGCCGTACAATCCACACAAGTCGGTAGCGCCCACACGAATATTTAGGATACGATCAAAGAACGGGTCTGCGATGGCAGCCAACTCTCGAAGCATTTCTATGCGGTCATTGCAGAGCATCAGTTCCACGGATTCCAAAATGGGCATGATATAGAAAGGAGCTTCTGCCTGCCGGTCGATGTCGGATACAATGGGAAGAGCCCGACGAAGGCTTTGGCTGGTTGCCTTGGGGAGAATGACACCGGTGAGAATGGAGTTGTTTGCCAGAAAAAGTTCCGCTAGGTTTTCCAGCATATCCACATCCTTGACACGTACAAAGAGAAGCGGGAGTCTATCCCGGGATAGACTCCCCTCGAACAATGCCTGCTTTATACTTGCGAGCTGTCGGCCTACGTTTGCTACAGCGGCGTCACGCTCCTGATCGCCGACAGCGTCTTCCAGGCAAATGGCCATGGAGGAGAGCCCTTGTACCTTTCCCTCCTGAACGATCTGGGCAATGGATGGATTTCCCCCCGGAATATAGAGCAATCCGCCGAGTGCGCCGCGCAGAGTCTCCCGTTCGGTTGCTTTATCGAACGGTACGGGATCACGGAAAAACAAGCTTTTCCGGTCGCCGTCGGATAAATAGTTAAAATATTGCATGTTATCGGATCCTTGTGTTTTTTAGAACCCCTGTGCGGTAGCTCTTTGCAACCGCACAGGGGTGTAAATCATTTCTATTTAGACGCTGAGGCCATACTGACGGCACAGGGCCTCCAGGCCGCCGTTAAAGCCAGAACCCACGGCAGAGAACTTCCATTCGCCGTTGTGGCGGTAAATCTCGGCAAATACGATGGCTGTCTCCGTGGAATAGTCCTCCCCAAGGTCGTAACGAAGGAGTTCCACGCCGGTCTGTTTGTCCACCAGGCGGACAAACGCATTTGCCACCTGTCCAAAGTTTTGACCGCGAGCCTGTGCATCGTAGATGGTCACTGTCACGACAATCTTTTCAACATAGCTGGGAACCTGGTCAAATTCGATGGTAATGGCTTCATCATCACCCTCGCCCTCGCCGGTGCGGTTGTCTCCGGAATGGGTCACGCCGCCGGCAGACAGGTTGTTGTAGAAGATAAAATCCGAATCATGGGCGCATTTTCCTGTTCCATCCAATAGGAAGATCGAAGCGTCCAGATCGTAGTCTGCGCCGCTGTCGTATTGCTTAATGTCCCATCCCAGGCCAACAAGGGCTACTTTTAGATTTGGCGCTTCCTTACTCAGATTGATTTTTTGACCTTTGGTCAGATTAATGGGCATACGTATTCCTTCCTTTCCTAAAATGATTTTATCAGCAGTAGCGGTTTACCAAGTCGGCAATTCCGGGATCATAGCCGGGCTGGCCGATGGCATTGAACTTCCAACTATCGCCGCGCCGGTAAATTTCACCGACGACCATAGAAGTTTTTCCCGAGTAGTCCTCGGTCAGGTTGTAGTATGCGATGGTTTCATTGGAACCTTTGTCCACAATGCGGATATAGGCGTTTTCGACCATCCCAAAGTGCTGCTTCCGCTGAACGCAATTATAAATATTTACAACAAAGACAATACGATCCACAATCTGCGGAACACGGGTCAAATCCACCAATATTTGCTCCGAATCTTCCATACCGCCCATCGTTCCACCGACCAGGTTATCGCCGCAGTGATGGACACAACCAGTCGGATGGTCTTTATGATTGAAGAAGATAATCTCTTCTTTGGATGGAATTTTTCCATTCGCGTTCAGCATGATGACGGAAGCATCGATGTCCACGTCCTCTTTCTGTTTAAACAAACCCAGAAGGCCGCCCTTCTGCTGAACTTCTTTCCAGCCCAGACCGACCATGAGGTTGGTGAGCTGAGAACCGTCCTTTTTATGGAGATCAATTTTTTGTCCTTTTTGAAGGGAAATCGCCATAGGATTTACACCTGCTTTCTTAAAATATATTTGAAAGAAAATGGGTTACACATTCAGCCCAAAATTGCGGCACAATGCAGCAAGGCCTCCCTGGAATCCAGACCCTACAGCAGCAAATTTCCACTCGCCATTGTGACGATAGAGTTCTGCAACTACGATAGCCGTTTCAATGGAATAATCCTCGCCTAAATCGTAGCGCAACAATTCTTCGTTCTTTGCGGTATCGACGATGCGGATGTATGCATTGGATACCTGGCCGAAATTCTGCCCTCTTGCATCCGCCTCATGAATGGTAACGGTAAACGAGATCTTCTGCACATTGGCGGGCACCTTGCTTAACGTCACTTTGACGGACTCATCGTCACCCTCACCTTCGCCGGTGCGGTTATCACCGGAGTAGATGACACTGCCCGCTCCATCCTGTGGATTGTTGTAGAAAACAAAATTGGTTTCGTTTTCTACCTTTCCGTTATCTCCGGTCATAAAAACGGAAACATCCAGATCAAATTCATGACCGCCGTCGTACTTGTTCGTGTCCCAGCCGAGGCCGACCAGAATCGAGTCGAGACCTGCATTTCCTTTGGTCAGATCTACTTTTTGTCCTTTAGAAAGATTGATAGGCATACAACAACACTCCTTTTATGAAATATCATACATCCTCAATGGATTTCCATTCCACTGGATGGAAACGATTACATATGAACTCTCGCCTGGAAGTCCTGCTTCAGAGCATCCAACTTGGCTGCATCTGCGGTACGCTTGGCGCTGGCGTCCTCTTGTATACGGCGCGTTTCCTCAATACCGCTTACGATGGTCTGCCAGGTCTTTTCCAGAGTTTCCACCTTGATGGAACTGGAAGAGGCCAACTGGGCCGTCAATTTTGCCTGATCGGCAGTGTTCCGAGCGTTCTTTAGCAACATTTCGTTGGTTCGGTCATCCAATGCTTGCATGGCCTGCGCCTGAATTTTTTGACGCTTGAGAAGCACCGCCTGCGTCAGAGCCTGTTTAAAGACGGGCAGGGTGATGATGAAAGCAGAGTTGATCTTGCGGATCAGATTCAGATTACTGAACTGCATGGATTGAATCATGGGAATGGACTGCATCGCCACATTTTCTGCAATACGGAGATCTTGGACGCGCTGTTCAAGGATGGTACGCGCTTGTTGCATGGCATTGTAGTCCAACTGCAACATGGCGTCGTCGGGACGAGCGCCGAGATCTGCCTGCATTTGTGTCAAATAAGCATCCATCTCTTGGAGTCCCTGCTCGCCCGCAAGAATATATTTGACCAAATCCTGATAGAATCCCACATTGGCGTCAAAGATCGTTTGCAGCTTTTTGTTGGATTCCCCGATCTCTACTTCGTATTTCTTGAGCTGGATATAGATTTTATCCACCTCTTCACCCATGGTGTGGTATTTAGCCAAAATTTGCTCCAATTGTTTCTGCATATTTCCAAATAATTTTGAAAAGAAGCCCTTCTTTTCATCTGCGGCAATTTCCTCAATATCGAATTTGTCCATGATGTTGCCCAAAGCATTGAGCATCTCACCGGAATCGTTGATTTGGCTCATATTGATACTATTGAGGATGGTATCAGAACATTTGGCAATCTCGTTTGCGACTTCGCCGCCGAAGGAAACAATCGTCTGAGGATCGTTGACGACAATCTGACTGACAAGATCGTCAACCTCCTTGGACCCCACCAGAGTTTGGTTCATCTCCTTCCTCTGTAGGGCAACATCGTAGGGCTTGGGCTCTTCTACCACAGGAGCCGGTACCGGCGCTTGCTGGGTATCCTCGTTCCTGGGGGTATACTGTAGGGCCATTTGAATTCCTCCTTACTACAAAACAAGTCTGGCAGAATCAACCATTCAATGATACGTGCCTCCAAACAGACGGCCAAACCACCCACTCGAGCTGTTGGTCCGTTTGATACGTAGATCGGGAATGGAGAGGTCAAACACGAACTCACCGACAACCAGCGTGTCAAAGCTATCTGGACGCAAATATTTTTCTAAATTTCGATATCCCGTAGGGGTAAAAATGGCGATGTCAAATCCGACCAGGTTGAGAAACGCCAAAAGAATGCATTCCTCCAAAGTAAACATGTTCTCGGTTACATCCACCACCAGAAATTTCGGGATACTTTTGGTAAAATCGAAGTTTTGTAAAAGCCGTAACAACTCTTTGTCCAGGTTCATAAGGACCGACAGCATGGAGGCCGCCAAATCAGGGCCGCCGTTGACGATGAGATCATAGTCGATAAGCGCTTGTATCTTCTCCAGAATATAATCTTGTGTATCGTCCGGCAGATAGTCATAACGATAGAACCGGGAACTTTTTAAAGCTTTGGGGTCCAAGCGCCCATCGTGCAAGAACGATTGGGCCTGTGGAGCGCTCAGAGAAGGACCGTTTACCTGAAGAAACGGGACGGATGTGACGACATAAGTATCTTCGGTCACCATTTCCCGGATCCGATCCCAATAGAGCTTTAAATCCCCTTTGTCTACACCGCTGACTTTGGAAAAGAGATTAGGCACATAAACAACCCCGTCTTCTGTGCGGAAGGAGGGACGGTATTGCGCCTCTTCCCGCCAAAGCTGCCCAACCTCATCATAGGTGGTTTTGAGAGTTACCGGTTGGGAACGGGCAAACTGACGGTCGCGGAACATCCCCGTATCGCTGTACAGGAGTTGATCCAGTTCCCTAGATGCATTATAAGCAGTCGTGCTTGCACGCATCCGTTCTTCCCGTTGTGGAAAAGGCTCCATTGGCAGGTCGTTTTTCCATACAATTGTCTTCCAATCATGGGGCACAAAGTGCTTTTCAAACGCATTTTGCCCGGAAAGAGCAGGACAAAAATAGAGAATATCCACACCGGTATGGGCCAGCGCCCACAAAAGAGAGATTTCTGCTTCTGTGGCTGGTCCATAGTAGAGCAATGCGGGCTGTTGGTCGGAACGGTACTGCGCAAATAGAAGCTCCATGTATCGCTTTAACCAACAGGCTAACCGTACTCCATGGTTTAAAAACCGTACTGCATCTTGTTCTGGACACTGTTCCATCACAAGTGAAAATGCCCGTTGTGCCAGAAGAGCGGGCACTTTTCCGCAGGTGAGAATCAACTTTTCCGCCAGAGCGCGTATCAATTGCGGACGGGGGGATGTTTTGTCCAATGTTCGGAAAAGAGCCGTTTCTGTATTGGTTGGGGCAGGAAACTTGTCCTGTATCAAAATCCAATTTTTGGAAGACCCCTCCAAAGCCCGTTTCAGGTGATAGAGATGATTGCGGTATTCTGTACGTTCTTCTGCACCAAAGCAAACCGAAAAGACCGCACACAGTTTACCGGGCCTTCGCTGTGCACAGGAAAGCAAACAAGCGTCCCATAGGGAGACATCGCCGGTCCAGTCGTTCAGCAGAACGACTTCTTCCATGCCCTGCCAAGGGGGCGGAGGCAAAGGAGACGCCTGTTGGGCGGAAGGGGCAGAACGCCTTTCGGAAACGGGTGGGGAGGACGGGATAGGAACTCCAGGTTTAGGAACGCTGTCCGCTTGCGAGAGAGGCGTTGGGGGAGGGGTACGGACCTCGCCATAGATGGGATGGCCATAGGTTCCGCCCCTTGCTGCTTTGGTGTAACTGTCCTCCGAACAAAAATCGACATACACTACGTCGCAGCCCGCTCGGTACAAAAGTTGTAAAAACAACAGTTCATACCGGCTGATGGCCCCCTCATAGAGTACCTTTGGTGGGACATCCTGTCCGATTCCTTTGAGAATGCCACCAAGAGGGCCGCGAAGCCAACACATATATTTTATATAGGCATTTCGCCGAATATTGTCATTTGCACCCTGGCCTTTTAATATATCTAAGATTTCCGCAATGGCGTTGTCGAGAATCGTCCGCTGCGTGGGACGGAGTTGTCCCAGCCATACGGTCAGATGCCGGGAAACAAGCGCGCGGGTCAATGTGAATGATTCCCCTACCTCGCGGAAAAAACGCTGAATTTCTGGTTCTGTGGGGTTCGATAGGCCGTTTTGTAAATCAATCCCCCCACGATTGGTCAATGCGTATATTTGTTTTAATTCGGTGAGAATGGTTTCCTGCCGGTCATAACCGATCACACGATAGAACCGGGTAACGGACGGTGTCCGGCGGCTCAACGGCAGGAGACAATCCTCTAAAAGAGAGGCATTGCCGGTCATAGCTCTGTGCTCCAATCGCTGAATTGATAAGGCTTTCTATAAGAGAAGCATAAGTCGCCCTTTGGATATTAGCGGCTATTGCTGGTGTTCATATTCATTGCCTTGGTACTGGTATTACCCAAAGCACGGGCAGCATTGATTGTATTGTAGATTTTGATGGTAGGCGCCAGCCAGACGCTTCCTGTTCCTCGATACACGTTTACCAGACCTTCTCCACTGATGGCGGAACCGATAAGCGATTTTGCAGAACGTTCCACTGTAAATTGCAGCGAAGCAGAACGGAGAACAGCAAAGTTCCCATCGACCCGTAACGTGTCGTTTTGCAGCTCAATGATGTCGATTTCACAGGACGGGACAGGACATTCCAAGACTACCAAACCCGTACCGGAGAGGGAAATCTGGAAGAGGCCCTCCCCACCTCCAAGGGCGGAGGAAATACTCCGCTGCATAACCGGTTTAACCGTTACGCTTCCCTGTGCACAGTAAAACATCCCTTTATCCACAATGATTTCTTCTTTGTCCAGTTGAAGAATCAAAAAATGATTGAAAGAAGGCTCCAGGACCAACATACCACTGCCGCGGTATTCCGGCTGTGCGGCTGCTTCTCCGGTGACTGCACCGGAGAACAGGCGTCCCAACGCATTGCCGGCGGTGACACCGGAAACCATTTCCAAGGGCCCCCGGAAATAACTCATAGCGCCTGGCTCTACGGTCACCATATCATTGGAGAGGTATACAGCTACTTGTCGGGCTCGAATGTTTTGTTTCTCCATGAAATAGAGATCCATCGCGGCGCTAGTTCCTGTGGAACCAAACAAATGCTGGTACTCCATAACCTCAATTTTGACGCCGCCATATTCCGCTGAATCAATAATTTTTATATTTTCACGTGTTCCTACCGCACTGTACATGCAAATATTTCACCTTCCTAATCCAAAAATAAATTGAATTACTTATGGCCGGCAACCCATCGAAATCCAAAATGATAATAATCGTCCACCTGGCGATGTCCAGAAAAGAAACGATCCTCCCGTTTGACTTCCAAATGACCACTTGATCCGGACAAACTGGCCAAAACGCAAAAACGCTCCTGACTGTTTGGGTTATCAATGCGAATTTCGATGTCCGGGGCTCCCTGTTGCTGCAAAAGCACAGCGGCGTCTGTCGAACGCCAATTGGGAACGCCATCGTAGATATAGGCGAATACAACTGCAAATTCGATCTGTTCTGGCCGCTTAAAATACATGTTTTCTCCGCCGACACTGTTGCCCGAACGATCATCTTGATCCAATAGGATGAACGGCTCAGAGGTCGCACTTCCAAAGGCGTTTCCAAGGGCTTGTATGACGCCCTTTTTGCCATTTTTCAGCCGGTACATACAGGCCAAATCCAAATCAATTGCACCACCGCGAAATAGGCCGCGCTTCCCGGCATTCCAATTCAGATTGACATGGATTTCTCCACTGTTTTTATGAAGATCAATTTTATGAGAATCTCCGCTCTTTTTAAGGCTGATTTTGCTCAGATTGACTTTAGGAACCACCGGCGGTGGAACAGGGACGGGCGCAGGATTTTGTGGCTGAGCAACTTCCCCGCCAAAATAGGCAAGAAGAGCATCTAAACCACCGTTAAAGCCACTGGAGACAACGGAATAGCGCCAGATATGATCTTTTTTGTAAAGCTCGCAAAGAATTAATGCTCGTTCTTGGTTGAACTGGTCTCCGGAAAAAGTATAGTCGGCGGAGAGAGCGCCCCCTGTCAATGAGATGATTCCGCTGGCAATATCGCGCATCAAACAACCGTCCGCGGCAACCGTGATAACTAGTTTCTGTATGGTGTCTGGAAGGTTGTCCAAGTCCATGGAAAAAGTTGTCCCATCGTTTCCGCTTTCCATAACAATTGCACCCTCTGGAGAGCGCAACTGGTTGTAAAAAATAAAATAACGGTCATCCGACAATTTCCCTTCTGCATCGACCCCGAAACAGGTGGTGTCTGCTTCCCCGTCACGCATCTGTACTGCTACGTGGACCGTTACCTTACCGGATGGGGAGAGCTCCGAAAGCTTTAACTTTTGTCCCTTTTGAAGATCCATTTTGACGAGCCCCTTTGCCACGGTCAATGGTGATTGACCGCAAAAATTCTTACAAAAATCCAACAAATTCAACAATGAATTTGCAAAAAATATACGATTTCTATTATACTATGTCGAGGGTAGGAATTCAACAAATTTGTTGTTAAAATTCACATTTAAGAAATTTGTAAAATAATGGAAAACTGTATGATTTGTAAATAAATGTTCTGCTGTTTACGACCTAGAATGGGTTTCAGAGGATTCAATCTAAAAAATCCCTGGCCCGTCTCCAACATTTGGAAAAGGTCAGGGATTTATAAGTATAGATGTTATTTTTGGGTACAACGGATGTGTCTGACGAAAATAGAAACTTTAACGATAGGGCTTATCGAACTGTCTCTTTAAAAGTTGCAAGGCTTTTTTTTCAATACGCGATACATAGGAGCGGGAAATCTTTAGACGTGCAGCGACTTCTCTCTGCGTGAGGGGGTGATCGTTATTGAGGCCGTAACGAAGTTCAATGATAACACGTTCCCGAGGGGTAAGGACCTGAGCAATGTAACGTTTGAGTTGTTCGGATTTGACCTTCCAGTCCAGATTCTCGACAATGTTGTCCTCTGTGGCCATTACATCCATAAGAGTCAATGCATTGCCGTCTTTGTCGGTGTCAATTGGTTCATTCATGGATACGTCCTGCGCGCTTTTTTTGGCAGCGCGAAAATACATGAGTACCTCATTTTCAATGCAACGCGCTGCATAACTAGAAAGACGAATCCCTTTGGAGTGGTCAAAGGTGTTGACTGCTTTGATAAGTCCAATCGTACCGATGGATATTAAGTCGTCCTGGTCATTTGTATTCGAGTAGTATTTCTTTACGATATGGGCGACCAGACGTAGGTTATGTTCGATCAATTCATTACGCGCGCTGGAATCTCCGTTTTTGAGGCGTTCCAAGCAATTACGCTCTTCCTCCGCAGTTAACGGCCTTGGGAAAGAGCCAGCGCCGGTGACATGTAGGATGAAAAAAATTAGGCCGGAAAGTGCGCAGGAAAGCAGAGCTGTCAGCATAGAATCGCCCCAATCCAAATTAAATTCGGACGGTCGCATACCGTCCGTGTCTCCTAACTATCTTATGGGAAAGGTGCTTGTTTGTTGCAAGTCCCCCTGTATATGCAAAGGAGAAAAGGCTACTATCTCAACGCTTTGGACAGGGAAGAAGAACCATCTTGTAAGACTGCACAGTTTTTGTATAGGCATAGGAACAAAGTCTGGTGGGTACATTTTCAGAATATTTATCCCCTGCAATTAATCCAGGATAAATTTTCTTTATACTATATATTGGTGCTGAGAGGGTACAGCTGGTTTGGAGAACAGACCATTGTTACCCAATAGAATCCTTGTTTGGTATTCCGGCTCACTAGGCCTCCTCCATAGCAAAGCTGGAAAGGGAAGCAGAGAAATAAGTGAATGAATAAAGCCTACAGAATAGGCTCTTTTCATACCCGACAGGATAAGGCAGAAAATCAAATGGTTGCAATGCTATTTCCGCTGTAACAGAGATACCACAATATGCGGAGCATGACGCTTTTTTGGATTTATAAACTTCATCTTTAAGGAGGATCAGCGTATGGGAATCCGACTGATTGCGCTGGATATGGACGGAACAGTTTTGTTGGACGACCACCTCACTGTCACGCCAGCCGTTCAACTTGCCATGCAGAAAGCTGTGAAACGGGGCGTGTTGGTTGTGCCGGCGACAGGACGGGTGGCGGCTATGTTGCCAAGGGTTTTCTTGGAGATGGAAGGAATTCGTTATGTCATCAATTCCAATGGGGCTTCCGTGTGGGATCGTGTAGAAAATCGGGTGATCTACACCAACCCAATGCCGGCAGAAGTGGTGCAGCGGATACTGAAAATTTTAGAACCTTATGGCCTTCTGACACAGATTTATTGTGGAGGAAAGATCTATGCGGAAAAACGTTCTTTAAAGAGAGTGAACGATCTGCCCTTTACAGCGGCCTTTATTGAAAATATCCGAAAGACACAGATTGAGCTGGAAAGCTTTCAAGCGTTATTACAGGGACATCCGGAAGGGGTAGAAAAACTAAATCTGGCCCATGTAGAACCCGAGCTTCGTAAAAAGTTATGGAGGCAGTTTGAGGAGATACCCGAGATCTCTGTGGTATCCTCGGCAGGGAGCAATATTGAACTGAATTGTGCGGGTGCAAGTAAGGGGGATGCCCTGTGCCATCTATGTGAAAGTCTGGGGATTGTTCCAGGTGAAGTGATGGCAATAGGGGACAGTGGAAACGATGTGGAAATGCTGCAATATGCAGATTACTCGGTTGCTATGGATAACGGTACAGCGGAAGCGAAGGCGGCTGCGAAGTATTGCACCGCCTCCAATGCGGAGGATGGGGTGGCCCGTGCGATCGAACGATTCGTCCAACTGTAACGTCAAAGCCGTAGCCCCCAGTCCAATCGAGGCTTGTGGAAGCCCGTGAGGCCATCACGCAGGTTAAGATTCTTAAAAGGCGCGAATCTTCCACTTGCATCGATTGTTCATAGGACCTGTAAATGGGTGTTACACGTACGAACAGAAGCCTGCTATGAATGCTCGGACTTTCTTGCAAGCGGAATCGTTTGATTCTCTCCGGTAGAGTTGTGATCTCATTTTGCCAAAGAAGACATACAAAAAGTGCCTACATTCCTTTTGCTTAAGGAATGTAGGCACTTTTTAATTAGGCATATACGGAAACAATCGTACCTTGAGAAACTTGTCCGCTTTTACATACGATTCATAGATTCCAAGTATTCATCGTATGTGCCGAGACGGTCAATGATTCCATCCTCTGTGATCTCAATGATTCGGTTGGCAACCGTCTGGATAAATTGATGGTCGTGCGAAGCAAAAAGCACAATGCCTTTGAATGCGATCAAACCATTGTTTACGGCCGTAATGGATTCCAGATCCAAGTGATTGGTGGGCTGATCGACGACCAGGACATTGGAACCGAACATCATCATACGGGACAGCATGCAGCGAACTTTTTCCCCACCGGAGAGAACGTTTACCGGCTTTTGTACATCATCGCCGGAGAAAAGCATCTTGCCGAGAAAGCTGCGCAGATAGGTTTCGGTGGTATCCTGTGCATATTGTTCCAACCATTTGATGATGCTCATATCGCACCCGTTGAAATAGGCGGAATTGTCCTGCGGAAAGTAGGATTGGGTGGTAGAAACTCCCCATTTGAAACGCCCTTCATCGGGCTCTAACTCTTCCATCAGAATCTTGAATAGCGCAGTGGTAACCAGATCATTTTTGGCAAGGAAAGCAATTTTATCCCCTTTGTTGACACGGAAGCTGATGTTATTGAGGACTTTTACGCCGTCAACCGTTTTTGAAAGATTTTCAACTTCTAAAATTTCTTTTCCAGGTTCCCGATCCATTGTAAAACCGACAAACGGATACCGGCGGCTAGAAGCAGGCATCTCTTCCACCGTGATTTTTTCCAGAAGTTTTTTACGGGATGTCGCCTGTTTCGATTTGCTTTTGTTGGCAGAGAAACGTTGAATAAAAGCTTGTAATTCCTTGATCTTTTCTTCTGCCTTCTTATTTTGGTCGCGCATAACGCGTTGCATCAATTGGCTCGACTCATACCAGAAATCGTAATTTCCCACATAGAGCTTGATCTTATTGTAATCAATGTCTACAATATGGGTACAGACGTTGTTCAGAAAATGGCGGTCATGCGATACGACAATTACAGTTCCCTCATAATCGGCGAGGAAGTCTTCCAGCCAAGAGATCGACCGCACATCCAGGTCGTTCGTCGGTTCGTCCAAAAGGATGATGTCCGGCTGGCCAAACAGCGATTGCGCAAGAAGCACTTTTACTTTCTCATTGCCGGGAAGCGTGTCCATCTGCGAGTATAGCAGCATGTTGTCCAAGCCCAGCCCTTGCAGCAGTTTCCCAGCCTCTGTTTCCGCTTCCCAACCGTTGAGTTCGGCAAATTCTGCCTCTAATTCCGCAGCAAGATCGCCATCTGCGTCGGAAAATCTTCTTTCGCGTACAGCGCATCTTTTTGCTTAAGGACCTCATACAGGCGGGGGTTCCCCATGAGGATCGTCTCAAAGACCGTGTATGCGTCATAGGCGTGGTGATCCTGTTTCAGAACGGACATGCGCAGCTTTGGATCGATGACGACCTCTCCCTTTGTGGGTTCCAGCTCGCCGGAGAGGATTTTTAAAAAAGTAGACTTTCCCGCGCCATTTGCCCCTATCACGCCATAGCAGTTGCCGGCCGTGAACAATAGGTTGACGTGGGAAAGAGGTTCTGGCCGCTGAAACTTAGGCCCAGATCAGAAACGGTAATCATTTGGCTTCGCTCCTTATTTGAATTACTTTATAACTAACGGTATTTATTATCACTATTTATACTGATTGAAAAGGAATCAATGTTTTTACTGAAACAGACGCTTTCTATTTTATCATAAAAGCGGATTTGATACATATGGTGAAAACCATAAAGGAATCCAGATTTCCTTGTCATTTTTAAGGAAAACTGCTATAATTAAAAGAATACAAATCCACATTAGCACAGGAGGAGTTCTATGAAGATTCAAGAATCCGGAGAAAATTATTTGGAGACGATTCTGATATTAAAAAATCGAAATGGTTATGTGCGCTCTGTGGATGTTGCCAATGAGCTCTCCTTTACCAAAGCGAGCGTCAGCCGTGCCATGAGTATTCTTCGCAAGGCGGGGCTGATTGTCATGGAAAAGAATGGGAACATTGTCCTGACGGAGAGCGGTTTTGCGAAAGCCAGCGCCGTCTATGAGCGCCACACTGTCCTGACAGAGTTTTTTCGCAAGGCCCTGGACGTCAATCCGGAAACCGCGGCACAGGATGCCTGCCGGATTGAACACATCATCAGCCAGGAGAGCTTTGAAAAAATTAAAGAATATGTAAAAAGCCACGAATAATCTAAGGGTGGTTTTGTTCATAAAGAGGTGTTAGCAAATGCAATTTATTTCAGCTCAATGCCCTCACTGCGGAAAAGAACTTCAGTTGCCAGATGATGCGCAACAAGTGGTCTGTATGTATTGCGCCAAGCCTATTGATGTTCAAGCGGTGTTGTGCTCCCAGGGGGATTCAGAATCGTATCCGTCGTTGTTGCGCACAGCGAAGGAGCAATTAAAAAACGACTTGGTCGCTTATCGGGCAAATATCCAGGCGGTGAATAATCATGGGTATCCGGAGGCGTTTCGGTCCTATGCAGAGAGGTGGGCGCCGGTATTGCAGGCTTATTGTGCTGCAGCGGAGGCTGGCTCAATAGAACGTGCGGCGGAAGAATACAGCGTTTTTTTGATGGAGCGCTTTTTGGAACTGTTTCAGCAGATGGAACTGAAGGAGAGCGACACGCGTTTTTTTGATTATCGCTACACGGTTGTCGCGTTTCTGATCCCCGCAATCCTAAAGCAAGAGCATGAGGCAGCGGAGGCATTGGCAGACCATTTTCTTGAAAAGTGGAATAAACAGTACCCCAAAAAGCCGCTGGGAAAAGCACGCTATGAAGAGATCAGCAGAGGTTTCCGTCAAAGGTTGTGTTTTATTACTACGGCGGTGTGTGAGTTTCAGGGAAAAAGCGATGATTGTTATGAGTTGACAGCCTTCCGCCGTTTCCGGGACGACTGGCTAACACAGACGCCGGGAGGGAGACGGAAAATTCAAGAGTACTATCTTTTTGCACCGATTTTGGTGCAAAAGATTGACCACCGTGCGGACCGTGCATCCATCTATCAGGGAATTTGGCAAAACTATTTGCAGCCGTGTCTGGTGGAGCTTGAAGCTGGCAATCCAGAGAATTGTGCCCGAACATATGAGGACATGGTGTCAAGGTTGGAACAGGAGTTCCTTCCAGCGTAGGGAAAGCGAGGAAAACAGATGGACAACACCCGACTGGAACAGCAGCTGCGCTTTCTAATCGAGGTAGACAAGATGAAAAGCGTCTATCGCAGAACCATTTTGATCGATAAAACGCGGCGTGAATCGGATGCAGAGCATTCTTGGCATTTTGCTTTGATGGCAATGCTTTTAGCGGAATATACCGATCCGGAAAAGGTTAATTGCGAACGTGTAATTCGAATGGCTTTGGTGCATGATTTGATCGAGATTTATGCGGGCGATACCTTCGCATATGACATACAGGGAAATCAGGACAAGCAGCAACGGGAAGCCGAGGCTGCAGACCGGCTTTTTGCAATGTTACCGGAAGATCAAGGAACGGAACTCCGCGCATTGTGGGAAGAATTTGATGCGATGGAGACGGCGGATGCGCAGTATGCAGCGGCGATCGACCGTTTACAGCCATTTTTAAACAATTATTTGACTCAGGGGCATACCTGGGGACTCGGCGGTGTGAAGAGCAGCACAAGTTTACGAGCGGATGGCTTCCATCCGTGTGGCGCTTCCGGAAGTTTGGACGGTTGTGGACAAGATGGTTCAGGAGAGCATTGAAAAAGGCTACTTGGAAGAGTGATGACAAAGATAAAAAACGGCGCTATCTGAGCATTCGGATAGCGCCGCTTTTTAATTACTGCTTTTAGGGTCGAACGAAACAAAATAGGAAACCACCTACATAGCGGGGAGTAGAAGAGTTACACGAAAAATCATCGAACCAAGTGCAAGGAAGAGATGTAGGACTATATAAGAAAGAAGATTTTAATGACAAAACAAGCGAATCGTTTTTCAAAAATTTTGATATTAAAAAACAACGGTCTAAAAAATATAAGCATGGAGAATGATTGATCCACGAAAAAGGAACAATTTTTCCACGAATGAACTACGATGGAATGGACCTTGCTATGACATAAAAAAGAGTAAGTGAGATTGCACATGAATCTTGTATATCTCTTATCTCATGGGGGATAGCCTATTTGTTTTTTGATCATTTTTCGAAGGGAAGTTGCCCAATGCATATTGCAGATTTGAAGCGCTGGGAGATGAAAAGAAATATGGTTTTCCAGAGCGGCTTTATGAAGGCCTGCAAAGAAAGGTCTCGAGAGGCGATGGCTCAAAACACATCTACACGCCTACATTCCTGATCGATCTGAATAGCAACAAGTTCTCACCCTATAAAATGGGGCCTTTAGAGCCTTCTGGGTTTATTGGGGACATGTGCTCCATTGCATAGTCAATACATTGATAGATAAAAGCGCTGCGGCTCAGGTTGAATTCCGCAGATAGACGATCGATTTGCTCGATTTTGTCGGAACTCATCCGAAATCGTAATGGGCTCTTTTTTATATGGCTTTGGAATGAATTTAGAACATTTCACCTCACCTCTCAAAAAATTGTATTCTATATCCTATAGTAAATAGAATTGAAAAACGACTATATAAACGAATACAAATCTGGAGGAAGATTATGAAAAGCTGTTGTTTTACCGGCCATAGAGACTTCACCAAGGAAACTGCAATTGCTCTTGCGGAATCATTCATCCCAAAAATGGAAGTGCTTGTTACAGAGGGGTTCGTTCCTTTTTATGCAGGAGGAGCGTGGGGGGATTTTTTGGCGGAACAAGCAGTCTGAAACGTACGTGAACGTAATCCATGGATTCGATTGATTTTGGTCTTACCATATAAAGGGCATGACCAAATGTGGAAGGCAGAAATCCGATCCGATTATCAACGCCTGGTTGAAAAGAATGCCGACGATATTCTCTATATTTCGGATCACTCCTTTCGCGGTTGTATGCAAAAGGGGAATCGCTATATGGTTGGCCACAGCGATGTTTGTCTTCCCTACCTGGTTTGCCCAAAAGGTGGAACAAAATATACAGTGATGTATTGCCGAAAAAAGGTATTCCCGTTATGAATCGGACACAATTGATCCTTTAGAGTTTCTTCTTTCGCCACGTTTCCCAAGTTTCCCTTTATATTTTGTGCAAAAAAGCAATTGCCTTTCGTCTGCCTTTTTGGTAGAATAGCGATAATTTATCAAGTCAAAGCATCGAAGGTTTAAATCGAAGAAGCGATCGAGGGGGAAATGGTATGAACAAAGAGACGACGATTTGGATTGTCATCGCGATCTATGCCATCTTTATGTTGGCAGTCGGTGTGATTCATTCCAAAAATAGCAGCGGTGGAATGGCCAGTTTCACCGTCGGAGGGCGTAATGCGGGCGCTTGGATCTCTGCACTGTCCTATGGAACTGCATATTTTTCCGCAGTTATGTTCATCGGATATTCCGGTGGTTCCGGTTGGAATTATGGCCTGTATGCTACTTTAGTCGGTATTGGAAATGCAGTATTTGGGTCTCTGTTGGCTTGGAAGGTGTTGGCGGGGCGAACCAGGGAGGTTACCCGGCGCTTAAAGATTAAATCAATGCCTCAGCTTTTTGAAATGCGGTATCAGAGCAATGGCATGAAGATCTTTTCCTGTGTGGTGATCTTTATTTTCCTGTTGCCTTATTCGGCGTCTGTTTATAAAGGGTTGACCAGTGTGTGTTCCATCCTGCTCAACATCGACGAGAAGGTCTGCATGATTATGATTGCAGTTGCATCCGCGGTGGTATTGGTGTTGGGGGGCTATATGGCGACCTTAAAGGCCGACTTTGTACAGGGTATTGTGATGATGTTTGGCGTGACAGCGCTTTTGGCTATGGTTGTGATTTGCCCGCAGGTAGGAGGGTTGTCCGAGGGGTTCCAGCGGATGACCGATTATATGAACGAAAGCGGGATGACGCCCATGTCGTCGCAGACCGTTTTGTCCTTGGTGGCGACGATTCTCATGACCAGCTTTGGAACATGGGGATTACCGCAGATGGTGCACAAATACTATGGAATCCGCGATGACAAAGAAGTTCGGCGCGGTACAGTAATTTCCACTTTCTTTGCTCTGTTGGTGGCGGGTGGCGGCTATTTTATTGGCTCCTTTTCCCACCTGTTCTTTGGGGATACCATGCCGGAGGGAGGTAAGGATTATATCATCCCGAATATGCTGAATATGGCGGGGTTGCCGAATATCTTGATTGGAATTGTGTTGGTCCTTTTGATTTCTGCATCGGTTTCGACGCTTTCCAGTATCACATTGACCGCTTGCTCCACGGTTTCAATGGATCTAATCAAAGGGAAATGGAAGCCCAAAATGAGCGATGCAAATGTAGCTATGCTGACGCGTGTGTTGTGTTTAATATTCGTGATTGGTTCCTACATAGTGGCGAATTATCCCACACCGATCTTAGAGATGATGTCCTATTCCTGGGGGATTATCTCCGGCGCATTCCTTGCCCCCTATGCGATTGCATTGTATTGGAAGGGAATCAACCGTGCGGAAGCTTGGGCCGGCATGTTGGGAGGTTTTCTCACCGCATTTGTACCAGTGGCTCTTTCCGGTTTTACAACGCCGGATGGACCGATCTATGCTTGTGCCGCCATGGTGATCTCTCCGATCCTCTGTGTTGTAGTCAGCAAGATAGCTACCCGAATGGGATGGAAAAGCGGCGAGACAAACGACTTCTTCTACAGCGGTACAGCGGAGGAGTGGCGTGCAGCACACGGTTATGTAAAATAAACATTTACATGCGAATAAAAGCGAAAAAGAATCAGCCAAAAACCCGCATTCCAAAGATTTGGGACGCGGGTTTTTGATGCATAGCGGCCTGAACTTTTGGATATATTGAGAAATAGAGAGAATGGCGGAAAAGGAATCCTTGAAATATGGATACAAATGGTATATAATAAATATAAACACAGTTAGCAAAAGCTAACCAAAGACAAGGAGTGACGGAATTGAGTCAAAATAGAAAATTAGTACTGATTCGCCATGGCGAAAGCGAATGGAACAAATTGAATTTGTTCACCGGCTGGACGGATGTAGACCTTTCTGAGACTGGTCGCCAGGAGGCGGCACAGGCGGGAAAGACGCTCAAAGAGGCCGGATATGATTTTGATATTTGTTATACTTCTTATTTAAAGCGTGCCATCCATACATTAAATTTGACTTTGGAACAGATGGACCGCGAATGGTTGCCGGTGGTAAAGAGCTGGAAGCTTAACGAACGCCACTATGGCGCGCTGCAAGGGCTTAATAAATCCGAAACGGCACAGAAATATGGCGAAGATCAGGTGAAGATTTGGCGCCGTTCCTTTGATATTCAGCCCCCTGCATTGGAAGAGAGTGACGAGCGCAATCCACGTGGCCATGCACAGTACCGCGGCATTGATCCACAACTTTTGCCGCTAACGGAAAGCCTGAAGGACACAATCGCACGCGTGATTCCGTATTTTGAGCAGGAAATCCGTCCGCGTATCGAGGCGGGGGAACGTGTTGTGATCGCTGCACACGGCAATTCGCTGCGGGCATTGGTTAAGTATTTTGAGGATCTCTCCGAGGAAGAGATCGTAGGGGTGAATATTCCGACAGCCGTACCGCTTGTGTATGAGTTTGGACCAGATTTCCGCGTTGTTCATAAAGAGTATTTGGGCGATCCGGATGCGATTGCTGCTAAAATGCAGAGCGTGGCAAACCAGGGAAAGGCCAATAAATAAATCAATAAGAGCGTTTGCGCTTTATATTCCATTCCCCAGCTCCAGCCGTGTGCGTCATTCGTGCACGGCTGGAGCTATTTTAGGGTTCAATTGCAACCTGCACAGTTTTTGCCTGCATTCAAAAGGGATTCTTTTATTGTCATTCCTAGGCAAAAATAGTATAATATACAAATATTGGCGGGGCAGCGTATGGGAACGCAGCTTGGGGCCATAATGAGAAAGAGAAAAACAGCCTGTGCATAGCATGGGCGTTTGCAGAATAACATCGAAGAAAAGAGGAATTTCATGGGCCAGTTGGATTTTCTGCCGGTATTGCTTGGCAGCGATGTGAATGTGTATGGAATGGCGCGTTCCTTTCATGAGGCGTACGGAATCAAAAGTGTAGCGGTAGGAAAAGGCCGCTTGAATGCCACCTCAAACAGTTCGATTGTGTCGGTGGAATGCGTAGAGCCCAATTTGGAAGACGATGCTGTGTTTTGCAAAACTCTGATTGACTTTGCAGGGCGCTACCCTAACAAAACGCTGCTGTTGGTACCCTGTGGCGACAATTATATAAAGCTTTTGGTTCGAAATCAGGAACAATTGCGTCCTTATTATCGCTTTGAATGTATTGATGAGCCTCTCCTGATGCGTCTCAGCATCAAGGAGAGTTTTTACCAGGTTTGTGAAGAACACGGATTTGCCTTCCCGAAAACCACGACTTGTTCTTATGAGACCTATAAAGGTGTAAAACTGCCGTTTGATTTTCCAGTGATCATCAAGCCGAGCAATTCGGTGGCATACTGGAATTGTCATTTTCAATATAAGAAAAAGGTCTTTGTAGCGAACAATCGGGAAGAATTTGACGCCATTTTGGATGCAATCTATGGTTCTTCTTATAAAGACCATTTGATTTTGCAGGAATATATTCCAGGGGACGACAGCAATATGCGTGTGATGAACTGTTACTGTGGCCGGGATAAAAAGGTAAAGCTGATTGCCCTGGGACATGCATTGTTGGAAGAGCACTCTCCCGAAGGAATCGGAAGCTATGCGGCCATCATTAGCACGCATGACGATGCTTTGTCCGAGCAAATGCGCGCATTTTTAGAGGGGATTGGCTATATTGGATTTGCCAATTTTGACATGAAATTTGATCCACGCGATGGACGCTACAAGCTTTTTGAGATGAACTTAAGGCAGGGGAGAAGCAGCTTTTATGTAACGGCCGCAGGATATAATATGGCCAAGTGGTTGGTGGAAGACGTTTTGGAACATAAAGAGCAGCCTTTGACCATTGCGACCAATGAAGTACTTTGGAGTATCATTCCAAAGGATGTTATTTTTAAATATGTGCGCGATGAGGCTCTCAAAGCAAAAGCGCGCACACTGATTCAGGAGGGAAAATATTGCCAGTCGATGCAATATAAACCGGATCGAAACTTTAAGCATGAGCTAGCCTTTTTCCTCAATCAGATGAACTACCGGAAAAAATATAAAAAATGCTTTGGCAATAAGGGGCTGCACGAATGAAAACGCTGGGTGTCATCGGAGGGCTTGGGCCAATGGCCACTTCCTACTTTCTTCGTCGTATTGTAGAGTTGACGGATGCACAAACGGATCAGGAGCATTTGGATGTCATTGTATTTAACCGGCCATCCATTCCAGATCGAACCGCCTATATTTTGGATTCTACAAACCCCTCTCCATTGCCGCCGATTGTAGACGCCGCCCGAAAGTTGGAACAGCTGGGGGCCAGTTGTATTGCCATCCCCTGCATTACCTCGCATGCGCTGTTCTCCGCGTTTTCTGCTGCGGTTCGGATTCCGTTTATCCATATCCTGCGGGAAACCGCCAGTTACTTGAAGGAAAATGGGGTACGCACAGCGGGAATCTTGGCGACCACTGGGACAATACGTGCCTCTTTGTTCCAGAGTGCATTGGCGGAGAAGGGAATTGGTTGTGTTTTGCCGGATGGTTTGAATCAGGAGCGGGTGATGAGTCTGATTTATGACGACTATAAAGCAGGCCGTCCGCTGGAGTGGGAAAAATTCCAATCCGCAGCGGCTTCGGTGCGCAAACAGGGCGCGGAATGCATTGTTTTGGGCTGTACAGAGCTTTCGCTCATCAAGCGAGATAGGCCCGTTGGCCCCGGTGTATTGGATGCCCTGGACGTATTGGCACAGGCGAGCATCAAACGATGTGGAAAGCCTCTGCGCCCAGCTTGTAAACAGCTGATTACACAGTCATGAAAAATTTCGTTGGATCGATGGATAGAAAAGGAGGCTTTGTCCATGTGCGGCTTCGTAGGATTTTTTACAAATGGCTACGGCGGAGATCGCGATGCAGTGATTAAGGCGATGGCAGACCGCATTGCACATCGTGGCCCGGATCAGGACGATTATTATGTGGATGCGAACATGGCACTGGGATTCCGTAGGTTGAGTATCATTGACTTAGAGGGTGGTTCCCAGCCAATTCGAAATGAAGATGGGACTAAGGTCCTGGTATTTAACGGAGAGATCTACAATTTCCAGGAATTGCGAAAGGATTTGCTAGCAAAGGGACACGTCTTTAAGACGTCCACAGATTCGGAAGTATTGTTACACGGGTACGAGGAATACGGCTCGGAATTGCTGCAAAAACTGCGTGGGATGTATGCCTTTGTGATTTGGGATAACAAGGCCCAAAAGCTCTTTGGCGCACGGGACATCTTTGGGATTAAACCATTCTACTATTACCAAAAAGACGGTGATTTTCTGTTTGGCTCAGAGGTAAAAAGTTTTTTGGAGCATCCGTCGTTTTGCTTGGAGCTAAATGAGGAGCGGCTTCCCGAATATATGTGTTATTCGTATATTCCGGACGAAGAAACGATGTTTCGAAATGTTTATAAGCTCCTGGGAGGCCACTATTTTGAGTATCAGAATGGAACCCTCCGCATCCATAAATACTACGACATTCAATACCGAATCGATGAATCGAAATCCTTAGAAGACTGGGAATCCCGCATCACGGAGGAATTTACCAAAAGTGTAGAAGCCCACCAGATCAGCGACGTGGAGGTTGGATGTTTTCTATCCAGCGGTGTAGATTCCAGCTATGTAGTGCGCGAAGTTTCAAAGGTTGCTAAAGATGTAAAAACCTTTTCGGTTGGTTACGAGGAAGAAAAGTATAGCGAGCTGCCGTATGCACAGGATTTTTCCCGCGTGATCGGTGTGCAGAACATCAGTAACAAGGTAAGCGCTGATGAATTCTTTGAAGCAAATCAGATCATCCAATACTATATGGATGAACCGCTTCCCAATCCCTCGGAGGTTCCTCTTTACTTTTTGGCACAGAATGCGCGGAAGTATGTGAAGGTCGTTCTTTCTGGAGAAGGAGCGGATGAACTTTTTGGCGGGTACCCAATGTATCTTGCTGGAATGCATTTTGAAAAATATCGCAAAATTCCAAAGGGATTGCGCCGTACGGTCGCCTCAGCAGCAAAGAAGTTCCCAAATTTTAAAGGAAAGAATTTCCTTGTGCGCGGCGGCTTGGAGCCGTATCAACGATTCATGCGGAGTAATTTTGTATTTACTTATGGCGATGTGAATCGTTATTTGAAAAAGGATTACCATCAGAAAGACCCGGTGGATTATGCGAGGCCGTATTTTGATAAGGTACAGGACTTGGATGAACCGACACAATTGCAATATGTGGATATTCATACATGGATGTTGTTCGACATCCTGCAAAAGGCGGATCGCATGAGCATGGCGAATTCCTTAGAGTTGCGCGTACCGTTTCTCGACAAAAAAATGTTAGAGCTAGCTATGCAGATCCCTTCACGCTATCGTGTACATGGGGATGTGACCAAAGTAGCTCTGCGCGGGGCAGCGCTCAAGCAATTGCCAGAGCGTACGGCCAATAAGAAAAAGTTAGGTTTTCCGGTGCCTTTGAATGACTGGCTGCGGCAGGACAAATATTACAATATGGTCAGAGAAAAGTTTGAAGGGCCAGTTGCGGCGCAATTTTTTAACCAGCAAGCGATTATGAAGCTCTTGAACGATCATAAGGAAGGAAAAGCGGCCAACATGCAGCGAATCTGGTCGGTATATTCGTTTATCCTCTGGTATGAACAGTTTTTTCTGCAAGAAAAAGAAAGTTCGCATGAAGTGTTTGAAAGCAAGTAATAATGTTTTCAAAAGTTCTGGAATCAAAGGGTCTTTCGAAAAATGGGGCTCGATAAGACTTTTTCTCTGAAAATTGTTGAGAAAGATTTAGGTTTTTACCCATTGGACAGAGATTATTCCGTATTTAATCCATACAGGTTATTATGGCCAATAAAAGAGCCACCGCCCTGCAAAATGTCCTGCCCCAAACTATACGGACAGCGCAAAAAAAGCCCCTTGGTAGGAAAAATTAAGTTTTAAGCGGAGTGGCGCAGCGTGAGCGGCGCCACTCCAGCTTTTAAATGGATACGATCCGTGATTGTAAAGATAAATGTAGCTGTCAATGCCTTCCCTGGCCTCGGCAAATGTCGTTGGCTTGAGGCGGGAGATGCACTCTGTTTTTAGAATGGAGAAGAAATTTTCTGCCATAGCATTGTCATAACAGTTTCCATGTCTTGACATGAACGGCGTTATACCATAGGATTGAGTCAGGTGAAAATACTCTCGGGAAGTGTATTGAAACCCTTGGTCGCTGTGGAGCTACAACGTTGCAGCGACTCTCTTTCTCCTTCATCATAGCCAGGTGGATGGTATCCAGAACGAGATTCACCGTCTGCTGTGTACCGATCTTATAGGCAACAATGCTGTTATCATACAAATCACGAATCATGGATAGGTACAACACTCCCTCTTTGGTGTGGATGTAGAAGATATCGGTCACCCATTTGCTGTTGGGCCTGTCTGCTTGAAATGGACGATTCAAAAGATTTTCATATTTGTGCAGTTGTTGGCCCACCTGAACCCATTTTCTCCGGCGGCGAATTTCTGCCAAAAGGCCGTATTTCTTCATGATTCGCAGAACTATCTTGGGATTGCGACGCGTACCTTGTTTCTCCAGCCACAGCCACATCCGTCGATATCCATATATCTTGAAGCAGCGCCCTCGCTGAACGTGGATAGCTTCCACCAAATCTGCACCTTCTCCTTGCATTCCAAACGGTGGACAAAGTCATCATATCCACTCCGGGATACCTCAAAAAACCGGCACATGACAGAGATAGGATAACGCTCTCGGTTCCTATAGATAACATGATATTTTACTTTTGGCCTCACTTCCTTTCTGTGAATTGCAGAAAATCCTGCAACCGCTTGTTTTCCATGCGAAGCCGTTCCAGTTCGCTCTTTTCGTTCTGCCGAGGTGGTTGCCCGTCTTTGCGCGGACGCCCCTTTGGGCGTGGCGCAATTCCGAATGACGTACGTTTTACCTCTTTGTTGTATCGATGAACCCCGTTCTTAATTTGAACTTTATCAAGGCCGAAATAGTCCGCTATTTCTTGTCTGGATTTCCCTGCTTCGCGCATTGTGTTGATCTCTGCCCCGAGAATTTTGATGTTTGTCCATTTCTTTTTTGACATGATAATACCCCCTGATGTAGTATTTCATTTTCCTACATCAGGGGGCTTTTTGTCTATTCTCCGTTTTTACGGGACCTGTTCAAAAGCTGGACGGGGGTTCTTTTTATTTTGCTGATGTGATGAATTATATAGAACACTTACAAGAGATTTCGAACCACATGAATCACTGAACACTTGGTTGAACGCGAAAACTTGCATACCTTCCGAAACTTCCCGGCATTCAACCAATGGTCACCGTGCAGTGTTTCACTGCATTCTGACCCGGTAGTGTCGTGTAAACACCTGTACATTGGCCCGGTGGGCGCACAGCGCCTTTCGCGCCTAGGGTATTGCCTACGAAACTCTTTACTATTGGTTGCTGGATTGAATGGCTTATGCCCTTCGCTGGTATCCGGCATTCAACCAATGGTCACCGTGCAGTGTTTCACTGCATTCTGCCCTGGTAGGGTCGTGTAGACGCCCGTGCTCTGGCCCGGTGGACGCACAGCGTCTTTTGCGCCTATGGCGTTTCCTACGCTGGCTGTTCTTCCATCAGCGGTTGCTGGATCGAATGCCTTATGCCCTTCGCAGGTATCCGTGCATTCAACCAATGGTTACTGCGTAGTGTTTCGGTGGCTTTTCTGCCCCGGCAGGGTCGTGTAAAGCCCCCCTACCCTAGCCCGGTAGACGCACAGCGCCTTTCGCGCCTATGGCGTTCCTACGCAGGCTCTCTTCCAGCAGTGGTTGCTTGATCGAATCACTTATGTCTTTCACAAGTATCCGACATCAACCAATGGTCACCGTGCAGTGTTTCACTGCATTCTGACCCGGCAGGGCCGTGTAGATGCCCGTACTCTGGCCCGGTGTGCCGGTTGCATAGATTCTGTAGTAGTAATCGTTCCCAACCTTCGCCACAAACTGCGTCTTGAGAACGCTGCCGTTGCCTACCGTAAAGCCCGGCGTCTGGTTGTTTCCATTTACCACCGTCATCTTGAAACAGTATGCGCTGCCTCTCTTGAGCGTGAAGTTCACTGTCGTGTCACTCATCACATGCGCCTTCTGGGTCGAGACGTTCTGTGCCGCAGAAACGACGCCTGCCGCTCCATAGGAGTTGGAGGCATTCACAGAACTGCTTCCCTTTCCTCCCTTGTTGTCCGGCTTCGGGTTGGGCTTCGGCGTCTCCGTCTTCTCCAAACCTGCTACAGCTGCTTCCAGGTTTACATATACCTTTGCGATTGTCTGGTTGTCCACGGTTTCATCCCCGGCGACTGCCTTTGCTACCTGTAGCGCTGCCTCCAGGTTTGCCACACTGCGGTCCGTATAGCCGTTCAAGTCGATCGCTTCTGTCTCTTCGATGAGCTTCTGCAATTCTTCTCTGCTCGGGATCTTCCGCAGGGATGCCATTGCTTCCGCAAGCTTCTTCGCCATTGCATCCACTTCTTCCTGTCCAGCTTCCGGATTCCCAAGCATCGTCTCTGCATCTTCCAGCACTCCATTAAAGGTCTGGAATGCCTCGTCCTGGATATAGCTGTCCATATCCAGACTCCTTGCTTCATCGACCACGGTCTGGAGCACCGACAGGTCTGCACGGTATTTCAGATTTTCAATCGCCTTCTGCAAGTTCTCATATGCCTTGTCCACTTCCGCCTTCAGCGGGTTCTCTTCCGCATAGACGTTCTTTGCCTCTTTCAGCGCTTCCTCGAAGCCCTCCGTGCTGCTCGGCTTGAATGCATCCAACTTCTCCGCCAACTGCTCTGCGATTTCAATCAACGGCAGCAGCACTTCCTTGTCGCCTTCCTCGAACTCCAACAGGTGCATCGCTTTTAGCAGCTCGTCCCAGGCCTTGTTGACCTCTTCCTGGGTTGCAGTCGGATCGTCGTAGACCTCCTGTGCGTTGGTCCGGGCATTCACAAAGAGTTCCCGCACTTCCGGTACCAGGCGGTCGATGTCCTCCTGCGTTACGTTGTTCGCCTCATCTAGGACAATCTTCAAGATGTCCTTGTCCACCTTCGTAAAGGTAAAGCGCAGTCTTGCATTCTCATTCGGCATCGTGTAGGTGTACGTAAAGCCGTTTGGTTCAAACGGGATGTCCTCTCCGTTGAGCTGTGCACTGGCGAACGCGCCGTCCGTCGGGGTGAAGGTAAAGGTCAGCTCTTCGCCCGGCATCACTTTCGCGCCGTAGATTGCATCCGTGGAGATCACCACATCTGCATTTCCTTCCACTTCCACCGCTGCATTGCTGCTCCACTGTACGGTCAACAACTGCGGCTCTGCGGCCGTCAAACATACGTGTATGTTTACTGCGCAGGGGGCATGGTGAAGATGTATGTATTATCTGACTGCTGGCTAACCTCTACCTCAAAACCATCTTCGTCAACAACGGTTACGGAGTCAATTTGTTTACCCGCTTCCAGATCGGAGATAGAGATGGATACCGTTTCATTTTCTTTCGCCTCTGATTTATCAACGGACACAGTTGCTGTCCCACCCAATACATCATCAATCGAAACCGCGTATTTAGGAGCAAGGACAAGTTCTCCCCAAGCATCAAAACTGTAGAGGGAGTACCCAAATGAGGTTCCGCGTTTAACTCCCTGCATTCGAAGGTATCGTCCCGTTCCTTCTACTGCAAAAGTTTGTTCCCCTTCGCCAGACGCAGTATCAGAATAGATGGTTGTATAGGTAATATTATCGTCTGAGGTTTGAATGAGGTATTCCTTTCCATATGCCGCTTCCCAAGCGAGGCGGACTTTATTGATGTGATAGGATTCTCCGAGATCGATTGTAATCCAAGCGTTGTCTAGTTCTTCCGCAGAGGACCCTTCGATATAGGAACTCCAACGGGTGGTGCTGTTGCCGTCGGTTACATTTTTAGCCGGATAATCCTCTTCTTCAAGGTTGGCAAAGGCATTCTTGCCTTCAGCGATACTCATGGGTGTGTTATCTACGGCCCAAGTACGGTTGCTAGAGACGGTCTCGCCATTGCGAGAGTAGGAAGCGACGATCGAATATTCCCCAGAGGTAGAGCGCGGGACATGGACGGTAAAGGTTTGTACCTGCCGGTCATTTCCATCCACATCGCCTGCTGCTTTTACATCATAGGATTTGGTTTCGTGGAAGATCTCTTTGCCATCCTTTGTGACTGTAAGAGTGACTTCCAGGGACTGCAAATCCTCATTGAGATCATTGATGATCGTAACAGGGACCTCCTTGACGGCGCCAGGCCGTACCGTTTCTGACCAGTCCTTAATAATAATACCGACCGGAGCGAATGCATTTCGGAAGGCTTCTTTGATGCAGGGGCGGACAGTAGGAATGGTAAGGTCCGGCATAAGAATGTCGCTTGTTGCACCACCAGCATTCGGTTTGGAATAATTAAGACCCGTGAACTGCATGATTCCCATATAATGCCGGCCTTCACGCCAAAATTCTGTTGTCTGTGCCAGGGCCTTTGCATAGAACGCCAATCGTTCTTCACGTGTGGCATTGGGCATCCATTTTTCGTAATATCCTCCAGTCAAAGAGGTAGGGTCGCCGTAGCGGTCCAGCCACAGCCAGCCGTATTCATTTAAAATCTTGGGGTTCTCATTACCCCAGGAATCCTGATTACTGCTCTTCATTTCCGTATTGGGGAAAGTATTCAGATCGGAGAGTGTAAAAGAATTGTTCAAAAACAGGTACGGATGGCATTCACAAGTATCTGTATCGCTTTGCGGGTCCGACCAACCGTTATCCCAGGGACGGTTTTGAATGTCATAATCGCGTACGGACTGAATGGTTTCACCAAAGAGCGAATTGTTTGTAACCTCGTTCTGAATATCCCAAATAATCAAAGAAGGGTTGTTACAACGCTCATCCATCCAGGCGTACATTTCCGGTTTAAGGGTTTCCACAGTACAGCCGTCGGAGCAGCCGCCAAAGACGGCAAATTCGTCCATAATCATGAGGCCCTCTTCATCGGCAATATCATACCAGATGTCTGGAGCAAAGCCGTTGTGGAAGCGGAATGAGTCCCAATGCATGTCCTTAAACTCCCGATAAATCGCACGTGCCCACTCAGGGTCAAATGGATGATCTGCACGAAGCGGGTCTTCATAGAAGCGGTTCATAGCGATATTTGTACCATTCAGATAGTGGACCTCACCGTTGAGCATGGGGAGTTTCGTATCTGGATCAAAGAAGAAGGTGCGCATACCAAAACGATCCGAATATGTGTCTCCAGATGTCTGAACTTCAATTTTGTATAGATATGGATTGTTCGGTGCCCAGTATTTCTCTTCTGTGCAATCCTCAATATAAATAGCATCGACATCCAATTTTATACGGCTGTTTGCTGGTACTGTGACATCTGGTTCTACATAAGATGCAACGAGTCGTTGGTCTTGGGTGGGCGTTCCATTTTGGAAGATACCCAATTCGTAAATTCGGAAGGTGACATCTGTTGTAACATCCATATCAGACTTGTTTTCTAGAGTAGTGCGGGTTTGAATCGAACCTGTTTCCAGATTGGGCGCTGTTTGCAAAGCTGTCACAACCGGATCGGCATTTAAGATGAGGGAGACACCGTCGATCATACCAGAATAGAACGAATTGCGCTCGCCATCGGTGCCAACATGTGCAGGGCAGTCGGGATCATTTTTTTGTTGGTTATAGTTTCCCAACATGATAACAATCTCGTTTTCTCCGGCATGTAGGTAGGATGTGATGTCCGTGTTGGACGACGTAAAGTTATAGGGATAGTCCCCCGCATATTGTCCATTGACGAACACATAACGCCCATAGTAGGCTTTTCCGATGTGTAGGATCGCGTTGTCTGCCGGCTTCTCTGGCAAAGTGAGGGTTGTGCGGTACCACAATGCAGATGTGACATAGTTGGGCATGGCAATGCTGGCCTGATCCCAGAACCCCGGCACAGGAATGGAGTTGTCGAATTTTTCAGGAATTGCCTGCGGCACGGGATCGCCAGCACTGAAAGTAGAACTAGTACATTCCCAGATCCCGTTCATAGGGACCTCTATACGTTCGCCAGCAGATGGTAAATGATCTACAACAAAGCGATCGATCGGTTCAGCATAGCGAAACGATATGCTGTCCAAATACAATTCGTTGTTCTCCGCAAGGGCGACTGTAATGGTTTCTCCAGATTGAATGGGAATCTCCTTTTCTCCAAAACTTTCATAGTAATGAGGACGCGTTGCAGGGAGAACGACCGTCTGTGCAGGAGAATCTCCAACGGTTAGCAAGATAGAGGTATCTGCCTCTGCACGATACTTCAAATTGTACACATTGATTTCGCCAATGTCCTCTGGTACTGTGAAGGAGACGGATTGTCCCGAATGATCCAATTTTACCGCTGTACCAGCGGTGGACATGATATCCTTAGTGGGGGAAGCACCGCTGAGGTACGCATTTTTCGCAAGTACGGTGTCTTTCCCAACGCTTTCCTCCGGATAAAGCTGTCCATACGATAATGTAAAGTAATCAAGATTGACATCTACCTGCGGAACCAGTTTTATGGTGGACCCCTCGGGGATATACAGGGCGTCGGAACTTGCAATCTTCAGGGAATCCATATACCAGCCTTGCGTCGTCAGAAAGTTGATGGCTCCAATATTGACATAGGAGTCATCTTCTTGAAGCAAGTATACAAGGATCGTACCGGTATTTGGAGAGGCGTAGGCGACAGAAATACGGTTCGCCATGACAGTGCTTTCCAAGATGAATCCCTTTCCGCCCGTACTTCCCATGTAGGCACCGCCACTGGCTGCTTCATCCTGAACAATCGTGCCAGAGATTGTCTCGTCATTGCCGTCGACAACCTTTGCATCCTCTGCTTCGAAATGTGCGGAGGGAATACGGGAGTATGTGGGAATGATTTCCAAGTCTTCATCGGCCTGGCAGATCAAGGTTCCATCTGGTTGCACCTGGCTTTGCATGTCTTCCCCATTTACTAAAACAGATTGCAATGTACAGTTATCGAGCGGCATAAAGCGGATTTGGGTTTTACCGCCTTTTGGAGCCCAAGTACCGGTCGAACAGATACTCCAGCCATTGTCCGAACCTGCAATGTGGATATGTACAGTGTCGGTTGTGACTGGTTGATCGGATGTAGGTGTACCATATACTTCAAACTCATAAAGAGAGGTGCCGTAGTCTGCACGGAATACAGAGTTTGCATACATTCGAATGTACCGTCCCGAGCCAGAAACCTCAATGGACTGAACAGAGGCCTTATCTGCAGAGCCGCTGTAGATGGTGGTAAATGTGGTATAATCGTTGGAAACCTGAATGTCATAGCTTGTGGCATAGGCAGCTTCCCAGTTCAGCACCACACGTGAAAGATCATAAACAACGCCGAGATCCACACAGATCCAGTTTTCGTCCGTGGGGCCGTGCCGTTCTGGAAGATAAGCTCCCGTTGCCCATCGTGTAGAAGGGTCGCCATCGACGGCCATCGCCGGGGTCATGTCGGCATTGTAACGGTCTGCACGGCTGGTAGTTGCCGGCTTATTTTGTGCAATGTTTTCTCCTGCTGAGAAGGCAGAGGCAGGCACGAGTCCAAAGCCAGTCAGCACCATAGATAATGCCAGGAAAAGTGCTGTGATTTTCTTTTTCATACTTGTACAACTTCCTCCTTTTCCAATAGATGATCGTGTCTAACCCGATGCTATACACCCCTCCTTTCGCCTGATATAGATTTCGTTTGTATTCCTCCACATGATTAAAGTGATGGAAATAATACGCGATCTTTTATGTATAATATAATCACAAAATAATGTGATTTTCAATGAGGCTTTTAGAACGATTCTCTAAAAATTTTCCATTATATTGACTGATTTTATTGCTAAAAGTTTTCGTTGCGGGGAACTGCCTTGGGTGATACAATGGAAAAGAAAGAAGGGATATTGTGGAAGGCTCCGACTACTTTTTGGATTCGCAGGGATTGGATTTAAAAAAAGAAATTTGGAATATCTTTGAAACCATCCAGGTTCCACGGACGTATGCCAAGGGAGAGATGGTCTACTTACAGGGAGAGAGGGCCGATTGTCTGTATTACCTGAAAGAAGGACGGGTAAAGATTTTCTTGACCTCTGAAAATGGGATGGAAAAGACGTTGACGATTTTAGAAGGAGGAAAGCTCTTTGGAGAGGCTGCCTTTTTGGATCGCCTTCCGCGGATGTCGTCCGCGCGAACTCTAACTCGTTCGGAGATTATCGCGGTTGACCGTCCAAATTTGATGAAATATTTTCAAGAGAAACCGGTTTTGGCGATGGATCTGCTCGAATACCTTGCGCGTACGGTGCGGATGCTTTCCGCACAAGTGGACCATATGACCTTTCTGCAGGCCGATCAGCGGATTGCCCAGTTGCTTTTGAATTTGGCGGCGATGCAGGAGCGGCGTGCGGTACACTGTACTCACGAAGAACTGGCTGGTTTAGCAGGGGCGTCCCGGGTGACGGTAAGCAAAACTTTGGGAGATTTTGTAAGGCGAGGCTGGATTGCCACACGTTACCGTGAAATTGGTATCTTGGATAGGGAAGCATTAAAAAGGTTTGCTTTTGCTTCCCGAGATAAATAAAAATGCAGCATGGTCAATGATCCATGCTGCATTTTTGTTTCCCAATATTGCATATGAAGTGGTAGATTATCGTTCCTCCAATGGAATGTAATTGCGATGTGCAGAGATGCTCATATATGCAGGACGAATGATCTTACCAACATTGATCTGTTCTTCCAAGAGGTGTGCGCTCCAACCTGCGATACGTGCCATTGCAAAAACAGGCGTGAACAGCTCAGAAGGCAACCCCAACATATGATAAACAAAACCGCTATAGAAGTCGATGTTAGCGCTTACACCCTTGTAAGTTTTGCGCTCTTCTCCAATAACGATTGGTGCAAGGCGCTCTACGCGGGAATACAGTCCATACTCATCCGAGAGCCCCTTTTCTTCAGAAAGCTTTTTGACAAACTTCTTAAATATATTAGCACGTGGATCAGAGATCGAATATACCGCATGACCCATACCATAGATCAATCCAGCTTTGTCGAATACCTGCTTATTGAGCAAAGCATGCAGATAGCTGCGAATCTCATCTTCATCGGTCCAGTCTTTGATATTTTTCTTCATATCTTCGAACATCTTTACAACCTTAATGTTTGCACCACCGTGCTTTGGCCCCTTTAAAGAGCCTAAGGCTGCCGCAATCACCGAATAAGTATCCGTGCCAGAGGAAGCGACCACATGTGTTGTAAAGCTAGAGTTATTGCCACCGCCGTGCTCCGCGTGTAACACCAGCGCCAGGTCGAGAATCCGGGCTTCCAAATCGGAATACTTGTGATCCAATCGCAACATATACAGGATATTTTCTGCGATGGAAAGCTCTGGCTGAGGAGCGTGAATAAAGAAACTGTTAGAAGGATGCAACTCCCGGTAGTATGCCTGATAGCCATATACGGCCAACTGTGGGAACAGGGCAATCAGTTCAATACACTGGCGCAATACATTTGGCAGGGACGTATCGTTGCCCTTTTCATCATAAGCATATAAAGTTAGTACGCTGCGGGCCAGTGTGTTCATCATGTCGGATGTAGGCGCTTTCATAATGATGTCACGCACGAAATTGGTCGGCAATGTACGGTATTTATTCATAATCTGCTTAAATTCGTCCAACTGCTGTACATTGGGCAGTTCTCCGAACAGAAGCAAGTAGATGGTTTCCCCAAAACCAAAGCGGTTTTCGCGAAGGAATCCAGCCACCAGTTCTTCAACATCGATTCCCCGATAGTAGAGCTTGCCCTCGCAGGGAACCGTTTTGCCATCCACCACTTTTGAGGAAATAATGTCAGAGATCTCGGTCAGACCGGTCAACACACCTTTGCCGTTGATGTCGCGAAGACCGCGCTTTACATCGTATTTGGCATAAAGACTGGTGTCGATGGTACTATGCGCTTTACAGAGATCGGTCAACTCCAAAATCTCCGGTGTAATCTCAAAAAATTCATGATTCGCGTTTTTTGCCATTCTGATTCCCCTTTTCCAAGTATGATGATAGGAGGAAGTATCACACGAAATTCCCCCGGGGCCGATACCGGCAGTTGCTCATTCCCATCCCACCGGGTCCCTTTTCTGCCCAAAACAGTTAACTAATATAATTAAGTATATAACATTTCGCATATTTTAGCAAGAATCCTTGTGTTAACGAACTGTGAACTCTGTGCGAAATCACATAAAATCGCCGAAAGTTGTCGGGCGAATCAAGATAAATCGATGCAATAAATGCCTAGTTTCCTGAAAACTTATGAATAAAAATGCAGTGATATACAAAAATTTCTCAGGGGAAACCCTTGTATCAAATGTTCAGCTGGATTACAATAAAAAGAAAACCCCCTGTGGGCAAAGAAACGAGGGATTCCTTTGCTGAAGGATTTGCTAAAACAAAATCGAAGTTACCGTGGATTCGACGAAAGCTGTCAAATATCCCGTGAGGAGCTGGAGGATTTGGTGGACTGTACACGTTACACACCCTCCAGTGTAAACATGCAACCATTTAAGTATTATTTAGCCTGCGATCCGGAGACAGTTGCAAAGATTCAACCACTCACCAAATGGGCCCGCGCGCTTCCCCACATGCAGTTGCCGCATCCAGGCCATTGCCCAACCGCCTTCCTTGTGATCTGTCAGGATACACAATTGCATCCGGCAATCCAACGGTTTCAAAAAGATGTGGGGATTGTGGCGCAGACGATTCTGTTGGCAGCTGTAGAGAAAGGTCTGGGAGGGTGTATGATTGGCAATTTCAATCCGGACGAGATTCAACAAGCGCTAGATTTGGCAGACCGCTTCATTCCGGTATTGCTCATCGCCTTAGGAAAACCGGACGAGCAAATCGTTCTTACAGAAGTGGGTGAGGACGGCGTTACTGACTATTATCGCGATGAAAATGACATTCATTACGTACCCAAACGTAGCTTACAAGACATTTTGCTTTGAGGGGGGCGGCCATTTTGGATAAAGCGCCCTTGGTAATTGGCGTAGCGGGTGGAACGGGATCGGGAAAGACCACGTTGGCTAACAAGTTGAAGGAGGCTATGCAAGGAAATGCGCTGATTCTATCCCATGATTTTTATTATCGTTCCGATGCGAACACTCCATTTGAAGAGCGTGTTAAATGGAACTATGACCATCCAGCAACCTTTGACACGGACCGGATGATCGAGGATGTTGAGAAACTCAAAAGGAAACAAGCGATCGATCACCCGGTATATTCTTTTGTCACCTATTCCCGGGAGGAGCAAACCGTCCATATGGAACCTGCGCCAGTAATTATTTTGGAAGGGATTTTGATTTTTGAAAATCAGCGGCTACGGGATTTAATGGATATAAAGGTCTTTGTGGATGCCGATGCCGACATCCGGCTGATTCGCCGGCTTCTGCGGGATGTCAAAGAGCGGGGGCGCAGTTTGGATTCGGTCATCGATCAATACATGCTTACCGTTAAACCTATGCATGAACAATTTGTCGAACCCAGTAAACGATATGCGGACATTATTATTCCGGAGGGCGGGAAAAACCGTGTGGCCCTACATATGCTGGTCGACCGTATTAATGCCTTATTGCACACTACTACACGATCAGGATCAAGTATGTAGCCATAGTGCTCATAAAAAGCTGAAAAGCCGTGGATTGCAGAATCCCTGCATTCCACGGCTTTTTGTAAGCACTCTGTAATTCCCCGATGGATTGGTTATGAAAAGGATGACTTTTTCTCCCAGGTATGGCCTTCTGGTGAATATGCTTGACCAAAAGAGCGAGTGTCCCCTGCAATCCTTCTAATTCCCAATAAGCCCCATATCAGGGCGAAGGTATATGGCAATCCACATTAGCAGTTCAAAAGCATAGCATTATCTAAGTTCATATAAGAATATTTTTAAAAAGGGAAACGTTCTATCCATAAAAATGTACCAAATTTCTTTATGTTCGGAATGGGAGGTTACTCATATGCATAAAGATAGTGGCTTTTATAAAAAGCTACTTTTTCTTTTCTCGCTTCATTCAATAGTACATCCATTATAACGGATAATACGAGCTATTTATATGTTTTCCAACATATGATTCAGCCCATTTGCTATGTTAATTTTGAATTTTTCATGTGTTTAATTTTTTTATGGTCAAACTCGTGGGAGCTAAACGTCTATATACTCAAGAAAGATCTTGAGCAAATAGATTGAAACATAAATACTTCCGTCTCTTTCATTTCAAAGATTGTTGATGTAGAAAAGACATTGAAATTAGAAACATATATGAACCAAAATATGTTGAGTAGATTCTTGTTTTACCAGAATTCAGTCAGGTACACCAATATCGTATTAAATTCTACAATACTAAAACAAAAATCAGAAAAACAAGGAGAAAAACTGAGCGTTTATATACGCCCTGTCTACGGATGGGACCAGCCCTGTATTTGTGGCCCCCACCACACAATTCCCCCCTCGCCCTCTTGCCGTGAAAACGTCCTTGTCCTCCCTGGAGGTAACGGTATTTCACAACAACACCGGCAGAGTGTAAAACACATTACACTTTGCATTGCAAAGTCCGTGTGCCATATGGGATGTTGTCCGCCTTAAATCCTCCATAACAAAAAGCGATATGCTACCCCTCAATGGGATGCATACCGCTTTTTCTTGTTATCGGCCCTTCGATTGTATTGGTTGAGCAAAAGCCAGCGTGGGAACGGGATTGTATCTTTCACTTTGGAAAACTCCCATTTTGAGATAGACTACCCAGATACGTCCAATATCTCTTCCAATTGTCTCTGCGGTAGCCCGGTCGTTTTCTCGATACCCAAATCCATTCTCCAAAATATTGTTTTGTACGCCCTCTCATCCGGTTGGTTCACTTCATTGGTACACCGAATCTATAGAAAAGTCCACTCTTTTTCCTTGAAGTTTGTCAACGTTCGATTGCATACGCAGTAAAAGAACAAATAAATGCGAAATGGGAAAATATAATCTCAATTGCCGGTGCCATAGGAGGGAGTGTTCGAAAGAAGGAGCTTAACAGAAAGAGACTTTTTCATGACATAGGCTGATTTTGTCCTTCGTAATGTCGGATAATGTTGCACAACCGGTCATCTTCATGGCGTCGCGTAGCTCGGAGAGAATTTTCTGTGTATAGATGGTGACACCTTCTGCGCCACCACCGCAGGCAGCCACAACATAAGGACGGCCAATCAAAACGGCGTCGGCACCCAGTGCAAGCGCCTTGAATACATCCGTACCTGTGCGGATGGCACCGTCTACGAATAGTTTGACCTGTGTTCCTACAGCGGCCCGAATCGCAGGTAGAACCTCTGCCGGTGCCGGGGTATGGTCAAGAACACGTCCGCCATGATTGGATACCACGATGCCATACGCACCGGTTTGTACGGCCTTTTGGGCGCTTTCCGGTGTCATAATCCCCTTGAGAAGAAATGGGAGTTTCGTGGACTGTATGATCTCTTTAAGCTCATCCACGTCTTTTGAACAAACCGGCTTTCCTGCAGCAGCTAGAAGGGGGAGTCCAGCAGAGTCGATATCCATGCATAGGGCCATAGCGCCGGCTTGCTCAGCAAGCCGGATCTTTTCCAGTACCTTGTCCTTGTCCCAAGGTTTGATGGTGGGAATTGCCACGCCATCCGCAGCTGCAACAGCAGAAAGAGGGTCGGTGAAAAAGAAATCTGCGGCGCCATCTCCGGTGAAAGCTGCACATCCGGCCGCTTTGGTTCCGGGGACCAGCGCTTCGGCATAGGTCTTTTCGCTCAGATAACCATTGTAATTATTGGATAATCCGCTGATAGGTGCGGCGAATACTGGGCCCGCAAAAGTTTGGCCAAAGAAAGAGCAGGAGGTGTCCTGTCCTCGATTGGCGTAGATCAGATCCATATGAATTTTAATACCTGCGAGATATTCGAAACTGTGTATAAATGCTCTGCCCGTTCCCTTTCCACCAGTGCCTGGAATTTCTCCCCGGCAGGCAACGCCATTACACTCACGGCATACGCGGCAGTTGGGGGCCATTATTTTTCGGGCATTTTCTAAAATTTCACGATACTCCATAATGCATTCCGCCTTTCTTAGAAAAAGTATACCATAATTTGGACAAGGATTCCAATGCGGAATGCAGATAGGTGCTGATACTGCAAAAGGGCGTGGCAACCTTGCCACGCCCTTTTGAGACCATCATAATTCTAAAGCCCTTCACAGGGTTGCGTAGTAAAATCGGTAATAACTTCTTTTTCGCTGCCCTCAGGCGAATAGACGAAGCGTTCCATATGGTCGCCTTCGAAGAAGTATTTCGGCGGTGTAGGGCGGTAATGATAATCAAAGGTATCGATAATGACAAGCTTTACTTTCATCCGTGCGGGAAGAATGCTCTTTATGTAAACGCTTGCCTGCTGCCCTGGGATGACGTCTTCGCGGCTTTCTGCCAGTCCCGCCAAATTTGGTGAGAGTTCCACAAAAATCCCGTATGGTTCGACAGAACGTACAATTCCTGCAACTGTTTCCCCAGCAGAAAACATCGCAACATTTTCTTCCCAGGTACCAAGTAACTCCTTGTGGCTTAATGTAATGCGCCCGTTCTCAATGGATTTTACCAGTGCTCGGATGTTCATGCCGACGGTAAAGCGCTCCCGTGGATGGTCAATGCGGGATACAGAGATTGCATCGATTGGAAGAAGGGAGACAATACCACAACCGATGTCCGCAAAAGCGCCGAAATTTTCAAGATGGGTGATTTGAGCGTTGATAATGTCCCCCGGAACCAAACGGCGGATGAATGCTTCCCGGCATTTTTCCTGTGCAGCTCTGCGGGAGAGCAAAACCGTGGTGTGGCCATCCCCATCTTTCTGGAATCCGGTCACAATAAAGCAAACGGGACGATTCACACGGGAAATGATGGCGATGTCGCGTACAGTACCTTCACGAATCCCAAGGGCCCCCTCATCGCGCGGGATAATTCCCTTCGCGCACCCCAAATCGACGAGCAGATTGTGTGCACTGTCACAAACGAGCGCACGTCCTTCCAAAATTTGACCCGTACGGCAAGCTTCAATTAGTGCAGCGGTACTTTGCAGAGCAGCACGGTTTTCAGCCGTATCGATCAGCCAGCCCTCGGGATAATATTCAACCATTTTGAACCCTCCTTATCTCTTACATGGTTATCTATATGCGTTTTTTGCCGGTGGCATGCGTTCATATGGAAGGTTCCTGAGTGGTTTTCTTTGTGCATTTCAGCGGTGTGCTTACTGTAAAAGTGATTTTTTTGTGAATTTCTGCCGGTCTGTCTTGCATATTTACCGATAATATACTATGATGGACATATTGTCCCAGCGATACGGGAAAATTTGATTGCGAAGAAAGAGAGAGTTTCGAACATGAAAAAGAACAGACGTAGAATCATCAGTGCACTGTTGGCGTGCACTTTGCTTGTAGCCTTGACAGCATGCGGCGGGGATACCACCACTTCCTCGGAGGAAACCAGCAGCGCTTCTCAGACCGAATCCAACGCGTCTTCGGAGGCAGCCACAGTGGGGGATGTTGAAATTCCTGCAGACGCGGAAGATCATGTGCGTCCGGACGATGGCAAGCCTGTTGGCTATCAGTTGGAGAAGCCTGCAGATGGTGAAGAGATAGCTGTTTTGCACACCTCGATGGGAGACATTCGGATTCGTCTGTTCCCAGAAGCAGCACCGAAAGCAGTGGAGAATTTCAAGGGACTGATTCAGGATGGTTATTACAATGGAATTGTGTTCCATCGTGTAATTGATAATTTCATGATTCAGGGCGGCGATCCGACAGCGACCGGTACAGGCGGCGAGAGCATTTGGGGTGAACCCTTCGAGGATGAATTCAACACCAATTTAATCAATCTGCGCGGTGCCCTTTCCATGGCCAATTCCGGCGTCGATACAAATGGCAGCCAGTTCTTCATTGTACAATGCAAAGACACGGTAACCGATGATACAGCGGAAACAATGATGTCTACAATGTATATGAATCGTGAAACATGCAAGGCAACGCTTATGATGAATGACAAGATGGCATCCGGCGCAAGCCAGGAGGAGATGAATTCCTATGTGGATGCCCTCAATAACGCATTGAACGAGATCTATACAAATGGGATTCCAGAAGATCAGAAAGCCGTTTTGCAGAAGGCAATTGATCTGTATAAAGAAGTTGGCGGTACGCCGCACCTCGACTATAAGCATACCGTGTTCGGCCAGGTGTTCGAAGAGGATATGGCCATTGTTGACCAGATTGCTGCGGTAGAGACCGATGAAAATGATAAGCCGACTACGGATGTGACCATCGAAAGTGCGGAGATTACGACTTACCACGCGGAATAATGCGGCTTCCCATGACTAAGGAGAGAAACAAACAATGAGCGAAAACAATCAGCAAAATCCTCAGGAAGAACGCGAAGAACAGCGCGTTCCGCCGCAACCACCGTATCAACCGCCCTATGGTGCGCAACCGCCTTATGCCAATCAGACCCCTCCACCGTATCCTCCCTATGGCCAACCACCCTATCAGCCCTATGGGGGAATTCCACCGGAGAAACCGCCAAAAACGCATGCGCCGTCCAATCCGGAGACGGTCAAGTTATTCAACATTTTATCCTACTTTAGCTTCCTCTGGTTGGTAGGATTGATTGCAGACGGCCGTAATCCAAAAGTACGGTATCATGTGAATCAGGGAATACTGCTTTCTATTTTTGAGGTTGTATTCGGTTTGGTGGTGAGTTTGCTTAGCAGTTTATTCACTTCGCTGTTTTCTTTGGCGTTGGGTGGAATTATGGTCTTTTCCCAATTAGGGGCTACATTGGTCGGACTATTGCAGTTGGCACAATTTGGGGCTGTGGCAGCTCTGATTATTGTTGGTGTTATGCATGCAGTGCAAGACCGTGAAGAACCTCTTCCATTGATCGGTTCTTTGTTCACGATTCTGAAATAACGGCTTGTTTTTTGAACAAAAAACTGGATTATCGTTCCGAATATTTTTATGCGTAAATATCGCCCTTTGCATTGACAAAACTATGCAGTGGGCGATATAATTTTTTGTGTTTTTGCAGGAATACGTGAGAATAGTTGCATAAAATAGGAGAAAATTCTATAAAACGACCTTGTTTTGAAAGTTTTATGATCAGATATCGCATATAAGGGGGAAAGGACATGTCAGTAAAGTACATTTTCGTTACGGGAGGCGTGGTCTCTGGGCTTGGAAAGGGAATCACAGCAGCTTCTTTGGGACGCCTTTTAAAAGCACGCGGTCTGCGAGTTACCATGCAGAAGTTTGATCCGTATCTCAACGTGGACCCGGGAACAATGAATCCGTTTCAGCATGGTGAAGTGTTTGTAACCGACGATGGCGCTGAGACAGATTTGGACTTGGGACATTATGAGCGTTTTATTGATGAAAACCTGTCACAGAATAGCAATGTCACCTCTGGGCGGGTGTACTGGAATGTCATTCAGAAGGAGCGCAATGGAGACTACGGTGGCAGTACAGTACAAGTGATCCCCCATATTACCAATGAAATTAAAACGCGAATTTCTTCTGGAAAAGAAAATGTTGATGTCGCCCTGATTGAGGTTGGCGGTACAGTAGGAGATATCGAAAGTTTGCCTTTTCTGGAGGCTATCCGTCAGTTTGCGGCGGAAGTCGGCCGCGCCAATTGTCTGTTTATTCATGTAACATTGGTTCCTTATATCGCCTGTTCCAACGAACAAAAGACAAAACCAACCCAACATAGCGTCAAAGAACTTTTGGGTCTCGGGATTCAACCAGATGTCATTGTTCTGCGTTCAGAACAGCCGGTGGGCGAGGAACAGAAAAAGAAGATCGCCTTATTCTGCAATGTGCGGGAAGACTGTGTGATTGAAAATTTAGATCTACCTCTTTTATATGCGGTGCCTCTGGCCTTGCGGGAGGAAAGGTTGGATGATATTGTATGCCGCCATTTCGGTTTGGATACCAATGGCCCGGATCTGGGGGAATGGATTTCCATGGTGGATACGGCCATGAACTTAAAATCAGAAGTAACGGTTGCTCTAGTTGGAAAATACGTAGAATTGCACGATGCCTATCTCAGCGTGGCAGAAGCACTGACACACGGTGGAATTGGCAATCGCGTCAAGGTGCGAATCCAGTGGATTGATTCTGAGACGATTTCGCCTGAAAATGTAGCGGAGATTTTAAAAGATGTTCATGGAATTCTGGTTCCGGGAGGCTTTGGTCAACGTGGGGTGGAAGGGAAGATCGAGGCGATCCGCTTTGCACGTGAACAAAGGATTCCTTTTTTGGGGATTTGTCTGGGAATGCAGTTGGCGGTAGTGGAATATGCACGCCATGTTCTGGGATATGCAGATGCCAATTCTGCGGAATTCGACCCACAGACCGAACATCCGGTGATCGATTTAATGCCCGAACAAAAAGATATTATCCAGTTGGGGGGAACGATGCGCCTTGGAAAATATCCATGTAAGTTGGAAGAAGGTTCAAAAGCAGCGTTCTTATACGGGAAACCTCTTATTGAGGAGCGCCATCGCCACCGCTTTGAGGTAAATAATGAATTCCGGGAGACTTTTCAAAAGGCAGGGGTGCGGTTCTCTGGAAAATCTCCGGATGGACGTATCGTAGAGATGATGGAATTGCCGGATCATCCTTGGTTTTTAGCGGCACAGTTTCATCCAGAGTTTAAGTCGCGCCCGAACCGTCCGCATCCTTTGTTTCAGGGTTTTATTGAAGCGGCAAAAGTCTTTCAAGAAAAAAACAGAAACGTGTAAAGTATAAGAGCCAGCTTTTCTGTTCGCAGAAGGGCCGGCTCTTATTATGAACCATAACTCTAAAAATATCTCAGAAATATTTCTAAAATCAGGAAATATGGATTGACAAGCGATAGGGAAGGTGGTATTCTGAACAAGGTTTTCCGGAAAACGATGTTATAAAGTTAGCTGATGCTAATTTTAAAAAGTCCGCGCAGGTAGTGAATTTTTTGGCAGTTAGATAAAGCTAAAAATGAAACTTACGAATCATTTAGATGAATAACATCAATGGAGGGAAAACTTACAAAATGGGTAAAAGTGGAAAAAGACTAGTATTGTCTGTTGGGACAGTACTGACCGCCCTGTGCGTTACTGCAGGGGCAACGATGGCGTACTTCAACGATACGGAACCGCTCGCAGGGGACTTCGTATCCGGCAAGCTTGATATTTCGGTTACACCGGATCAGGCAGAGCCTGGCGAGCAGAAAATTGACTTTGAGAACCTTCGTCCCTTGACTGAAGAAGCTTTTGAGGCAGAGTTGACTGAGGTCAATGGAAAGGTTGTCAATGCAAATACAGAGGGATATTCCCCAATTCCAGTTTATTTTCAGCCGGTAACAGTCCGCAACGAGGGAACTTTGCCGGCACAAATTATGTTCCAAATGGTGGACGACGGTCCGGACGGCAAGAAAGATGTCGATGAGATCACCGTGGAAAACGTGACCATAAATGACAAGGTCTACGGCGAAAAGGTAACCCAGACAGGTGAAAAGGTAACTTGTGAAGAATCCAACTACATTTTGAAGGACAAGCTGAAGATCTTTGTTTACGAGAAGAACGGTGACGGTGAATGGGAAAAAGTTCCGAATGTAAACCTGAATGAGAACACTCTTGAAGAGGGAGAGACGGCGGAATATCAGCCGTTTACCTCGGAAGATCCGTTGCCGGCCGGAAAAGAGAGTGAAGAACAATTCCTGATCGCTGGCTATCTGCCGGAGGACGCAGGAAATGCCTATCAGGCAAAGCATTACCACGGAGTACTGCTGGTTTATGCTAATCAGGTAGAGGAAGAAGCAGAGCCAGATAAGCTTCCTGCACCGACCATCGGTGGAGAGCCTTATAAAGCATTTTTTAGCGATTACTATATCATCCAATTCAATGAGGATAATGATGTATTGGACCCCTGGATGGAGGCAGTTGAGAGAGTAACAGTAAACGGCGAAGAATTTGAAAAGACAGATTATATCACTCTCTATGGCTATAAGACCTATGGAGTGCGTTCTGCGGATAAACAATTCTGCATCGGAAACGCAAGTTTCGAGGTCGGTGAGACCTATCATGTAGTAGTCGAAGCAGAAGGCTACGAAACACTTACCTTCGACATTGTGGCCGAATAAATAGCGATTGGAAGAAATCCAAAGACCATTGAGTGCCCAGCCTGGTATCAGACTGGGCATTTATTTTCTATGAAGAATATGATGCCTAAGCCCTTTGATAGTGTATAAAAGATTGTTCTATGAGAGTAGAAATTCTAAAGAAGAATCCTATAGGGCTCCGTAGTTTTCTAGCTTTTACAGTTATATTACAAACTCTATTTAAAAAATTTATAAGAATTTAATTGTTGACAAGAATTTGGAATGATGGTATCCTGAAGATACGTTTTCCGGAAGATTGTACCAAACGATTAGCTTAAGCTAACTTTAAAACTTTTAGAAGTAAGTGAACACTTCACGTGTTAGCTTGGCCTAAATTTATGCTTAGTCAGTAATAGAAAGGGAATACAAAAATGAAAAAGAACGGAAAGCGTCTTGTACTGTCTGTTGGGGCGGTACTAACTGCTCTTTGCATCACAGCAGGGGCAACGATGGCATACTTCAACGATACAGAACCGCTCGCAGGGGACTTCGTATCCGGCAAGCTTGATATTTCGGTTACACCGGATCAGGCAGAGCCCGGCGAGCAGAAAATTGACTTTGAGAACCTTCGCCCTTTGACCGAAGAAGCTTTTGAAGCGGAGCTGGCTGAGGTCAATGGAAAGATTGTCAATGCAAGTACAGAGGGATATTCTCCGGTGCCGGTCTATTTCCAACCGGTAACAGTCCGCAACGAGGGAACTTTGCCAGCACAAATTATGTTCCAAATGGTGGACGATGGTCCGGACGGCAAGAAAGATGTCGATGAGATCACCGTGGAAAACGTGACCATAAATGACAAGGTCTACGGCGAAAAGGTAACCCAGACAGGTGAAAAGGTAACTTGTGAAGAATCCAACTACATTTTGAAGGACAAGCTGAAGATCTTTGTTTACGAGAAGAACGGTGAGGGCGAATGGGAAAAAGTTCCGAATGTAAACCTGAATGAGAACACTCTTGAAGAGGAAGAGACGGCGGAATATCAGCCGTTTACCTCGGAAGATCCGTTGCCGGCCGGAAAAGAGAATGAGGAGCAATTCCTGATCGCTGGCTATCTGCCGGAGGACGCAGGAAATGCCTATCAGGCAAAGCATTACCATGGCGTGTTGTTGGTCTATGCTGGCCAGGTGGATGAGGGCGCTGAATGGGGACCAGCGGAGCCGGACAAGCTTTCTGCACCGACCATTTATGGCGAGCCGCAAACCCAATCCTACATGGATTACTATACCGTTGCGTTCAATGAAGGTTTTGATGTAGTAGATCCCTGGAAAGAGGCAGTCCAGAGAGTTACGGTAAATGGTGTGGAGTATCGAGAGACGGATTATATCAGTTTTGATTCCAACCAGACCTATCAACTACCGCCAGCGGACAACGAGATCCGCATCGGAAGCGAAAGCTTTGAGAAGGGTGAAACCTATCATGTTGTTGTCGAAGCAGAAGGTTATGAGGATCTTACCTTCGACATTGTAGCGAAATATTAATCGTTGTTTCTCTATATTTAAATAGTCCAGTGCTCGGCCTGTTCTGAGACCGAGCACTTATTTTATGTACACAATAAAACCCTTGATTCCAATTATAAAATAAATCATCCATTGCTTGTGTGAAAGTGCTGAGAAATAAATACATATTACATTTTATGGGGAGGATTTTTTCTGTTGCCTTCATTATAATTCTGTTTATTTGGTTTCTTTGCCCGCATCGAAATCATAAGAATTTTGTCATTGACAAGAGTAAGGGATGGTGATACCTTAAATGTGCGTTTTTCGGAAAATGATACCAGGCGGTTAGTTTTAGCTAACTGAAAGAGGTGCACACTAACAGTGAATTCTTTCACTGTTAGTGCTGTCTAAACCTACAACTACAATACAGATCGGACCTATCAGATCTCCGAATATGACAATGAATTCTGCATTGGAGCCGAAAGTTTTAAACGTGGAGAAACCTATCATGTTGTCATGAAAGCAGATGGTTATAAAGGTTTCACATGTGATATGAAGGCATAACGGCTAGACGGCACACCACAAAAATTAAGCGCCCAACCTTGAGGAAGGTCGGGCGCATTTTTTATCAAAGCGACGTTAAGAAAACAATTTACTTTAATTTCTATCATGATCAAGTTGAAACGTTTGGAAACCGATGGAGATGAATCCATTTCATCCTCATTGTAAACCGTAGTAAAGACAAAATCATGTCTATACTCTTTGATACAGGCAAAGTAGATTCTCGCATAATTTTATTCTCTTGTTTTTCGGAATACACCAATTCCCAGTAGACCAGGCCCTGTATGAACTCCCAAGGCCGGACTGATCTGTCCCTGTACAGTAATCTTTCCTTTGGGAATTTTAGTTTTGAGATCTGCATAAATCCGTTCTGCCTCTTCCGCAGCGTCCCCATGCATAATCGCGAGCTCTACTTCCGAGTGGCCAGCCATCTGTTGCGCAAGCGCTTCAAGCTTGTGGATGGATTGTACACGTCCGAGGGCCTTTCCAGCCGTATAGTAAATTCCGTCGGAATTGCAGGATATGATTGGCTTTAGGTTGAGCGCCGTGCCAAAAGCTGCGGCAACCAGCCCAATTCGGCCCCCTTTTTGTAGGTATTCTAAACTTTTAACACAAAAGAACACGCGGCTATTTGGAACTTCTAAGGGCAACTTTTGCAATAATTCCTGCCAACACATCCCATGTTCCAGATATTGAGCAGCCCGCAGAGCCAGAAAGCCGCTGCCAATGGAGATATTTTTTGTATCCAATACATGGCACTCAAGACCGTGATAGGCATCCCCTAAGATTTTCATCACATTACAGGTTCCGCTCAGATTGCTGGAAATACAGACGATCAATACCTTTTCATAACCATCCGCTTTAATTTGATCGAAAACCTGATTGATGAGGGCGCCATCTGGAAGAGAGGTCTTGGGAATTTCAATGGGAAGCATGGCATATACCGTGTTGGCACTGATGTTCACGCCGTCCAGATATTCCCGTTCTTTGTACAAAATACGCAGGGGAATTTGATAGATATGATATTTCTCCAAAAGCTCCTTGGGAATATCTCCGCCGGAATCGGTTAAAATGGCTACTTTATCCTGATTCATAGTAAAAGCCTTCCTATTAAAATTATGTAATGATAAGCACGCTGTTATCTGGTTTTTATAACAAGATTATAGCGTGCTTTTATAGAAAAGTCAAGGCAACGGCTGTTACAATTCATAGAAGTGTCGTACGCTTTAAGCGCTGATATAGCCCTTCCCTCCATTTGAGGACCTTCTGAAAGAGGAAGAATCGAAAATGCCAACCATCGAGAAAATTTTGGATGGTTTCTTCTTCATGAATCATATTGAAACTTTGTTTGGTGTTTTAAAGCTATCCGGGTCTTATCAACCTCTATAAGGAGCATAATACGCCTGCGCATAGATTTCCTGAATTTCGCGGATCAGCGGATACCTTGGGTTTGCGGTAGTACATTGATCCTCATGTGCACGCTCCGCAAGTTCCGGAAGACGGTCAAAGAAAATCTTTTCTTCCACACCACAATCCTTGATACACAGGGGACAGTCGAGCTCCTGTTCTAGGCGGTAAACCGCTTTGATAAGATTTTGAACACTTTCCTCTGTGGTCCGTCCACCACAGCCGATAAATGAGGCGATCTTTGCGTACTTTTGATCCGCAACAAAGGTTTCGTACTTTGGAAAAGCAGTAAACTTGGTGGGCTTTTGCGCATTGTAGGCAATGACATAAGGAAGAATGACCGCGTTGGCCCGCCCGTGGGGAATATGGAACTCTCCGCCCAATTTATGCGCCATAGAGTGGTTGAGTCCCAAAAATGCGTTGGTGAATGCCATTCCTGCGATACATGAGGCATTGTGCATCTTTTCACGCGCTACAGGGTCTGCGGCGCCGTTTTTATAGGCGCGCGGGAGATATTCAAATACCATTCCGATCGCCTGAAGGGCCAGGCCATCCGTGTAGTCGCTTGCCATGACGGATACATACGCTTCAATTGCATGTGTGAGGACGTCCAGACCGGTATCACGGGTGGCTGCCTTGGGAAGGTTCCAAACGAATTGCGGGTCGATGATGGCTACATCTGGACGGACTGCATAGTCGGCAAGCGGATATTTAATGTTCCCGTTTTGGCGGTCCGTGATAACAGTGAATGCAGTTACCTCACTTCCAGTACCAGAAGTGGTTGGAATCGCGACAAGTTTTGCCTTTTCCCCTAAACGTGGGAATTTATAGGCGCGCTTCCGGATGTCCAGAAACTTTAAACGCAGACCATCGAACGAAGCTTCCGGATGTTCATAAAAGAGCCACATCCCCTTTGCTGCATCGATAGCAGAGCCGCCGCCGAGCGCAATAATCACATCGGGTTGGAATGCGCGCATAGCCTCTACGCCTCTTCGAATGGTTGAAACATCCGGATCGGGTTCTACATCGGAATAGATCTCGGAATGGCAGTACACAGGCCGTTTCCGCAGATAGTATAAAATCTTGTCCACATATCCCAGCTGCACCATGGTCGCATCCGTGACGATAAAGGCGCGTTCGATGTCCGGCATCTTTTCTAAATATTGAATAGAATCTTCTTCAAAGTAAATTTGTGGCGGTACTTTGAACCACTGCATGTTGACCCTCCTCTGGGCAATCCGTTTGCGGTTAATCAGATTCACAGAGGACACGTTGGAGGTGGTGGAATTGTGACCATAGGAGCCACATCCAAGCGTCAGAGAAGGGGTATTGGTGTTGTAAATATCACCGATTGCCCCCTGTGAGGAGGGGGAATTGGAGATTACACGGCCGACTTTCATCTCCTTGCCATATGCTTTGATGAGGTCTGGATTTGTAGAGTGAATCACAGCGGAATGCCCCAAACCGCCGAGTTCCAACATTTTTTTAGCCATCGCAAAGCCTTCGCCGTGACCTTTGACCACGAAATAAGCCAGAACGGGAGAGAGCTTTTCGCGCGAAAGCGGATAGTCAGGTCCTACGTCAGCAAGACGTGCGATAAGGATCTTCGTCTGATCCGGCACATGAATGCCGCTCTGCTCGGCAATCCAAGAGGCAGATTTTCCGACAACATCTGGGTTGACTGCTTGTGTCTGTGGATTGATAACAAAGTTGGAAACCTTTTCAATCTCATCCCCCTGTAAAAAGTAGCAATTGTTTGCCTTCATGATGCGTTCAAAGGAATCTGCAATTTCTTCATCCACAATGACAGCCTGTTCAGAAGCGCAGATCATGCCGTTGTCAAAAGTTTTGGAGAGCATCAAATCTGTACAGGCACGTTCCAAACGGGCGGTCTTTTCAATGTAGCACGGGACATTTCCAGGTCCGACACCCAAAGCTGGTTTCCCCGTACTATAGGCCGCCCGGACCATTCCACTGCCGCCGGTCGCCAGGACCAAGGATACGCCGGGATGGTTCATCAACGCATTGGTAGCCGCAATGGATGGCGCTGTAATCCACTGTATGCAGTCCTCCGGAGCGCCGGCCCTGACTGCGGCGTCGCGCATCACCCGTGCAGCCTCGACAGAGGATTTTTGGGCGCTTGGATGAAATCCGAAGATGATCGGATTGCGCGTTTTCATACAGATCAACGACTTGAAAAGCGTAGTAGAAGTCGGATTAGTAACAGGCGTGACACCGGCGACCACACCCACAGGTTCTGCCACTTCCACATAGTCCTCTAGCTCATTTTCTTCCACAATTCCAACGGTTTTCTGGCCCTTAATGGAGTGCCAAATGTATTCTGTCGCAAAGATATTCTTGATAATTTTATCCTCGACAACGCCGCGTCCGGTTTCTTCATAGGCAAGTTTTGCCAACCGTACATGTTGGTCCAATCCGGCCAATGCCATAGCGTGAACAATGGAATCGACTTGTTCCTGGTTCATGTCCATAAAAGCCTGGAGGGCCCTTTGCGCCCGCTGAACCAGGCGATCAATCATTGTGTGTACTTCTCCTTCGGTGTCAGCCGCTGCCTCCCGTGCCCGTGCTTCCACAGCGGCATCTGTTTCGGATTCCGGGATGCCTGTTTTCTTTACCACAGGTACTTTTCTTGCTTTTTCATCCATACCTTGGTTCCTCCCCTGTTGTATTTGTTGGTAGTATCTCCTTGTGGAAAAGGAAATATGCTGAAAAGTAGGGGGGACTTGCGGCTTTTTGCGTATAAAGGCAGCGCGCAGTTGGAAAAAGAGCTTACTAGTAAGAAAAGAGCTTTGACACGTTCCTTTTGAGATGGAAACAGGTCATGGCTTAACAAAAATGAGTCCATAAAAAAGTGTGTCTCAAGGCTACGAATTTTGAATTCATAGGAAAGGAACATCCTTTTTTCTGTCTGGAAATAACATCGAAGTCTCTAAAAAGCGAGGGTATCCCAAAAGTCATAAAATGACTGAAGGATACCCTCGTTCTGCAAGGATCCGTAGGATCTACAGTTATTTTGTTGGATGCATGGGCTCATTGGTGATGCGATAACAAAGCGTCATCAAGCTGTCGTTCAGATGGACGTTTTCCACAATCGCATCGGCATATTTCATGCTGATGTCATAGTGACTAAAATTCCAGAAACAGCGGATACCCAACGCATACAGCCGGTCACTCAAGGATTCCACCGCACTTCGGGGAACACAGAGCACTGCCATGGTTGGCTTTTCAAGGTTACAAAAGCGCTCCAATGTATCGATGTTGCGCACGGTGAGCCCATTGATGGTTTGACCGATCTTTGTATCGGAATTGTCAAAAATCCCCACCAGCGTAAATCCCTCCGTTTCGAAGGAAAGATGGGAAGCGATGGCCCGCCCCAGATTACCTGCACCGATTAGTACCGCTTTGTAGGCATGGGATAGACCCAGAATGTTTCCGATTTCTGTACAGAGCTGATCCACCATGTAGCCGTATCCCTGCTGCCCAAACCCACCAAAACAATTGAGATCCTGGCGGATTTGGGAGGCGGTAAGCCCCAGTTTGGCCGAAAGCTCCGTTGAGGAGATGCGTGTAACGCCTTTTTCTCCCAAAAGTTTGAGGAATCGGTAGTACCTGGGAAGCCGCCGGATGACGGACATGGAGATATTTTCCCGTTTTGGCATAATTGATTAGGTCCTTTCTATTCAGAAAAAGAAAGCCAGTTGAGATTCCGCCGTCCGTGCGGAGTGCTTACAGCATTGCCACAAGGCGCTTGTCAATCTCTCTCAGGAAGGTTTCCGTATCCACGGTCGTTTTATTCGGAAGATTGGAAAGGCTGGCGAGATCGCCGGTCATAACGCCCTCTTCAATGGTCTGAATCGAAGCGTGCTCCAACTTGTCCGCAAAGTCCATCAGAGCGGAATTGCCGTCGAGTTCGCCGCGTTTACGCAGCGCGCCTGTCCAGGCAAACAACGTCGCCATGGAGTTTGTGGAGGTTTTTTCTCCCTTTAAGTGCTTATAATAATGACGCTGTACGGTGCCGTGTGCCGCTTCATATTCGTATACGCCGTCCGGGGAAACCAATACACTGGTCATCATAGCCAGGCTACCGTAGGCGGTGGCGACCATATCGCTCATCACATCGCCATCGTAGTTTTTACACGCCCAGATATAACCGCCTTCAGAGCGGACCACGCGGGCAACGGCATCGTCGATCAAGGTATAGAAATACTCGATCCCTGCTGCATCGAATTTTTCCTTATATTCAGCGTCAAAGATCTCTTGGAAAATATCCTTGAACCGGTGATCGTACTGCTTGGAAATGGTATCCTTGGTTGCAAACCAGAGGTCCTTTTTGGCATCCAAAGCATAGTTAAAGCACGAGCGCGCGAAGCTGCTGATGCTCTTGTCCAGATTGTGGATTCCCTGGATGATACCGGGGGTCTGGAAATCATGGATGGTAGCGCGCGTTTCCTTTCCCTCGGAATCCGTGACAACAAGCTCGGCCTTGGCGCCGGCTGGCACCTGCATCTCTACATTGCGGTATACGTCGCCGTAAGCATGACGGGCGATGGTGATGGGTTTTGTCCATGTGGGGATGAATGGCGTAATGCCTTTTACCAAAATGGGAGTGCGGAAAACCGTACCGTCCAACATGGCGCGGATGGTTCCATTCGGGGATTTCCACATCTCCTTGAGGTTATACTCTTCGACGCGCGCCGCATTCGGAGTAATGGTAGCGCATTTGACAGCCACGCCGTACTTTTTGGTGGCGTTGGCGCTGTCCACAGTCACCTGGTCGTTGGTTTCATCGCGGTGTTTGAGGCCAAGATCGTAATATTCAGTTTTCAGATCAATATAGGGCGTGAGAAGAATATCCTTTATCATCTTCCAGATGATACGGGTCATCTCGTCGCCGTCCATCTCCACAAGCGGGGTGGTCATAGGAATCTTATTGGCCATGGGAAATCCCTCCATTACGTTCAATTTTATTTGGACTGCTCTCTTGTATAGTTCAGTAGGCCGCCAGCCAGGACCATCTCGCGCTGGCGCGCTGAGAGGACGGCCTCTGCTTCGAATTCAATCCCCTTCGTTACATCCTTCACAACGATCTTTGAATCATTGGCGATTGCTGTACGAATTTCCGGCAATTCCAGCTCATCCATCTGATCTACACGATCATAATCGGACTCATTCTTAAAGACCAATGGGAGTATTCCAGCATTGGCCAGGTTTGCGCAGTGGATACGCGCGAAACTTTTGGCCAGGACTGCCTTTACCCCCAGATACAGCGGCACAAGCGCCGCATGTTCACGGGAAGAGCCTTGTCCGTAGTTAGCGCCGCCGATAACGATGCCCTTGCCATATTCTTTGCAGCGTTCCGGGAACTCTTTATCGCATACAGCGAAGCAGAAATTGCTGAGGTACGGGATGTTGGAACGGTAGGGAAGGATCTTCGCGCCGGCCGGCATGATGTGATCGGTTGTAATATTGTCGCCAACCTTGAGCAGCGCTTTCGCCGCAATGGTTTCCGGCAGCGGGTCCGTGGTGGGAAATTCCTTGATGTTTGGTCCGCGCAGGATTTCGATTTGGTCCATCTCGCTCTCCGGAGCTGGCGCAACAACCATGTTGTCGTTGATAAGGAACTTCTCCGGCAGGGCAATCGGCACTTCATCCCCGAGAGTCTGCGGATTTGTGAACACACCGGTCAGTGCAGAAGCTGCAGCTGTCTCCGGGCTGACCAGATAGATTTGGCCATCCGCAGTACCGGAACGGCCTTCAAAGTTGCGGTTGAAGGTGCGCAGGGAGATCCCTTTGGAATTCGGGGACTGGCCCATACCGATACACGGACCGCAGGCGCATTCCAGAATACGGGCTCCTGCAGCGATCAGATCTGCCAGAGCGCCATTCTGCGCCAACATATTGTAAACCTGCTTGGAACCAGGGGCAATGGCCAGGCTTACATCCGGATGAACCGTCTTGCCTTTTAGGATGGAGGCGACACGCATCAAATCCAGATAGGAGGAGTTGGTGCAGGAACCGATGCAGACCTGGTCGACCTTGATGGCGCCGATCTCATCCACGGATTTTACATTGTCCGGGCTGTGGGGGCAGGCGGCCAACGGGACCAATTCGGACAGGTCAATGGAGATCTCTTCGTCATACACAGCATCCGGATCAGAAGAAAGCTCAATCCAATCCTCCTCGCGGCCCTGCGCCTTCAGGAAGGACCGGGTGATTTCGTCGGATGGGAAGATGGAGGTAGTGGCGCCCAGCTCTGCGCCCATGTTGGTGATGGTAGCACGTTCCGGTACGGACAGACTCTTGACACCCTCGCCGGAATATTCGACAATTTTTCCCACACCGCCCTTGACCGAGAGAATCTGCAAAACCTTCAAGATGACATCCTTCGCAGAAACCCAGGGGGAAAGTTTCCCTGTCAGGTTTACGCGCAACATCTTGGGCATGGTGATGTAATAGGGACCGCCGCCCATGGCGACTGCGACATCCAAGCCGCCTGCACCCATTGCCAACATCCCGATACCGCCGCCGGTTGGCGTATGACTGTCGGAACCGATCAGGGTCTTGCCCGGAATTCCGAAGCGCTCCAGATGCACCTGATGGCAAATACCGTTTCCTGGGCGAGAGAACCAGATGCCGTGCTTTTTGGCGATGCTTTGGATAAAGCGGTGGTCGTCGGCGTTTTCAAAGCCGGTTTGCAGGGTGTTGTGGTCGATATAAGCAACGCTCCGCTCTGTTTTGACGCGCGGAACGCCCATTGCCTCAAATTCGAGATAGGCCATGGTACCGGTCGCATCCTGTGTGAGGGTCTGATCGATTTTCAGGCCGATCTCGCTGCCGACTGTCATCTCGCCGCTCACAATATGGTTTTTAATGATCTTTTGCGCCAAAGTCAGTCCCATATGATTTTCCTCCATTTTTACTTTCGAAAGTTTTCGTGAATGATCCTGTCTAATTTATTATTCCTATTATCGTTCAATTTCCTAAGATTGTCAATATATTCACACAGATGGGGCCTTGTATCGGTTCTATGTTACCGGTTTATGCTCTGTGAAATTTTGGCGAGGCAGCAAGCTCTGCAGATCAGGATTTGGAAATCGGAACAACCCCTGGCTTGAAGGCCGTGTGGAATGATGTTATAATACAATTGAACTTGCCTATACCGCAATTTTCCCGCGTCCTTCGTGTATGAACTGCTGGATGGCCGGAACACTAAGCGGTAGGAGGTGGCAAGTATGGAAAAAACGTATTCGGCCATGCGTGCCGCGCGGTATGCTGTGGCGCAGCCCGCTGGCGTAAGAAATGATAGCGGAGAAAATAAAGACCGCAGTGAAGCGCGAGACGACGAAAAGCAACAGACCGATCAAATTGTGGATACCGGTTCGGTCATCACCGGAGATGGGCGGCATATGATTCATTGCTTGACGGTGATTGGCCAGATCGAGGGACATAATGTCTTGCCGTCGCAAAATAAGACCACAAAATATGAACATGTAATCCCGCAGCTTGTGGCCATCGAGGAAGAACCACGCATTGACGGTTTATTGATTATTCTAAATACCGTAGGCGGGGATGTGGAGGCCGGACTCGCAATTGCGGAACTGGTCGCTGGCATGAAAAAACCGACGGTTTCTTTGGTGTTGGGTGGAGGGCATTCCATCGGAGTGCCGTTGGCTGTAGCAGCAAAGCATTCCTTTATTGCACCGAGCGCAACCATGACAATCCATCCAGTGCGGATGAACGGATTGATGTTGGGGGTTCCACAGACCTTGGAATACTTCCAGAGGATGCAAGAGCGAATTACGCAATTTGTGACCGACAATTCGCATATTACCCCTCAGCGCTTTTATGAGCTGGCTATGAATACCGAGGAGCTGGTCATGGATGTGGGAACGGTCTTGGACGGGCCGGACGCGGTGAAAGAGGGCTTGATTGACTCCTTGGGGAGCCTGTCGGATGCGATCGATTGTTTATACAAGATGATTGACAAGGAGAAAAAGGCAGCAAAAAAGACCTCGAAGTCGACAAAAAAGACCGGCAAAAAGGCTTAGAATGATAGCCTCACCCCGTAGGCGGAAAATAAAGGCTTTTGAAGGCTGTAAGAATATTGAACGCACAGGCGGCTGGAAAACATGACAGGCTACCGTTAGGTAGATTGAACGAATGTAAAAAACGGTTCCCGCTATCCTAATGCCGTAGATGGAAAGATTTGGTGACCGTTTGCCGAACAGCCTTATAAAAATTTCCACACGGATTTGTGTATTTTGGCCGTTTGGTTTTTGAGGAACACAGGCGCGGTGTAAACCGCGCTTTACATATTTTACTTGAATAGACGGCGGATAGGCGCCGAAGTAATTGGGGGATAAAGTGGCTGGTAAATACGAAAAAAAGACGAGGACTACAAAAAAGAATACGCCTGCAAAGCGAAACAGCAACTCGCAGGCGCGGCGGCAGGCAGAAAAACAGCGTGCCGCTAATCGCCGAATGAGTGAAACAAAAACGACGAAAGCGGAACGGGAAGCGAAACGGGCGGAAGAAGCCAAGCAGCGCAATCAGATTTTAGCGATATTGCTTTTTGCCTTGTCCATTTTTATGGCCTGCTTGGTTTTGATCGAGGGAGACCATGTATGGCTTTGGTTACATAATCTGTTGATGGGCCTCTTTGGAACTTGTGCAATCCTTTGGCCTGTGCTGCTCTTGTATATTTCGATTGTTACAGCGTTTGAGCGGCGCAGTGGGAAGATGCGGGTGAAAATCGGCATCATGGTTGGAATCATCATCTTGGTGTGCGCTGCTTTCTACATATTTGGCGAGAGCGCACAGGAAGGGATGTCCTTTTTCCAGACGCTTGGAGGGCTCTATGGGAAGGGGATTGAACGTTCCGGGGCTGGGCTGGTAAGCGGCCTGCTGGGAATCCCGCTTGTGATGCTTTTAGGAACCGTTGGGGCGCGAATTGTGATTATCTTACTATTATTTGTGGCGGTGATGATTCTCACGGGCACAAGCTTGGTGCAACTTTTCCGTACGGTGGCAAAACCTGCAGAGGTGGTTGCCAACAACATTGGGGAAGCGCGTGAGCGCAGGCAGATGGAACGCCAGCATGACATGAATATCGACATCGCTCTTGATCCGGATGATCCCAACCACTTGCCAGCCCACCCGGTCAAGTCGGTCAAACCACAGCGGAATGAAAAGCTGGAAAAACTGGAGAAGGTTTTTCATACGCCGGACCCCGTGCTCGAAGGAGAAGACCGCCCGGAAGAGCCTGCCGAGGTATTCCGCAAGCCGATTGGCGTGCAGCCGACGGACTCTGTGGTACAGCCAGTGGAGGGAATCCCGGTACCGGAACCACTGACTCCGCTTATGCCGAAATCTATGGAGAAAAAGCAGTTACCAGAGGAGCAAGCGCCCGCCAAGGAGGTTCAACTCACGATGTTGGACGAACCGCCGGAGGACGGTGAGTATCATTTTCCGCCGGTTTCGATGTTGGAGACAACGAAAGCAGCCGACGAAAGCGAGATTGCCCATGAGTTGCAGACCAACGGCCGCATGTTGGTGGAAACGTTGAAGAGCTTTGGCGTACAGACGAAAATTCTGGATATCTCCCGTGGCCCGGCGGTGACACGCTATGAGCTACAACCTGCGGCGGGAGTAAAAATCAGCAAGATTACCAATCTTGCGGACGACATTGCCATGAACTTGGCCGCTTCCGGTGTGCGCATTGAAGCGCCCATCCCAGGAAAGGCAGCGGTGGGCATTGAGGTACCGAACAAAAAGGTCAGTGTGGTGCGTATGCGTGAGCTGATCGAATCGAATACCTTTGTCACCAGCAAGAGTCGTTTAACAGTGGTGTTGGGACGCGATATTGCGGGCGAAATCGCTACGGCCGACCTGGCGAAAATGCCACACCTGCTGATCGCCGGTTCTACGGGGTCCGGCAAGTCCGTGTGCATCAATTCGTTGATTGTCAGTCTTTTGTATAAATCGACACCGGATGAGGTGCGTTTTCTGATGATCGACCCAAAGGTGGTCGAGCTCGGTATTTACAATGGAATTCCACAGTTGTTGGTCCCTGTCGTGACCGATCCGCGTAAGGCCGCAGGCGCATTGAGCTGGGCGGTTACAGAAATGCTCAAACGCTATAAAATCTTTGCCGAAAACAATGTGCGGGATCTAGCGGCGTATAACCGCTTGGCCAGTTCCTGTGGGTATCAGGATGAGCAGGGGCAGCCGATGCAGCACATGCCGCAGATTGTGATTATTATCGATGAGTTGGCAGACCTGATGATGGCCGCCCCCAACGAAGTAGAGGATTCCATCTGCCGGTTGGCTCAGATGGCACGTGCCGCAGGTATGCATTTAGTGATCGCCACACAGCGCCCTTCGGTGGATGTTATCACAGGGATCATCAAGGCGAACATTCCCAGCCGAATCGCTTTTGCTGTCTCTTCACAGGTGGACTCCCGCACAATTCTCGATATGGGCGGCGCAGAAAAGCTTTTAGGGCGCGGCGATATGTTGTTTGCCCCGGTGGGTTCTCCGAAGCCCATTCGAATTCAGGGCTGTTTTGTCAGCGACAGCGAAATTGAAAGCATTGTAAACTTTGTTAAGAAATCGCAGGAACCCGGCTACGATGCAGGAATCGCAGAGGAAATTGAGAAGAATGCTGTGGCAGAAAAGGGGAGTGCTGGCAACGATACGGCGGATTCAGACCAGGACCCGATGATGCAGGAAGCAATCAAGTGTGTGGTGGAGGCAGGACAGGCTTCTACGTCTCTCTTGCAGCGCCGCCTGCGTTTGGGATACGCACGCGCGGGCAGATTGATCGACGAGATGGAACAGATGGGAATCGTCGGCCCACACGAGGGAAGTAAACCGCGCCAAGTGCTGATAACCTACCAGCAGTGGCTCGAAATGAATATGCGGGTTAGCGACGAGCAAAGCAATCCGACGAACGAATCGTAAGATGAATCCGGGCCGCTTCAAACAATGGGAAGCGGCCCGCCAATGTAAAAGGGAGCAAAAGGGAAGGAATATGGCTTTTTTACCAATTACAAACAAAGAAATGTTGGAACGTGGGTGGGATGCACCGGATTTTGTGTTGGTGACAGGTGACGCCTATGTGGATCACCCGACCTTTGGTACAGCGATCATTTCACGTCTGTTAGAGCACTATGGGTATCGGGTAGCGATTTTATCACAGCCGGATTGGCGAACGGATCGGGATTTTCAACGTTTTGGCAAGCCTAAATTGGCTTTTTTGGTGAATGCGGGAAATATTGATTCCATGGTGGCCCATTATACCGTGGCGCGAAATCGTCGGAAAACGGATGCTTATTCTCCGGGAAACCGGCCAGGGTTACGACCGGATCGGGCGGTCACGGTTTATTCGCGCAAGTGCAAGGCAATCTATCCGGATGTACCGGTCATTATCGGCGGCCTGGAGGCTTCCCTGCGGCGGTTTGCCCACTATGATTACTGGGAGGACAAGATTCATCCCTCGGTTCTGGTGGATTCCGGTGCGGATCTGATCTCCTACGGGATGGGCGAAAAGCAAGCGCTGGAGATTGCCCAGCGATTGTTGGAGGGAGTCCCGGTTTCCAGCATCACAGACGTTCGCGGTACCTGTTACCTGGTACCGACGCATGAGTACCGTCCGGGACCAGCCGTGGAATGTCCCAGCTATGAACAAGTCTGTGCGGACAAACGCGCTTATGCGCTCTCCTGCCGGAAACAACAGGATGAACAGGATGCGGTGCGTGGAAAGCGGGTTATTCAGCGCCACGGGAATCAAATTCTTGTACAGAATCCACCGATGATGCCTCTTTCCCAGAAAGAGCTCGATGAAATCTATGAACTGCCCTATGAACGAACATACCATCCTTGTTACGAATCCATGGGAGGAGTACCGGCGATTCAAGAGGTGGAATTTTCGATTACACACAACCGCGGATGTTTTGGGGCATGTAATTTTTGTTCCATCGCTTTCCATCAGGGACGCGCCGTTACAACGCGAAGCGAGGCGTCCGTTTTGCGGGAGGCCAAGATTCTGACCCCAAAACCCGCATTTTAAGGGGTATATCCACGACATAGGAGGACCGACCGCCAATTTCCGGGGACCGTCCTGTAAGAAGCAGGAAAAGGCTGGCCTTTGCCCGGGAAAAAAGTGTCTTGCTCCAAAGGCGTGCCCTGCATTGCAGGTTGACCATAGGGAATATCTTGAGCTATTGCGCAAGGTGCGTGCCCTGCCGGGCGTCAAAAAGGTATTTATCCGCTCGGGCATTCGATTCGACTATTTAATGGAGGACCCGGACGACACCTTCTTTCGGGAACTGGTACAATACCATGTCAGTGGACAGCTCAAGGTTGCTCCGGAACACTGTACAGCGCGTGTCTTGGATTGCATGGGAAAACCACATATTGAGACCTATCTGGCTTTTCAAAAGCGCTTTTTTAAACTGACCAAGGAGATCGGAAAGGAGCAGTACCTGGTTCCCTATCTGATGTCTTCGCACCCTGGAAGTACCCTCAAGGATGCGGTGGAGCTGGCGCTTTTTATCAAAAGGAATCATCTGCGTCCAGAGCAGGTGCAGGATTTTTATCCCACACCGGGGACTATTTCTACATGTATGTTTTATACGGGCCTGGACCCATACACGATGAAGGAAGTCTATGTTCCGCGAAGCAGTAAAGAAAAGGCAATGCAGCGGGCTTTGATGCAATATTTTATCCCCAAAAACAAACCGTTGGTGTTAGAAGCGCTGAAATTGGCGGGGCGCACCGACCTGATTGGACGCGGGGAAAATTGTTTGGTATGGGGCCCTGTTCCGGAAGTTCCCCATGGGAAGAAGCAGGAACCGAAATATGGAAAAAGGCCCCCGAAAAGGAAGTCTGGGTCCCGGCGTGGCGCGCACCGGTAAGGAGGGGGGCTTGTGCAGCAGAAACAGACGCTGTGGCGGCGATATATGCCTGTGCTGTTGTTTGTGCTCATCCTCGTAATCTTTTCCCTTCTTCCCTCCTCGCCCGCCGTATGGCGCGATGTACGCCGTGCCTGCGGTTTGGGAACATTTTCAGATGCGGCGGATCGTGCGCCGTTTGCTTTTCATGTATTGGATGTCGGGAAGGCGGACAGCCTACTTTTGGAGTGTGCAGGCGAGGCCATGCTGGTGGATGGAGGGACCCCGGATCAGGGCGCTGGGGTTGTACAATATCTGAAGCGAAGAGGAATTTGTTCTCTGCGCTACGTGGTAAACACGCACCCGGATGCGGATCACATTGGAGGCCTTCCGGAAGTCCTGAGGGCGTTTCCGGTGAAAACATATCTTTCACCGGAGCAATCTGCAGATACGGAGGAATACCGCCAAACGCAGCAGGCGTTGCAAGAATGTGCTATTCCGGTTCAGCATCCACAGGCGGGAAGTGTCTTTTTTCTTGGAGATGCGGAGATACAAATTGTAGCGCCGCTGTCCATTGCAGAGGATACAAACAATAATTCCTTGGTTCTACGGATTGTGTACGGTGATACAGCCTTTTTGCTAATGGGCGACGCCGAGCTGGAAGAGGAGGCGTCCATCTTGGCGAGTGGTGTACAATTACAGGCGAATGTGCTCAAAGTGGGGCATCATGGAAGCGATACTTCTACGGGAAAGGCTTTGTTAGATGCCGTTCAGCCCGAATATGCAGCGATTTCGACTGCTTGGGATACCAGCCGCCTTCCGCGGGAGTCGGTGCTTCGCCGCTTACAAAGTATCGGTGCATCCTCCTTCCGTACAGACGTATGTGGGACACTGTTGTTTTTGAGTGATGGAAAAGCGGTTTGGGCTATGACGGAGAAAGAGTCTTGCGCTTGAACGGGCTTTCGTGTATGATGAGAAGAATAGAAACAAGGGAGGAATCCATTATGCGCATTTTGGTGATCGACCGTTTTGAAGGCGCCTATGCAATCTGTGAAGACAAAGATCAAAAGTTTTTTGCAATTGAGACCGGGGAGCTTCCTGCCGGAGCGGTGGAAGGTTCCGTTTTGGAGATCGACGAAGAGGGTACAATCCACATCAATGAAGAGAAGACGGCAGCGCGCCGGTCAAAGATTAAAAAGCTACAGGACAAGCTTTGGAAAGAATAAAATAGCCTAAAATATGCCTACGGATAAAAAGTCAATGTATTTTTCAAAAGAAGTATATGAAAAGGGGATACTCTATATCCGGCCGAATAGACCGTGATAGGGAGTGTCCCCCTTATTTATGCTTTTGCGAATAGAATGTAAGCAGAAGCTTTTGCAGATCGGTAGCCAGGAAGTGGCTGAACCGCTGCTTTGATCGAGAAAAACTGTTATTCATATCATCGGTGGATGCATGAAATGGTCCTATTTTTATCGTAGACGATGCAATCGCCACTTTAAAATATTGTGCAAGTTAGATATGTGAATAAAGTTGACTTTGGAGAATATTCCCAATTTAGGATTGTTTTACAGAGCGGGCTGTGCTATGATTTTTGTATCACTTTGAGAAAGAAGGCGGATTTGTGCACAAATGGACGGATTTCCCTTCGCTATTGTGGTTGCTCATTCGGAGCAGTCCGATTTGGCTTCTGTGTATGTTCCTTTGTGCTTGTGCGGCATATGGGTTTTCGGCTTATGTACTGACGCCTTCCTATACGTCATCTGCTACCTTGTATATATACAATTCACAGGATACAGCCCGCGAATTGAATGCTGGCAATGTGGATACTTCCCGAAAACTGGTGGATACCTGTGCGGTGATTCTGCAAAGCGACCGGACCTTGGAACAGGTTTTGCGCCGGACAGGAGGCAAACAATCGTTGGAAGAGTTGCGTGGAATGCTCACTTTGGATTCAGTGGACCATACGGAAATTTTACGGATTTCGGTTACCTCTAAAGATCCGCAGCAGGCTGCTCTCCTGTGCAATACACTCGTGGCTTGTGCACCGTCGGAAATTCTGCGGGTACTCCAAGCGGGCAATGTCAAGGTGGTCGATTCCGCATCTGTGCCGGAGAAACCCACTTCCCCGGACCTTGCAGTCAACACCATATTAGGGGGCCTGCTGGGACTGGGGTGCTCTATTACGGCCATTCTGGTATGGAAGGCATTGGATGGACATATCCGAACCGCAAAGGATTTGGAAGAGTGCGGAGCACCTGTGCTTGCAGAAATCCCTCTTCCGGCTTGCTTGGGGGAGGTGACCATATGGTACGGGGTAGAAAACCAAAGCACTTTGAACAAGCGCCGCATTTGCTGACACAGTTCAGCCCGATCGAGCAATGGGAAGCCTATCGGACGCTATATGCGCGTCTGCTCGTTTCGCGCGGTTTGGAGGAACGCTGCTCGGTTGTGGTTTCCGGAGTGCCGTCTGCGTTTTTGCATGCGGTGGTCTGTACGAATTTGGCGATTGTGGCTTCCCGATCTGTACCGGTTCTCCTGGTGGATGCATGTCTGAAAAATCCACAGCTGCACTCCCTTTTACAGATCTCAAATGGTTGCGGTCTGTCGGAGGTCCTTCGGGGACAGAGAAAATGGGAGGATTGTGTCCAAAGAGAAGTCCTTCCCGGACTAAATATCCTGTCTGCCGGATCGTGGTCCAAAGATGCGGCAGCTTACCTTCACACGGAACAGATGGAGGGATTGCTGCAAGAGGCGTGCCAATCCCATGCCCTTGTCCTGGTAGATACCCCGCCGGTTTGTGATTCACCGGACGCCCTTCTAGTAGGACGGTATACGTCGGGAGTGTTGCTAGTTGTATGGAAAAATGTTGCAAAATGTGCAGATATTCAGCAAACTGTTTCAAGATTGAACGATGCATGCATCCCCATTTTAGGGAGCGTATTGGTATCCAAAACCAGGCGATAAAGGGCAGTTTTACTTTACAGATCGTTTGATAGGCACCTTCTTTTACAGGGTGTATTTTCCTTTCGGAAAGAGAATACTATATCATAGAACAAAAAGGAGGAACTTGCCGATGTTTCAAAATACGGTTCACGGGGAATGCATATATGGAAATCTGCTCAATGGCGAATGGGTGGAGTCCGACTCCGGAAAGCAGCTTGAAATTCATTCCCCAGTAGACGGAAGCTTGATTGGGAAAATTCAGGCGATGACAAAGCAAGAGGTCGATGAGGCCATAAGAGATACCAAGATGCATGTGCGTACTTGGGCGGAAACACCCATCTATGAGCGTGCAGAGGTATTTTATCGCGCAGCAGATCTGTTGGAAGAGCGTGCGCAGGAAATTGCCGAGATTTTGACGATGGAAGTTGCAAAGGAAAAGAAATCGGCGCTTTCTGAAGTAACGCGTTCGGCAGACCTACTCCGTTACACGGCCGACATGGGAAAGAGCATGGAAGGGCAGGCGATCAGCGGCGAGAACTTCCCCGGCGGGTCCCGCCAAAAGCTCTCATTTGTTCGCCGGGTTCCCCTCGGGACCGTTTTGGCAATATCCCCGTTTAATTATCCGGTGAATCTCTCCGTCTCCAAAATTGCTCCGGCGCTGATTGGCGGCAATACCGTTGTCTTAAAGCCGCCTACACAGGGGGCGATCAGTGCATTACATCTGGCAGAGGTCTTTCAGAGCGCGGGTTTACCCGGCGGTGTACTCAATACCGTAACTGGGCGCGGCAGTGAGATCGGGGATTACATCGTTACGCACGAAGGCATTGATTTTATCAATTTTACCGGAAGTACAGAAATTGGAAGGCACATTTCAAGCTTAGCACGCATGACCCCGCTTCTGCTGGAGCTCGGTGGCAAGGATGCGGCGATTGTGCTGGAGGATGCGGATCTGGATTTCACAGCCAATACGATTGCCGACGGTGCATATGCCTATTCCGGCCAGAGGTGCACAGCAGTTAAGCGCGTGTTTGCAACCGATGCTGTGGCCGACCGATTGGTGGAGAAGCTCAAAATGCGTGTGGATAAGATGCAGGTGGGCGATCCCCGCAACGGCGCCATGATTACTCCTTTGATTGATGAGAAGGCGGCTGCGTCCGCTATGGAGCTGATTGCAGAGGCTTTGGAGAAAGGCGCGACCTTGGTAACTGGCAACCGTCGGGAAAAGAATCTGGTATATCCAACTCTGCTGGATCATGTAACGGAAGATATGGAGGTTGCTTGGAAAGAGCCTTTTGCACCGATTCTGCCGATTATCCGGGTCAAAGATGTAGGCCAGGCAATCGAGTTGGCGAATCGTTCGGAATATGGTTTACAGTCCTCTGTTTTTACCAATGACATCAACCGAGCGTTTTCTATTGCAGAGCGGCTTGAGGTCGGCACTGTGCAGATCAATAACAAGACGGAGCGCGGTCCGGATCACTTCCCGTTCCTAGGGGTAAAAGCCAGCGGTATGGGTACACAAGGCGTACGGTATTCCATTGAGGCGATGACCCGTCCCAAGGCAATCACCGTCAATCTCCGCGAGGACTTTTAATAAATATCAATACAGAGAAGTATCGAATAATAGCGTATCGAAATCTCTTATACCAGTAGTGTCTTCCATAGAACTAGGAAATAGAGATGATGGATATGCGGGATGAAGATTTTGGCTCTGTTCGGATGAAACTGGAAGAAGTGATTCAGTGGAGCGGCTTGAGTAAAAATAAAGTTGCCCAATTTTCTCAAACGCAAAGAGGGCAGTTAAATCATTGCTGTAAAATGTTTAACGTATTGATTTGGCCATTTTACCCCGTTTTTGTTATGCACGGGACTGCTAGGGAGTGAATCTTCTGGATCTCGTTTCGCCGGTAAGGAAAGAATAATATGGCAAGCCTGTTGTGGAATGATGAAAAGCCTTCACGACAGGCTTGTTTTTGTATTTAGAGAGACAATTGTTTTGGAAGAAGGGAATGGACACTTTATAAAGAATGTTCTTTCGAGGTACTTTCAGAAGCTGCACTCCGGTAGAAACGATTAAAAAGGGGATAGACTTTCTGTTGCATATTCGCTGTCAGACAGAACGCCGTCCCCAAAATGTCCAGCGGCGAAGTAGGGGGCTCGCCGTATACCCTAGTAATTTTGCCGACGTACAGTAAATAACACCAAAAAATAGATGAAGTTTGATTTAGCGCATGGAATATTTCTGCGATGCTCATGTCTGCATATCTGCTACGTTGTAACATCCGTGTGTTTGAAACCCCCGAAGCAGAAATAACTGTAAGTATATTAGCAAGAGGGACACCCTACCTTTTGCGGAGACTGTCCCTATTAAAAATATTCATTAGTCAATTAGTGAGAGGAATCATCCGTCATTTTACAGCTGCCGTTTGATCACAGTTATCCCTATTACCAATATCCGTTTATTTATTTGTAATGGGGATATATCAAATGACAGTCCCCACCAAATTGCAGGGTATCCCTGTCACTACTATGATTTTGTCGAATATGTACTTAGCTGTCGTTAATGCTTTATAGCGCTTATCGTTCGATTGTATTCGTCCTTTTCTACCGGCAAAGAATACATTCGTACTTGACGTTTACCAGCACATCTTTTTACAACATAGTATATCGGGAAGAATTGTAAAACCGATTCTTGCCCTTTCCCGGGGATTGTAGTACCATGAGGAGGAAGAAAATCCGAAAAGCATCACAGAACCGTCACAGATCTGTGCGAAAATACAGATATTACAAGGAGGAGTGTTCATGTATCGTATTTTAGTGGTGGACGACGAGGAGAAGATCCGCGCGCTGATCCGTAAATATGCGGAATTTGAAGGCCATACCGTTCGTGAGGCGGCGGATGGGATGGAAGCTGTCCACATTTGTCGCGAGCATCCGGACGATTTTGATATGATTATTATGGATGTGATGATGCCGGAACTGGATGGCTTTTCCGCTGTACGCGAAATTCGAAAGTACAGTGCAACACCCGTGTTGATGCTGTCTGCACGCGGTGAAGAATACGACAAGATTCACGGCTTCGAATTGGGCATCGACGATTATGTGGTCAAGCCTTTTTCTCCAAAAGAACTGATGATGCGTATCAATGCTATTATGAAACGTGCAAAGCCCACTGTAGACCAACCAAAGAAGGACCAGGTGAGTTTCGAGGGACTAAATATCGACTTTACAGGCCGCATTGTCACGATTGACGGGGAAAAGGTGGATTCGTCTCCCAAAGAATATGACTTGCTTTTTTATTTTGCAAAAAATCGCAACATTGCGTTGACCAGAGAAAATTTAATTACAAATGTCTGGGGCTATGATTTTTATGGAGACGACCGCACCTTGGATACACACATTAAGCTTCTGCGCAAGAGCCTTAAGCAATACAGTAAATTTATTGTCACATTGAGGGGAGTGGGCTATCGGTTTGAGGCTTGAAGCATTTTTCAAACAGCTGAAAGACCGCGTCCGGGGGCTTGTTCCCCATCGTGTTGGGATAAAATGGGGACTGTTTTCCGGTTTTGCGGCTTTTGCCGCCATCATTTTGGTGATGTTGTGGGTTTTTCAGATTATGTTCCTCGGTAGTTTTTATAAGTTTATTAAGGTGAGCGACATCAAAAATTCTGCACAAACCATCGAACGCAATATCAATTCCGATGATCTGAGTACGCTTTTACAGGATATCTCACAAAACAATCAAATTTGTATCATTGTTTCAGATGAGTACGGGGATCTGTTCTATTCGGAGGATGCGGTGCCAAATTGTGTTATTCATCGGTTAAGCGGACTTCAGCGAGCATTCATTTATGAAATTACCCGCCGCAATGGAGGGGTTTATTTTGAACAATTTCCACAGGACAATATGCGTACGGTACCAAATTGGCAACGGCAACAGGTTACCGATGATGCTGATGCGCCGGAAAGTATGATCTATACATTTATTACAGAGAGGGAAAATGGGAAGAGGCTATTGGTTTTGCTGAATTCAACGATTTCTCCGGTCGGCTCTACGGTACAGACACTACGCATACAGCTTACGTGGATCACGGTAATTATGTTGGTTTTAGCCTTCTTCTTGGCGCTATTCCTGTCCCGGCGAATTTCTGGTCCCATCATCAAAATTAATTCTTCTGCAAAAGTATTGGCCCAGGGAAATTATGATGTGCGTTTTGAAGAGGATGGCTATCGGGAGATTGCAGAATTGGGTGCGACGCTCAACTATGCAGCAAAAGAACTCTCTAAGGTGGAAACACTCCGGCGCGACTTGATCGCCAATGTTTCTCACGATCTTCGTACACCGCTTACAATGATTACCGGGTATAGCGAAGTCATGCGGGACCTTCCCGGGGAAAACACGCCGGAAAATGTTCAGGTTATCATTGATGAGGCTAATCGATTGACAACGCTGGTGAACGATATGCTTGACTTGAGTAAAATGCAGTCCGGTGCACAGAAGTTATCGCCCAGCTTTTTCGATCTAACGGAGAGCGTACGCGATATTTTGGGACGATACAATAAGTTGACAGACTATGATATCCGATTTACAGCGGATCGTGATGTGACTGTCTATGCAGATGAATTGAAAATCTCTCAGGTAGTTTATAATCTGGTAAATAATGCGATTACTTATACAGGTGAGGACAAAGTGGTGCGCTTGAAGCAGTCAGAACACGATGGAAAAGTGCGCATTGAGGTACGAGATACTGGAGAGGGGATCGACCAGGACAAGCTCAAGGACATTTGGGAACGTTATTACAAGGTGGATAAGGCACATAAGCGCGCACAAGTGGGGACCGGATTGGGACTTTCGATTGTCAAAACCATATTGGACATGCATGGTGGAGCGTATGGTGTGCAGAGTGAACAGGGGGTTGGAAGTACGTTTTGGTTTGAACTGGACATTCAGGACGAGCAAAACAATTCTGTATCGACTACCTCGCCGTTTATGTGAGACGGTTTGTCCTATTTTTGTGGGGGATGTGTTATAATAACCTCACGCCGTAAGCGGAAATCAAAGATTTCCGACGGCTGAGAGAGCATTGAAACATCCAGATAAGAGGCTGTGGAAACCATGTGGGGAATATTTTTCAATTCGTTCTTTTGGATGTTATAGATAACCTCACGCCGTAAGCGGAAATCAAAGATTTCCGACGGCTGAGAGAGCATTGAAACATCCAGATAAGAGGCTGTGGAAACCATGTGGGGAGTATTTTTCAATTCGTTATTTTGGATGTTATAGATAACCTCACGCCGTAAGCGGAAATCAGAGATTTCCGACGGCTGAGAGAGCATTGAAACATCCAGATAAGAGGCCGTGGAAGCCTTGCGGGGATTTTTTCCATTCGTTATTTTGGATGTTATAGATAACCTCACGCCGTAAGCGGAAACCAGAGATTCTCGACGGCTGAGAGAGCATTGAAACATCCAGATAAGAGGCTGTGGAAGCCTGCGGGGATTTTTTCAATTCGCTATTTCCGACGTTATTGAAATTTTACGTTGTAAGTAAAGACGGGGTTTGGTAAAGTATACTGCAAGGAAGTAAAGTTGGAAGCGAAAAGGTTATCGTAAAAGTAGAATCAACTGCTTTTTGCTAGTGAGTAGGTGTTTGTTTAATACTTATTGTATAATGATGAATATATAATACAAATATTATATAATCGAACCTTCACAATTTGCGTTGTTATCGTGGACGTTTGATTTACTTTTGGAGAGGAGGAGGGTACAAGTCGTTTTGGCGCTTGTATCGCAGGTATGAACATATCGATAATTGGTTGCGGTCGATGGGGAAGTTTTTTGGCATGGTATGCGGACCGCTTGCAGCATCAGGTGATTCTTTATGGACGGGATGAGTCCAAACGGATGAAGAGTCTGTATGAGACCCGCACCAACGGTCTCGTACAATTAGGGGATACCATCAAGTTGACCAGCGACCTTGGAGAGGCGATTCAGCATGCAAAGATCCTAGTGATTTCGATTGGAGCCCAGAGCTTGCGGACCTTAATGCAACAAATGTCTATATTTGATCTCAACGATAAGGCGATTGTGCTTTGTATGAAAGGAATTGAAGCAACTACGGGGAAACGCTTGACACAAGTCGTGAATGAATACGTGCCCAAGACGGCGACGGTTTCCATCTGGGTGGGACCGGGACATGTACAGGACTTTACGGCAGGCATTCCCAATTGCATGGTGATTGATAGCCGTAGCCAAGAGGCAAAAGAAATGTTGATAAAGGCTTTTTCAAGCGATCTGATTCGATTTTATTATGGTAGTGATCTGATCGGCAATGAAGTGGGAGCAGCGGCGAAGAATGTGATCGGTATCGCGGCGGGGATGTTGGATGGAAAAAATAAGACCGCGTTGAAAGGAGCTCTGATGGCCCGTGGTACACGGGAGGTGGCGCGTCTGATTAAAGCGATGGGGGGAAATGAGATCACCGCCTATGGATTGAGCCATTTGGGGGATTATCAGGCAACTGTCTTTTCGGAGTACAGCCATAATCGGCGTTTTGGCGAGGCGTTCGTTCGTGGAGAACCATACGGGGAGTTGGCAGAAGGTGTGGCAACAACGACGGCTTTGTTGCGATTGTGTGATCTATATGGCGTGGAGATGCCCATCTGCCGGGCTGTAAATGCGGTTGTCAACTGTGGCGAAGATCCGGATCAAGTGTTATTGGACCTCTTTATGCGCAGCTTAAAGAAAGAATTTTAGCTGAGCTCCTTGGTTTCGTTGACAAATTTGGTATATATTATTACAATAAAAGAGCGCCCGTATCAAAACGGGCGAATTTTTCCGTTGCGCGGCAGCGGATAGACAAAGGAGAATCTGTATGAGTGAAAATTGTACGCACGATTGCAGCAGTTGTGGGGAAAATTGCCCCTCCAGAGAGGCAAATCCTGCGGATTTTTTGGAAAAACCGAATGCGATGAGCCATATTAAAAAGGTTATCGGTGTCGTCAGCGGAAAAGGCGGTGTGGGCAAAAGTATGGTTACGTCCATGCTCGCCGTGTTGTTGAACCGTCGGGGAGCGCATACTGCGGTGCTGGATGCAGATATTACCGGTCCTTCCATTCCAAAAGCATTTGGGATTCATCAGAAGGCCATGGGCAGCGAATTTGGCATTCTGCCGGCACGTACCAAGACGGGGATTGATATTATGTCGGTCAACCTCTTGCTGGACGACGAAACAGCACCAGTGGTATGGCGTGGGCCCATCATTGCCAATACAGTAAAACAATTCTGGACGGATGTGATCTGGGAAGATGTCGATTATATGTTTGTGGATATGCCTCCGGGGACTGGCGATGTTCCACTGACTGTTTTCCAAAGCATTCCGTTGGATGGAATTGTAATCGTCACCTCTCCGCAGGAACTGGTTTCTATGATCGTTGCGAAGGCAGTTAATATGGCCAAGATGATGAATGTACCGATCATTGGTGTGGTAGAGAATATGAGTTATGTCAAGTGCCCGGACTGCGGCCGAGAGATCAAGGTGTTTGGAGAAAGCCATGTAGAGCAAACGGCACAGCAGTTCAATTTAAAAGTTTTGGGCAGGGTGCCGATCGATCCGGAAATTGCTAAGAATTATGACGCGGGTTTGGCGGAACTGGTCAATACCGATTGCCTGAACACCGCAGCGGATGCGGTGGAACAACTCTGAATTTTTGAAACCACTTTAAATCATTAGGCTGTCAAAAAATGGGCATCCTGTTGCGTGGATAATGTAATTTGCGCAACAGGATGTATTTTTTATTTAAAATAATACTAAAAGTAAATTGCAACTTGTTAAAATAAGGAAATTATTGTTTCTTTTTCGGTTCACAAGGGGTATAATAAACTATATTTTTGAAAATGAGACAGCTATAGAAAATACGTAGCAGAAGATCTTTTAAAGGCCCATTCGAGGCCAGCGTTCCGGATATGAGAAAGAGATAAATTTGTTTGCAGGAGATAGGATTTTCAGTTTTCATTTCAGTAAAATGAAATTTCGCGACGTAAAGAGGGGGATCTATAGAATGAAACCAGGTGTTTCTAAAACTTTATGGCTTATTTCCGGTATTTTATTGATTTTTGCCGGAGTACTGGCGATTGTAGCGCCGTCGTCTATTTTATTGTCGTTAACCATTGTTTTTGGTTTGGCGATGTTCATTTCTGGCGCGCTCAGTATTGTGATTTATATTTTTTGTTTCCGCAACCTGTATGGTGCGGGGTGGCTTTTGGCGGAGGGAATCCTTACGATACTTTTGGGCTTGTTTGTCTTGTGCGATCAGGTGGTTACAATTAATGTAATTCCCTATATCTTTGGCCTTTGGACGGTGTTTTCCGGAGTCACACGAACAGTGGATTCCCTGGAAATCAAACGATTTGGCGTAAAGGGCTGGTATTGGATGACGCTGGTCGGTGTGGCTTCTATTCTTTTGGGGTTCATCTCGTTTATCCGTCCAGTAATTGCGATTCAAATCATTGGGATTACCATGGGTTTGGTATTTCTGGTGCAGGGTGCTGCAGCTCTGTTTATGTGGTGGTTTGAGAGTCACCTCAAAATGGAATAAGATGCAACCTATTTAAGGTTAAATTGGAAAGCCTTCGCTTTAAAGCGGAGGCTTTTTGTATTCCGTATTTTTGATAGAAATGGGTCCATCTGGAAAACCTGACCAGAAAGGACAAAATACGAAATCTAAGGATTGAGAATAGAAATATTGCACGAAAAGAGTATTAAGAATTTGTGAAGATTGCAAACTTCGCCTTGACAAAGTTTGATGGCCTTATATAATATTAATATACTTAACTATTTAGAAACAAAAATATAAGGAAGGGAAAACACAGGGCTATGGTAGGGTATGAGGATTGGGAGTCGCACAGCGGGAAAAAAATATTGGAGTTGTTTTGGCGCTATAAATGTATAAAACCGCTTTTTGCGCAGAGGGATGGCTTGCCGATGACCGCCTTTTTTATGCTGCATAAAATTGCAGCCTGCGGTAGACTGCAAGGCGAAATGGGCGGGACGGACGGTGTTCGCATCACTGAGATCAGCCGGCGGACAAACATGTCGATGCCGGCAGTGTCGCAGATGCTCAATTCTTTGGAGGGCAAAGGGTTGATTGTACGGAGCATGACCAAGTGTGACCGTCGTGCTGTGTATGTTTGTTTGACTCCTAAAGGATATGAACTTTTGGAACATGCGCGAAGAGAGATTTTTTCCTTGGCCGATGAAGCGGAGCGTCGGATGGGAGAAGAAAATCTCAACCGGTTGTTGGAATTGTCGTCCCAACTTTTCGATATTTTGACAACGCTTAAAGAAGAACGAAATCAAATAGGAAAGGATGAATCCGATTCATGAGAAAACTCGCAAAGTATCTAAAGCCCTACATTGGGCCGATCATTGCGTGTGTGGTACTTCTATTTGGACAGGCTATGTGTGACCTGAATTTGCCCAACATGATGTCGAACATAGTGAATGTGGGAATTCAGCAGGGTGGTATAGAGGACCCGGCGCCGAAGGCAATCGGTGCAGATGGGTTTTCTTTTTTGCAACAGTTTATGGATGAAACGGCCCGTTTGCAGATGGAACAAAGTTATCATTTGGTTGCTGTAGACAGTGCAGAGGCTGCCGCATATTTGGACTCATATCCGGCCCTGCAAAATACCGACATTTATGTGCAAAATACGCTGGATGATCCGGAGTTGGAGGCAACAGCAGATGCATATAGCCGTGGGGTGGCAACAATTGCCAACGCAATGAAAGCCGTTGCAGGCGAACAAACAACAGCAGTTAAGGCAGATCTGGAGAATATAGATCTTCATCAGCTTTACTCGGCCGCTCCGATGTTTGAACAAATTCCAAAAGAGGTTCTTCAACAGGCATGGGAACAGGCAGGGCTCTCGGACGATTCGACCAATCGCCAGATGGGAATTGCTATGACAAAAGCGTTTTATCAGGAATTAGGAGTCGATGTCGGAAAGATTCAAAGCGATTATATTTTACGAACCGGTCTTTTGATGCTTCTTCTCACGCTAGTTGGCGCTGCTGCTACGATCTGTGTGGGACTATTGGCGTCACGCATTGCAGCGGGAACAGCGAAACATCTTCGGCACGACGTGTTTCAAAAGGTGGAACATTTTTCAAACGAGGAGTTTGATCGTTTCTCTACGGCTTCTCTGATTACAAGGACTACGAATGACATCACGCAGGTACAGATGCTGCTTGTGATTGGCCTGCGGATGATCTGCCTTGCGCCTATTACCGGAATTGGCGGCATCGTGATGGCACTTGACAAAAGTGTATCTATGAGTTGGATTATTGCCCTGGGTGTAGTGATTCTGATTGGCCTTGTGGTGGTGATCTTCTCCATTGTGACCCCACGTTTTAAGGTTGTTCAGAAGCTGGTTGATAAGCTCAATTTAGTTACCCGAGAAAACCTGAGCGGTATGATGGTCATTCGGGCGTTTGGGACGCAATCCTTCGAGGAAAATCGTTTTGAACAGGCAAATCGCGATTTAACCAAGACAAATCTATTCGTCAACCGTGTAGTGGTCTTTATGATGCCAGCCATGATGTTTATGATGAACAGCATTTCCCTTTTGGTGGTATGGGTTGGCAGTCAACAGATTGAGCAATCCATGATGCAGGTGGGCGATATGATGGCTTTCATGCAATATGCAATGCAGGTGATTATGGCGTTCTTGATGATCTCTATGATGTTTATCTTGGTGCCTCGCGCGTCGGTTTCCGCAGAACGCATTGCGGAGGTACTCCACACAGAACCAGCCGTCCGGGACGCAGAACAACCGATCCATTTGAATGGGCGGCCCTCTGGTAAGATCGAATTTCGAGATGTGTGTTTCCGCTACAATCAAGCGGAGGATGATGTATTGCAGGACATTCATTTCACGGCGCTTCCAGGACAGACAACAGCGTTCATTGGCTCTACAGGGTCTGGAAAGTCTACGTTGATTAACTTGATCCCCGTTTCTACGATGTAACGGCGGGCAAAATCCTGTTGGACGGTGTTGACATTCGAAAAATCCCGCAGCATGAATTACGGGAGTATATCGGGTATGTGCCGCAAAAGGGAGTGCTTTTTTCTGGAAATATTGCTTCCAATCTGCGTTATGGTTCCCCAAATGCGACGGATGAGGACATCCGTCACTCCGCGGATGTGGCTCAGGCGACGGAATTTATTCGCCGGATGCCGGACGGGATGGAAACCGATATTTCTCAAGGAGGCACGAATGTCTCCGGTGGGCAAAAACAACGTCTTTCGATTGCACGCGCATTGACGAAAAAGGCGCCTATCTATATTTTTGACGACAGTTTTTCTGCGCTGGACTTTAAGACGGATGCCACTTTGCGTCATGCTTTAAAACAGGATACTGGCGACGCGACCGTTTTGATCGTCGCCCAGCGCGTCAGTACCATCATGGACGCAGAACAAATCATTGTGTTGGACGACGGGAAGATCGTTGGAAAAGGGACGCATCATGAGTTGATGCAGTCCTGTAAGACCTATCAAGAGATCGCCCGGTCGCAGCTTTCAGAGGAGGAATTGGCATGAGCAATCCGACAAGCGGATCTACTCCGCGCAAGCGTGGCCCTTTGGGCGGGCGTGGTCCGGTGCGCGGCCCCGTGGAGAAAGCAAAGGATTTTAAGGGCAGTATGAAAAAGCTGCTGCAATACCTCGGAAAGTATAAATTTCGGATTTTTTTGGTGATGGGAACCGCCATGCTTTCCACCATCTTCACCATTGTAGGGCCTAAGGTTTTGGGCAACGCAACCACCGAAATTTTTAATGGAATTATGGGAAAGATTGCCGGTACAGGAACAGGAATTGATTTTGGGCGTATCGCACAGATCCTTCTTTTCCTGTTGGGATTGTATCTCGTCAGTTTGGTGTTCTCCTATCTCCAAGGATGGATTATGACCGGCGTATCGATGCGGGTGACATATCATTTGCGCAACGACATTATGAAGAAGATCAACCGCATGCCATTGAATTATTTCGATACCACCAGCCATGGAGAGGTACTCTCGCGTGTGACAAACGATATTGATACATTGAGCCAAACTTTAAATCAGAGCATCACGCAAATTATCACCTCTGTTACCATGGTAGTTGGTATCATTGCCATGATGTTCTCGATCAGTTGGCAGCTGACGCTAGTTGCCTTGTGCGTGATTCCGGTTTCATTGGTATTTATTCTCATCATTGTGAAACATTCCCAGAAATATTTTGCAGCGCAACAGGAATATCTGGGGCATGTGAACGGCCATGTAGAAGAGATGTACGGAGGACATACCGTGATGAAGGCATTCAACGGCGAAGAGGCCTCCATGCAGCAGTTTGACCAATACAATGAAACGCTATATAAATCGGCATGGAAATCGCAGTTTCTCTCCGGGCTGATGCAACCGGTGATGAACTTTGTGGCAAATGTAGGCTATGTAGCCGTTTGCATTGTAGGTGGGTGGTTGGCTGCTGGTGGCCGGTTAGATGTCGGCGGAATCCAGGCATTCATTCAGTATGTACGTCAGTTTACTCAACCGATCACACAAATTGCCAATATCAGCAACATTCTTCAACAGACCGCAGCCGCGGCGGAGCGTGTATTTGAATTCCTTGCAGAATCGGAGGAGACCCCTGATACACCCGTGGTACACATCAATAACGATGATACTCTGCCGGATACAGATACGTTGGTTCATATTAAGGGGAGCGTACAATTTGCACATGTCAAGTTTGGCTATAACCCCAGTAAGACCATTATCCATGATTTTTGTGCCAGTATTCAGCCCGGGCAAAAAGTGGCGATTGTCGGACCGACAGGCGCGGGAAAGACCACGATGGTCAAGCTTTTGATGCGTTTCTATGATGTGAATGAAGGCGCCATTTTGATCGATGGCTATGACATCCGCAATTTCTCGCGCCAGGAACTTCGCTCGGTATTTGGCATGGTTTTGCAGGATACCTGGTTGTATAATGGAACCATACGGGAGAATATCCGTTACGGAAGATTGGACGCCGATGATGATGATGTGATTGCAGCGGCAAAAGCCGCACAGGTACACCATTTTGTACGCACCCTGCCGGGCGCCTATGATATGGTGCTCAACGAGGAGGCAAGCAATGTCTCACAGGGGCAAAAACAACTTTTGACCATTGCGCGTGCAATTCTCTCGGATCCCAAGATTTTGATTCTGGATGAAGCTACCAGTTCGGTCGATACACGTACGGAAGTATTGATTCAAAAGGCTATGGACAATTTGATGAAAGGGCGCACCAGCTTTGTCATTGCACATCGGTTGTCCACCATTCGGGACGCAGATCTGATTCTGTGTATGAAGGATGGCGATATTGTGGAGCAGGGAACCCATGAAGAACTGATGAAGAAGAATGGTTTCTATGCCAACCTTTATAATAGCCAATTTGAAAAGGCTTCCACATCACCTGTCCGTTTACAGCCTGCCACATAAATGAAAAAGGAATAGGGCCAAATCGATCAAGAGCGTCAAGTTACTATAGTAGCTTGACGCTTTTTGTTTGCTCAGAGGACTGCTGGCCATTTTTAAAAAATTCTGGGAAGTACATATTTTTCACTTATATAGAGCCAATATAAAATTAATTATAGCATTTTATAAATTGTTATGGATTAACTATATATCTAATTCCAATATAAAAGAATCATAAAATATAAAAATAATCAGAGGAAATATGTCTATAAATACGATTCTCAAATGCTTATAATTAGGGTGATCTGAGAATAGGCAGAGTTCACAGATTATAGTCTTATATTGAGGATTTAATGGACAGAAATTAGAATCTGTCCCAAACACGGAGGTGCAGAAGAAATGAAAGCGAAACGAAGCAGAGTCATTCTTTCAGCCATTTCGGTATTATTGGTGCTCAGCCTGTTGATGGGCGGTACAATGGCATGGTTTACGGATACCGAAAAAGTAAGCGGCAATTTCGAGGCTGGTATTTTGGACATTGAGGTCAATCCGGGCGATGACGGATTTACAACCACTGAGCCGATGGAATTCAAAAATCTACGCCCGATGCTGTACGAAAATTTTTATAAAGAATTTGTCAGCGACGGTGGAGACAATGCGCTGACCAACAACAGTCAAAACCCAGAGAACTATCCAGAGGAGAATATCCCGGCATATTTTAAGCCGGTCACCATTCAAAATCGTGGAACATTGCCCACGAAGGTTCAGCTCTCTATGGACTTAGGCGCCGCCTGTAAAGAAGGGGAGGCACAGTTTGAACCAGAAGATCTGGCAAATGGTACAATGACTCCCTCGACGCCAGATCAACCGGTTTGTGAGAATAAGCTTCAGGATGTTCTCAAAATTTTTGTTTACAAACATACTGCCGATGGTTGGACAAAAATTGAGAATGTGAATCTGAATAAGCTCTATGATGATTCCAAAGCGAACCCCACCGGACAAAAGGCAAAGAATGCCGGTACAGAGTATCATACATATACCACCGCGGTGATTCCAGCCGGGGAAAATGCGACATATGTCCTCGCGGGATATCTGCCAGAAACCGTGGACAATCTCTATCAGGGGAAACACTATCATGGGTTACTGACTCTGAATGCCTATCAAGTGGATACAGATGAAGGTGGAAATCCAGATGAAGGCGGCAGCAGTTCTACTCCTGCGGCAGATCCCTATACGGTAACCATTCATTTTTCCGATCCACAGGACGCAGAAGCTACGTTTACGCCAATTGAATATGAGCTCGGTACAGAGCAGAAGGTATATGATGTTTCTACGGGAGATTTGACTGCTCCGGAAGGTTATCAGTTTGTAGAGGGACAGAAGGCCCAGCAGGTTACTGTTAACAGCGAAGGTGTAAATCCCGAAAGTATTACATTCTTGGTGGAAAAAATAAACACGGATTTTGCAGGAGGCGATGGTTCCGAGGAGAATCCTTTCCTGATTATGAATGCGGAGCAGTTCAATAAAATCCGAAACTACAGCGACAAGCACTTCGTTCTGGGCGCAGACATCACCTTGGGTGAGTATACGCCGATTGAATCCTTCAGCGGCAGCTTGAATGGGGAATATCAGGGTGTTAAGCATTCCGTAAGTTACACGATCCACGGCGGAGATCATTTAGGCCTGTTGGCCACAAATACAGGCACTTTGAAAAACCTCACCATTGCGTCAGATAGCGTGATTTATACCACAGGAAACAATTGCGGTACGATTGCAGCAATCAATGGCGGTACAATTGAGGATTGTATTTCTTACGGCACGATCAACGGTGTGTTGGAGGCAAACGAGCAAAATAAAGGGAAGAATATCGATTTTGGCGGAATTGTTTTCCAAAATACCGCAGGAGCGGCTATTCGGAATACAACCTTCCAGGGGAAAATCAATCCGGATTTAAGTGACGAAGACATTATTTTAGCGCTTTATGATGATATTAACATGTTCTTCAACAATGGAGGCTTGGCTTGCTTCAACGCGGGATTGATTGAAAACTGTCAGGTATCTGCTCCAGAAAGCGGCGCCAATGTAAGAGGCAGTACATATAATGCGGGCTTGGTTACCATGAATACAGGAACCATTCGAAATACAAAAACTGTTGGAGGGACACAGGAAACGCCCATTGTTTCAGCTCCAGTGGGGGAAAACTACAAAAATGGTTTGGACGTTTGCCTGAATATAGGTACGATCGAATAAGGAAAAGGAGCTGGATGGTATGAAAAAGAGGCTGTTCGCCCTTCTTTTGGCGGCATGTATGTTGTTTTGTATTTCGTCGGTGGCTTCCGCGTATGATTATTCGATCGACGGGAAATATCAGGTGGAATATCGAATTAATGACGGCGGGTTTAAGACGGTGGGATATTTGTGGGTTCCCTGCGGTCAAACGGTCACAGTGGAATATAAGTGGACGACAGATCCCGCCTATCCATATGATTATGCCTGGGTCCTCCATGTGAACGGGCAAAAAATCCCATCGATTGGCCTCAGCTATGGCTGGCAATATGACTCCTTAGAGGACGCCACAGGCATCGAGGGCTTATCCGGATTTGATCGTGTTCCACAGTATGCGGTTATCCGGAATGGACGGCCGAGTCCTTTGTGCATAGAATACACGGCGCCTGCTACAGGAAATGCTTCCGTATCCAAATATTTTTCACTCAATAAAGTCACTCCTACGTTCTACGCATATTTTGAGGACAAGGATGGAAACCGTGTAGAAGGGTTATCTTACTCGTACCGTCCCTCTTCCTACGGAGAGTTTACCATTGACGAGGCGGATGTACAGGCATACTTGGCGGAAAATGGTTACGTTCTTGATCCGCAGGGGCAGTCCCATACGGTAAATTATACGGTGGACTCCTCTGGCAAGGATGTGTTTGAGCCTTCTGAGGTGGTATTTACGGTGAAGCCCTTGCAGACGGGACCACAGGAGTTATCCATCTATTTTACCGACAATGGAACCCGCGTGGAGGAATTGACCCTCCCTTACACGGCAGATTCCGAGGGAGAACTTACAATTGGTACGGATGATGTGCGGGGTTATTTAGCGGAAAACGGATATATCCTGGAGCCGCAGGAGCAGTCCCACACGGTGAATTACTCGAAACAAAATGGATTTGATCCCTCTGAAGTGACATTTACGGTAAAGCCAGTGTCTATCGGCGGATTTTTCTGATAACATTATTTTTCCTGAGTTCGTAACATTGGATTGATCAAGATACCCTCCTCTGAAAAACTTAGAGGAGGGTATTTTTTATTCTCGATCTTTTGTCTGGCCGGTTGTTTCCGTTTCTGTGATATGTTATAATGAAAATGCATAAATTTTATTGTAGAGTATTTAAAAACATTGTGAATCATGAAACGGGAGGAACGTTCTATGAAGGTACGCGACGTAGTACAGATTTTAAAGGCGGATGTCCTGGTAGAGGGAGACCTCGATACAGAGGTTCGTACGGCGTGCGGAAGCGATATGATGAGCGACGTGCTGGCCTTTGTCAAGGACCAATCCGTGCTGCTCACGGGCCTGACGAACCCACAGGTTGTGCGGACGGCGGAGATGATGGACATGCACTGCATCATTTTTGTCCGGGGAAAGGAGATTGATGATACTGTATTAGAACTGGCTCAAGAAAAGGGGATTACCGTGCTGAAAACCCCCTACCGCATGTTTACTGCCTGCGGACTGCTCTACACCAACGGCTTGTCAGGGGGAAGTGAAGTGCAATGAGCGCCCTGTCGTTTGATTATGTAGTACCGGGGGACGATTTTACCCAGGCTGGCGCGGCTTCCAGCGATGTCAAGAGGAAGTTGAAAAAAATCGGTTACGATGCGGATGTCATCCGCCGCGTGGCTATCGCCATGTACGAAGGGGAAATCAATATGGTCATCCATGCAGGCGGCGGCACGGCGCATGTGGAGATCGACTCGGACAAAATCTATGTGATTTTAGAGGATCATGGCCCTGGGATCAAAGATCTGAGTAAAGCCATGCAGGAGGGATGGTCCACAGCGCCGGATAATGTGCGCTCCTTAGGATTTGGCGCAGGGATGGGTCTCCCGAATATCAAAAAATACTCCGATATCCTAGACATAGATACCAAGGTTGGGGAGGGGACGACCCTTTACATGACTGTATTTACCGATAGGAACCGGGCAGGCGGTGATTAAAAGATGGAAAAGTTTTTCCATTCTGTGATTTTGGACAAGGATAAGTGTATGGGGTGCACGAACTGTATTAAACGCTGCCCAACCGAGGCAATCCGTGTACGCGATGGAAAGGCATTAATCCTGTCGGAACGGTGTATTGACTGTGGCGAATGTATTCGTGTATGCCCACACCATGCCAAGCGGGCTCGGTTTGACCATTTTTCTATGTTGGACAACTACTCCTACAAGATTGCACTGCCAGCGCCAGCCTTATTCGGTCAATTTAATAATCTGGACGACATCGACATTGTCCTCACCGGCTTGAAGGGGATGGGGTTTGACGAGGTGTACGAGGTTTCGCGCAGTGCGGAGCTGGTTTCGGACGCTACACGCAAACTGATGCAGCAAGGATTGTTGCAACGGCCTGTGATCAGTTCCGCTTGTCCGGCGGTGGTACGTTTAATTCGTGTGCGGTTTCCCGAACTTTGTTCCCATGTGCTACCGTTGAATTCTCCCATGGAGACGGCCGCACGATTTGTAAAAAAAGAAGCCAGAAAGAAAACCGGTCTGCCGATGGAAAAGATCGGCGCATTTTTTATAACGCCGTGTCCTGCAAAGGTGACGGATACGAAATGCCCAATCAGCACGAAAACATCCTATGTGGACGGCGCCATTGCAATCAGTGAAATCTTTCCTGCATTGGTGGATAAAATGGAAAAGGCGGAAGCAGTGGAACCCTTGATGCAATGCGGTGTCATCGGCGTAGGGTGGGCATCCAGCGGCGGAGAATCAGCCGCATTGCTTAATGACAAATATCTGGCGGCAGATGGTGTGGATAACGTGATCCGCGTGTTGGAGGAGTTGGAAGATGAGCGGATTAAGGAGCTGGATTTCATCGAATTGAACGCTTGTGCTGGCGGATGCGTTGGCGGCGTCCTCTGTGTGGAGAACGCCTATGTTGCAAAGGCACGGCTACAGCGGCTGCGCCGGTATTTGCCGGTTGCACAGAACCATTTGGAAGGCGGCATTCCCCCTGCATGCAATGGGAGGATAACCTAGAATTTGCGCCAGTGCTCAAGCTTTCCGATGATATGGGAGAAGCGTTGCGGATGATGGCAGACATCGACAAAATTTGTGGGAAACTTCCGGGACTGGACTGCGGTTCCTGTGGGGCGCCCACATGCCGTGCGTTTGCTGAGGATGTAGTGCGTGGCTCTGCAAAGGAAAACGAATGTATCTTTATCTTGCGTGAGGAGATCAAACACGTTGCCCAAGCTCTTTCCTCCATGGGAGGTTTTGTGCCGGGGCATAACAAGGAGGTTGATTCCAATGACCGTTGAGGAATTGCGCGACCAATTGGGGTTGCAGGTACTGGTGGGAGGAGATCTCACCCGTGAGGTGACCGGAGGCTATACGGGAGATCTGCTCAGTTGGGTGATGGCCCGGCTTCCTGCCGATGCAGCTTGGTTTACCGTGATGGGCAATGTGAACGCAATCGCGGTGGCATCGTTGGCGGACGCTGCTTGTATTGTCCTGACAGACCGCGCATCGCTGGATGAAGAGGCACGCAACAAGGCAGAGCAACAGGACATTCTGGTGCTCTGTAGCGAGCAAAACAGTTACGAACTCGGAGCGCGCCTGGCGGAGTTATTGAAAGGATGAAATTTTTTTACGATTTTCATTTGCACTCCTGTCTTTCGCCATGCGGAGACGACGATATGACTCCTTACAACTTGGTCAACATGGCAAAGCTGCTCGGATATGACATCATTGCACTGACAGACCATAACTCTTGCCGGAACGCCGCCTCTGCGGTCAGAGCGGGGGAACAGGCGGGCCTCGTGGTGATTCCGGGCATGGAACTCTGTACCCAGGAGGAGGCACATGTTGTGTGTCTGTTCCCGGATATTCCCGCGGCGGAAGCATTTGAAGACTTTGTGCGGTCGCGTAGTATGGAAATTCCCAATCGGCCGGAGATTTTTGGCCGCCAATTGGTCATGGATGAGCAAGACCATATTCTGGATGAAGAAAAACGGCTGTTGATTCATGCAACACAGGTCGGTGTGGACCATGTACTGTACGAGGCAAGGAGGTTTGGAGGCACCGCATTCCCAGCGCACGTGGATAAACCGGCTTACAGTGTGATTTCTGTCCTGGGCGCCATCCCTCCGGAGGCTGGTTTCCATACAGCGGAGATCAGTTTTACCGGTTCCCCGGAGGCCCTTTTGCAAACCAATCCGGAGTTGTCCGGTATGCTGCTCCTGCGCAACTCAGACGCCCACTATCTGGAGCATATGCGGGACCCCGGCCCAACGTTGGAATTGCCGGAAGCATCTGTACAGGCGGTCATTCGATTCTTGGATGAACAAAATCTCTAAAAATACTTATCCTTATGAAAAATTATTAAACATGATTGTTTCGAGTATATTTTAAGGCAAATTTCTAGAAAAATTGTAGATTTTCTACAAACAATGTGCTATAATAAATCACAATGCATATGTGACGAAATGTTCGAAAAATTACGAAACATTATGCCACATATTGGAATTCACAGGGAGGAACAAGAATGCAAAAAAAATCAGCAATTTGCCTTTTCAAGGGACTCCGGAGCAGGAGCAAAAACTGCACGAAGTGATTGAAAAGCACAAAGATGACAAAGGCGCGATTATGCCAGTCCTGCAAGAAGCGCAGGAAATTTATGGGTATCTGCCGGTAGAAGTGCAGACCATGGTGGCGGAAGGCCTGAACAAGCCGCTGGAAGAAGTCTTCGGCGTGGCGACCTTTTATTCCCAGTTTTCCCTTACACCGAAGGGGAGGTACAATATCTCTATTTGTTTGGGAACCGCTTGCTATGTAAAGGGTGCGGCGGCAGTCCTGGACAAGGTGAGCGCTGCGCTCGGCATCCAGCCAGAGGAGTGCACTGCAGACGGGAAGTTCTCTCTCACCGCTTGCCGCTGTATTGGCGCTTGCGGTTTGGCTCCGGTCATGACCATCAATGACGATGTATATGGCCGTTTGGTGCCGGAGGAAATCGACGGAATCTTGGCAAAGTACAGCGACTAAGATGCGGGAGCTATCTTTAAATGTGATGGACATCGCGCAGAATTCCATTTCAGCGGGAGCGACTTGCATTGAGGTGGAGGTCTGTGAGGATACCGCTCAGGATCGTTTGACGATCCAGATTGTGGACAATGGCCGTGGGATGTCTGCGGATCAGGTTGCCCATGTGACAGATCCTTTTTTCACTACGCGTACAACGCGCAAAGTAGGCCTGGGTATCCCGCTCTTCAAAATGGAAGCGGAAATGACGGGCGGTGAACTGCGGATCGTATCTGAGCCGGGGAAAGGAACAGCGGTGACAGCAGAATTTGTGCCCTCTCACGTGGACTTTATCCCGTTGGGAGACATCAATGCCACGGTTCTCCTGTTAATCACTTGCAACACAGACCGGGATTTTGTGTTCCATCGCAGAATAGATGACCGCGAATTTACACTGGATACCCGTGAACTGCGCGGGATCTTGGGCGAGGAAGTGGAGCTGAATATGCCCGATGTAGTGGCATGGATGCGGGATTTCCTCAATGAACAAACACAAAGCATCAAAGGGGAGAAAATATAGTATGAAGTCGTTAGCGGAACTTCAGGCAATCCGAGATAAAGCTCGCGGCAAAGTCACGCTGCGGGAAGGACAGGATGATGCGATCCGCGTATTGGTCGGTATGGCCACGTGCGGTATCGCTGCGGGCGCACGCCCAGTTCTCACCACCATCGTGGATGAGGTGGCAAAAAGAGGCCTCCAGAATGTCATGGTTACCCAGACGGGATGCATCGGCATCTGCCAGTTTGAACCAGTTGTCGAGGTTGTAGAACCCGGCAAGGAGAAGATCACTTATGTGAAGATGACCCCAGAAAAAGCGGTCCGCATGGTGAACGATCATCTGGTCAACGGCAATGTCGTCACAGAGTTTACCATTGGCGCTAATTCAAAATAAGGAGGCTGCAAAATGTATCGTTCGAATGTACTGGTTTGCGGCGGTACGGGATGTACCTCCTCGAACAGTGAGCTGATTATCCAGCGTCTGAAAGAGGAAATTGCCGCGAAAGGCCTCGATCAAGAGGTCAATGTCATCCGTACGGGCTGCTTCGGCCTCTGTGCCTTGGGCCCGATTATGATTGTATATCCAGAGGGCGCGTTCTACAGCATGGTCAAGCCGGACGATGTACCGGAGATCGTGGAAGAGCATCTGCTCAAGGGCAGAATCGTCAAACGCCTTCTTTATCAAGAGACTGTAGTGGAGGATCCAACTCCGTCAGTCTCTGAATCAAACACCTTTCTATGAAAAACAGCACCGTGTTGCCCTGCGCAACTGCGGCGTTATCAATCCTGAGGACATCGATGAGTACATAGCGGTTGACGGTTATCAGGCGTTGGGCAAGGCCCTCACCGAGATGACCCCACAGGATGTCATTGATGTAATCACCAAATCCGGCCTGCGCGGACGCGGCGGAGCTGGCTTCCCGACGGGCAGAAAATGGCTCTTTGCCGCGCAGAACCAGGCGGATCAGAAGTATGTGTGCTGCAATGCGGACGAAGGCGATCCGGGCGCTTTTATGGACCGTTCCATTTTGGAGGGTGATCCGCATGCGGTTCTGGAAGCAATGGCTATTGCCGGATATGCAATCGGTGCTTCTCAGGGATATATTTATGTTCGTGCAGAATACCGAATCGCTGTAAAGCGTTTGCAAATTGCAATTGATCAGGCTAGGGAGTACGGCCTGCTCGGTAAAAATATTTTCGATACAGATTTTAATTTTGATATTGAGCTTCGTTTGGGCGCCGGCGCGTTTGTCTGCGGCGAAGAGACGGCTCTGATGACCTCCATCGAGGGCAAACGTGGCGAGCCTCGCCCGCGTCCGCCGTTCCCGGCGCTCAAGGGCCTGTTTGGCAAGCCAACCATCTTGAATAACGTAGAAACTTATGCCAATGTTGCCCAGATTATCCTCAAGGGTGCGGACTGGTTTGCATCCATGGGTACGGAGAAGAGCAAGGGCACGAAAGTGTTCGCCCTGGGCGGCAAGATCAAGCACACCGGCCTTGTGGAAGTCCCGATGGGGACCACTCTGCGCGAGATCGTCGAGGAGATTGGCGGCGGTGTGCCGGATGGCCATTCCTTTAAGGCGGCTCAGACTGGAGGTCCTTCCGGAGGCTGTATCCCGGCTTCCCAGATGGATGTTCCGATCGATTATGACAACCTGATTGCCATCGGCTCCATGATGGGTTCCGGCGGCTTGATTGTCATGGATGATACCACCTGTATGGTGGACATTGCGAAGTTCTTCTTGGAATTTACTGTGGATGAGTCCTGCGGTAAGTGCACCCCGTGCCGTGTTGGCACGCGCCGCCTGCTGGAGATCCTCAATAAGATTACCGAGCGGCAATGGCACATTGGAGGACATTGACCGTCTGGAAGAACTGTGCAACTATCTGAAGGAGAATTCGCTCTGCGCTTTGGGGCAGACTGCGCCGAATCCGGTGCTCTCCACCTGCATTATTTCCGCGACGAGTACATTGCACACGTTACGGAGAAACGCTGCCCGGCGGGCGCATGTAAGGCGTTGACGAATTACTACATCTTGGAAGACAAGTGCAAAGGTTGTACGCTTTGTGCGCGCAACTGCCCGGTCGGCGCCATCAGCGGTACCGTGAAGAAGCCGCATGTGATCGATACGAGCAAATGCATCAAGTGCGGCGCTTGCATGGAAAAGTGCAAGTTCAGTGCGATTGTGAAGAGATAAGAAAGGAGTGTGCCATCAATGGATATGGTCAATATAAAAATCAACGGCATGCCCCTCTCGGTGCCGAAGGATTCTACGATTTTAGAGGCTGCACGGTATGCGGGGATCAATATCCCCACCCTGTGCTTCCTGAAGGATATCAACGAAATTGGCGCTTGCCGTATGTGCGTTGTAGAAGTGAAGGGCGCCCGTTCTTTGGTTGCGGCCTGCGTTTATCCGGTCAACGAGGGGATGGAAGATATTCACCAATACACCGAAGGTGCAGGAATCCCGCAAGCTTACATTGGAGCTGCTGCTCTCGGTGCATGACCGGAAGTGCCTCACCTGCAAGCGCAGCGGGAGCTGCGAGTTGCAGTCGCTCTGTTATGAACTGGGTGTGGATGACGCTGAGCACTTCGACGGCGCAAAACCCGAATCTCTCAAAGATGAGTCCACCGAGTATTTGGTCCGCGACAATGGAAAATGTATCCTCTGCCGCCGGTGTGTTGCCGCTTGTGCCCACCAGCATGTGGCTGTCATCGGCCCGAACAGCCGCGGCTTTGATACGCACATCGGCTGCATGTTTGAACGTCCCTTGAACGAAGTGGCCTGCGTTTCCTGCGGCCAGTGCATTGTGAGTTGCCCGACAGGTGCTCTTACCGAGCGCGATCAATGCGATGAAGTTCTTGCGGCGATCAATGACCCGGAAAAGTATGTTGTGGTACAGACCGCTCCCGCCATTCGTGCGACTTTGGGCGAATGCTTTGGAATGCCGGTTGGTACGAATGTAAAAGGCAAGATGGTTGCCGCCCTGCGCCGCCTCGGCTTTGACAAGGTATTTGATACCGACTTCGGCGCTGACCTCACCATCATGGAAGAGGCGACCGAATTCCTGGATCGCGTAAAGAATGGCGGCGTATTGCCGATGATTACCTCTTGCTCGCCAGGGTGGATTAAGTTCTGCGAGCACTATTTCCCGGATCTGCTGCCAAACGTATCGTCCTGTAAGTCCCCACAGCAGATGACCGGCGCAATGATTAAGACCTGGTTTGCCGAAAAGAATGGACTCGACCCGAAGAATATTGTGGTGGTCAGTGTAATGCCCTGCACAGCGAAGAAATTTGAGATCAAACGCGACGATGAGGCTGCAGCAGGAGAGGACATTCCAGACACCGATATTGCAATTACCACCCGTGAACTGTCCCGCCTTATCAACCGTGCTCACCTGGATTTCGTCAATCTGCCCGATGAGGACTTTGACGATGCTATGGGCGTTTCCACCGGCGCAGCGGCCATCTTTGGCGCGACGGGCGGCGTAATGGAAGCGGCGCTCCGCACGGCGGCGGATGTTCTGGAAGGAAAGAGCCTTGACAGCGTAGATTATACAGAAGTGCGCGGCACAGAGGGCATTAAAGAGGCGGTCTATCACATCGGCGGCATGGATGTCAAGGTCGCTGCTGTCAGCGGCCTGAACAATGCGAATGAGGTGCTAGAGAAGGTCCGCAAGGGCGAAGCGGATTATCATTTCATTGAGATCATGTGCTGCCCAGGCGGATGTGTCAATGGCGGCGGCCAGCCGATTCAGTCGGCGACGGTCCGCAGTTTTACAGACCTGAAGGGGCTGCGTGCAAAGGCACTCTATGAAGAGGATAAGAATCTTCCGTTGCGTAAGAGCCATGAAAGCCCGTTGATTAAACTGGTGTACGATGAATATTTGGGCGAGCCGGGTAGCCATAAGGCACACGAGCTTTTGCACACCAGCTACGTTGCAAGAAAAAGATTTTAATAGAAACATCTTTTCACAAAACAAGTTCTAAAAAATCCCGGACGGAAAATACCGTCCGGGATTTTTGTTGCGTATTGAGTCAAATTTTTCTAAGGGATATATGGAAAATTCGACAAGGTTTCCCTGGATTGATGAAATCCATTCGCAGCAATTTTTCTACTGATCTTGTTCTCGACGTTCTCGTGGAAAGGCTTTCTTTACATTTCTCCGTGGAATCAGTATAATAGAAATTATAGAAATTCCATCCAGGAGGTGCACTTTGGAAAAGCTTTTACTGCAACACGCGAGAATTCTTGACCCGTCATCCAACTTGGATGTCATTGGAGATCTTTTGCTGGAGGACGGTCTCCTAAAGCAGGTTGGCGGGACGGTTGAAGCGCCGGATGCCCAGGTGTTTGACGCAAAGGGGTTGGTGGCAGCCCCTGGCCTGGTGGACATGCACGTTCATTTGCGCGACCCAGGCTTTACAGAAAAAGAGGATATTTTTACCGGCTGCCGGGCTGCAGCAGCGGGTGGCGTGACCAGCCTGCTTTGTATGCCCAATACAAAGCCGGCGATCGATACCCCGGACACAGTGCGCTATATTTTGGACAAGGCCGCCGAAGCAGATGCCCATGTTTATGTGGCCGCGGCCATTACAAAAGGACTACAGAGCAATGAACTGGACGATTTGGAAGCCTTGCGGGAAGCAGGAGCGATTGCGCTGAGCGATGACGGACGTCCCGTTGTAGATTCCCGTCTGATGGCCCGGGCGATGAGGGCTGCACCTGGCTTGGGGATGCGGGTTGTTTCCCACTGTGAGGATCTTGATCTCTCCAAAGGCGGACTGATGAACGAGGGGGATGTTTCCCGCGAACTGGGTGTGCCGGGCGTCCCTGCGGCAGCCGAGGATTGCGGAACCGCACGGGACATTGCTTTGGCGGAGGCATACCAGGTCCCCATCCACATCTGCCATGTGAGTTCCCGTACCTCGGTGGCAATGATTCGGGATGCAAAACGCCGCGGTGTGCAGGTCACGGCGGAGACTGCTCCACATTATTTCAGTTTGACCGACGCGATGCTACGGGCGCGGGATGCGGATTTCCGAATGAGTCCGCCGCTGCGCACAGAATCGGACCGATTGGCAGTGATCGAAGGGCTCCGCGATGGAACCATTGACGCAATTGCCACCGATCATGCTCCTCATACGCCTGCGGAAAAAGCTGATTTCTCCAAGGCGCCGAACGGTAGTATCGGGATGGAAACCTCGCTTGCCGCTGGAATTACCTACCTGGTGAAGACGGGTCTTTTGACGCTTCGAGAACTGCTTCGTCTGATGAGTACGGCGCCGGCAAACCTGTTGCACATTCCTGCGGGAACCTTAAATCCTGGCGCCCCAGCGGATATCGTGCTGTTTGACCCAGAAGAGCAGTGGACAGTGGAACCGGAGAAACTCCATGGAAAGAGCCGCAATGCGGTCTTTAAGGGGCGCATTTTGACAGGACGCGTGAAATTGACTGTTTGTAGAGGAAAGATCGTCTACCGCGGCGGCAACGAAGGAAGAATATAAAACCATCAGAAAATAAGAAGGGCGGAAAAGAATATGGCATTTGACCGACTGATTGAACGCATTGCAAAGTTACAGAACCCCACAGTAGCGGGTTTGGACCCCAAGCTTGCCTATATCCCCTCCTATATCAAAGAGGATGCTTTTGAAAAGTATGGAAAAAATTTGGACGGTGCGGCCGCAGCTATTCTGGAATTCAATAAAGGGCTGATTGATGCACTGTGCGATATTGTACCGGCAGTAAAGCCGCAGTGCGCTTACTATGAAATGTATGGCTGGCAGGGTGTTAAAACACTGCACGATACCATTGCCTATGCAAACAGCAAAGGAATGTTTGTGATAACGGATGGAAAACGAAACGATATAGGGACTACCATGGAAGCATATGCGGCAGCGCACTTCGGGGACCACGATGGTAGAGGATACACTCTGTGTTCCATTTGGCGGGGATGCCCTTACCGTAAACGGCTATCTGGGTTCCGATGGAATCAAGCCCCTACTTTCGACCTGTCAGGCGGAGGACAAGGGCATCTTTGTGTTGGTTAAAACGTCGAACCCTTCTTCCGGCGAATTGCAAAACCGAGTTTTTGACGACGGGAAAACCCTGTATGCAACGATGGGAGTACTCTGCGAGCAGTGGGGGACAGAGCTTCCCGGGCAGTATGGGTATTCAGGTGTTGGTGCAGTGGTGGGAGCGACCTATCCGGAACAGCTCCGCGAACTTCGTTCCGCATTGCCGCATACCTTCTTCCTGGTCCCAGGTTATGGAGCCCAGGGAGGCGGCGCAAAGGACGTTGCGCCCGCCTTTGATACAAACGGCCGCGGCGCTATTGTCAATGCCTCCCGCTCAATCCTTTGCGCGTGGCAGAAGCAGAATGCTCCTGAACGCGATTATGCGAAAGCGGCTGCAGCAGAAGCGGTGCGGATGCGCGATGAAATCGTAGGGGAGATAGGGACGATCAAATGATGAAGTATGACGTGAAAACCTGTAAGCTTTTGAAAAAAAGAGAGCTTACAAAGGACATTTTTGATTTTGTCGTGGAGGCTCCGGAGTTTGCTGAGGTTGCACAGGCGGGACAGTTTGCGCACCTCTATGTACCGGGAAAAACGTTGCGCCGTCCCATCTCAATCTGTGGTGTAGACCGCGCAGCAGGTACTTTGCGTTTTGTGTTCCAGATACGCGGCGAAGGAACCCGAATTTTAGCGGGCATGGAAGAAGGAGCAATGCTTGATATTCTGGCCCCGCTTGGGAACGGGTTTGTGTTGGGGGACTGTTCCCGTAAGGCGGTATTTGTGGGCGGAGGGATCGGCGTGCCGCCCCTTTTGGAGGCTTCTAAAGGGTTTGGGAGCCGTGCGACTGCGGTACTCGGTTTTCGGAACCGGGAGGCGGTGATTTTGGAAGAGGACTTCCGCGCCAATGGTTGCGAGGTACGTATTGCGACCGATGATGGCAGTGCAGGGCACCATGGGCTTGTTACAGACTGTCTCAACGATCTCTCTTTTGATGTGATCTTTGCCTGTGGACCGACGCCAATGCTGAAAGCCGTTTGTGCAGTGGCAAAGCAACGCGGCGTTGAATGCCAGATTTCTTTGGAGGAACGCATGGCCTGTGGAATTGGAGCCTGTTTGGGTTGTGCCTGTAAGCTGCTGGCAGATGGACGGGAATACTTTGGACACGTCTGTAAGGATGGACCGGTATTTCCTTATCAGACTGTTGTTTTGGATTAAGGAGGCGGAAGGATGGCTGATTTACGTGTAAAGATTGCAGGGGTTGCCCTTGAAAATCCCTTGATTGCCGCCTCCGGGACCTTTGGCTTTGGCCGGGAATACCAGGAATTATTATCCGCTTTCTACGCTTGGGGGGATTTCCTGCAAGGGAATTACCCTTCAGGAGCGTCCGGGGATCCTCCTCCCGCATCGCGGAGACACCCTCTGGAATGTTGAACTCGGTAGGGCTACAAAATCCGGGTGTGGATCACTTTATCGAAGAGGACCTCCCTTGGCTCAAACAGCAAGGGACGATTGTGATTGCAAATATTGCAGGCAATACGCAGCAAGATTATTGCCGCATGGCGGAGAAGCTCTCAGAAAGCGACGTCGATATGGTGAAGTGAACATTCTTCCTGTCCAAATGTGAAGCACGGCGGTGTCGCCTTTGGCACCTCCTGTGCGAGTGTAGAGGAGATTACCGTCGCAGTGCGCAAATATTGCCGTAAGCCTTTGATTGTCGAACTGTCCCCCAATGTGGCGGATATTGGAGAGATTGCAGCGGCTGCGGAAGCGGGTGGAGCGGACGCAATTTCGCTCATCAATACATTGACCGGTATGCGGATCGATATCCGTACCCGCAGGCCTATTTTGCGCAATAACACAGGAGGGCTTTCTGGCCCAGCCGTATTTCCAGTAGCTGTACGAATGGTGTGGCAGGCCGCACAAAGGGTCAAGATTCCGGTCATCGGCCTCGGGGGAATCAGCACATGGCAGGATGCAGTAGAAATGTTGCTGGCTGGAGCCTCTGCGTTACAGATTGGAACAGTGTTCTTTACGGACCCATATGCGCCTGTAAAAATTCTGGACGGTCTGCGCCGCTATTTGGATGAAAACCATATTGCCTCTGTGACGGAGTTGACCGGAGGAGTATGCGCCTACTAAAGGAATTCGGAAGGAAGGCTGTGTAAGAATGGGACAACTTCATTCGTCGAACGATAGCGCCATTCCCCCAAAGGCGGAGGGGACCACTCGTATCTTGTTGGTTCGCCATTGTGAAGCGGAAGGGAATACGAACGGACGGTTTCAAGGAAGTTCTGACTGTGGAATTTCCGGAAATGGAGAAAAACAGCTTGAGCTTTTAGCGCTTCGTTTGCGGAATATTCGGATGGATTCGATCTATTCCAGTCCGCTCAAGCGTGCGCGGATGACCGCAGAAGCGATCAACCGTTATCATCATCTTACCATCCATGAAGACAAGCGTTTGCAGGAGATCGATGGCGGTGATTATGAGGGGCTTCTCTGGGCGGACCTGCCCAAAGTTGCACCGGAACAGGATGCCAATTGGTACACGGCGCCGCAGGATTTTTGCGCGCCAAACGGAGAGAGTATGCGCCAGGTATATGACCGTGTTTGGCAGGCGATTCGCTCGATTGTGCGCGAGAATCCTGGCAAGACCGTGTGTGTAGCTTCCCATGGATGCGCTATCCGGAATATTCTCTGTCATGCCATGAACAAGCCTTTGGAACAGCTGAACGATGTGGACTGGTGCGACAACACAGCCGTCAGTGTGATTGACTTTGGAGAGCAGGGGAATCCCAAAATCATTTTACTCAACGATGCTTCCCACCTGACACCGGAAGTTTCTGTTTTTGCAAAGCAAACTTGGTGGCGGCGGGAGAATATGGAGCGTAAAAGATGAGGATATTAGCGGTTGATTTGGGAAAGGTGCGCACAGGCCTGGCGGTGTGCGACGAAGGAGAACGGCTGGCGTCCCCTGCCGGCGTTGTTCAGGAATACCATCGGGATCGGCTTGCAGCCGTTGTCGCTGCAAAGGCCGAAGAGTATGGTGTGGGAGAAATTGTGGTTGGTTTACCACGGAATATGGATGGCAGTGAAGGGGAGAGTGCGCAGGGGGCTCGATTGTTTGCTGAACACCTGCGAACCTTGGTTCATGTGCCCGTATGGATGCAGGATGAACGCGGAACCACAATTACTGCGCACGGATATTTGAACGATACGGATACGCGCGGAAAAAAACGAAAGGCTGTGGTGGATGCGGTTGCGGCCACAATCATTTTGGAGGACTATTTGATGGTCCGCCGGAACCGATTGCGCCAGTTGCCCGATCAAGAATAGAGCGTCCAGAAGAAAGAAAATAAAGAACCGTAGAGTTGCAAAGGCTCATACGGTTCTTTTTGTGCGTTCTATATCCCAATTATAGCGGTTTTTTGTTCAAATGTGAGATTTCGAAGCGTTTTAAAAGAACAATGTTGACAAAGCTTATCAACTTTGTTATTCTATAATTACGTTAAAAAAGAGGGTGAGTGTACTGCTGGTCACACGGGAAGCGGATTATGCGTTGCGGATTTTGCGCGCGTTAGCGGGCGGAGAGCAGCGGACAGCGGCGGATATTTGTGAGCAGGAGCAGATTCCGGACAAATTTGTCTATAAGATTGCAAAGAAGCTGGAAAAATCCGGCTTTATTAAGATTGTGCGCGGTGCGGAGGGTGGATGCCGTCTGATTGTGGATTTGCATACGATGAGCCTTTACGACTTAATGGAAGCCCTTGGAGCAGACCGGTTGGTGAATGCTTGTATGCAACCGGAGTACCGCTGTACCTGGCAGGAAAGGCATGCAGAAATTTGTTCACTTCATTGCCGTCTTGGTGAGGTGCAAAAGAAGATGGATGCACTTTTACGCGATTGCAGTTTATATGAGCTTTTATATGGGCAGGAATAAAAACCATTTGTTTGTTTTTCATTGATAGTCGATTTATTTGCTCAAACATTGTTTTTGTAGGGCATTTTTTATTGCTGGGTAAAATCAAGTGCAATCAATATGCTTTGAAAGAGATCACAAGGTGGCCCTGAGAAGGCCACATACCAACCATATTTTATACCGAAGAAATCCTTGAAGAAGAAAGATGCACAGCATCGAAAAGAGAGAACCGCATGTCGTTGTGACGGCGGTTCTCTCTTTCATATCCATCAATTGCGTCCTTTTCCCATGTAGAAAATCGCAATGGCGCCAGGGCCTGTATGGGACCCAATAATGGGGCCGATATTGTTGGTAACGATGCGTTTGATACGATAACGGTTTTTAATTTCTTTTTTCAGATACGCTGCGTCATCCATACAATCGCCATGGACAATGAATACGACCTGGTCACCCGTATCCCGGAAGGTCTTGTCCATATGCTCAAGAAGCACACGAAGCGACTGCTTGCGGCCTCGTACCTTTTCCATGGGAACCAGTTTTCCGTCTTCAGTAATGCGCAGGATGGGCTTGATCCCTAACATAGTTCCAACCAGTGCCGCTGTACCCGACAACCGTCCACCACGCCTGAGAAAATTCAGATCATCAACAGTGAACCAGCCGGAAACAAGCAACCGTTCTGTTTGCACCCATTGATATAAGTCCTCAATGGACATTCCTTCCTGCTGCTTTTGTACCGCTGCATAAACCAGCAGTCCAGTACCGAGGGTCGCGGTCAAAGAATCCGCCACCAATAGCGTTCGATCCGGATACTTTGCAGATAGTTCTTCCGCTACCAATACGGAGTTGTGGTATGTGCCAGAAAGGGCAGAGGAAAAGCCGATATACAATACGTCCACGCCGTTTTGCAGATAGCCTTCAAACACCTCGGTAAAGGCTGCTTGATTAATTTGATTGGTTGTGGACATATCGCCACCGCGCAGGCGGTCAAAAAAGTCTTTTGCAGAATACTCACGCTCATCTGGATAATGGGTATAACTTTCATCCCCAAAGTTAAAAGACATAGGGATCACATGGATGCCTAACTCTTCTACCAATTTGGGAGGTAAATCCGCGCAGGCGTCTGTGATAATTTGATAGTCATTCATTCGATTCGTTTCCCTCCTTGGATGCGCTTAATTTTTGCTGTTTCCCAGGAAAAATAGAGCGACCGTCCCAGGACCGGAGTGCGATCCAATGACGGGACCAATATAGTTGATGTAAATATTTTGCACAGCAAAACGTGATTTTACCTGTTCGGCGACATATTCGGCATCCTTAGGGGCGTTTCCATGGCTGATAAAGATCACCTGCTCTTCAGGATGCTCGACCGTCTTTGCCATATGATTGACCAATGCATCCAATGCGTTTTTGCGCCCACGCACCTTTTCCACTGGGATCAAGTGTCCCTCGTCGTCCACATGTAAAACAGGCTTAATTCCCAGCATGGTTCCAAATAATGCGGCTGCCCCGGATACGCGTCCGCCGCGTTTTAGAAAGTTGAGATCATCTACGGTGAACCAATGCGCCAATCGGTTGCGGTTTGTTTCGACCCAGGAAGCTACTTCATCAATTGTTCGTCCAGCACGTTGTTGCATAACAGCATGATAAACCAAGAGTCCTTCGCCCATGGAAGCCGCCAGAGAGTCTACAGCCAGGATACGGCGGTCAGGATATTTTTGAGAAAGATCCTGTGCAACCAAGCGGGAACCATTGAATGTCCCTGACAATCCAGAGGAGAATCCGATATAAAGTACATCGATTCCCGCTTGCAGGTACCGTTCAAACGTTTCGATAAAGGTAGCAGCGTTGATTTGATTGGTAGTGGTCGTTTCCCCCGCCGCTATGCGTTCGTAGAAGGACTTGTTGGATAAGTCTCGCTCGTCGGGGTATTGAAGATACGATGCGCCACTGAGGGTGAATTCCATTGGAATGATCACAACACCTAACTCTTGTGCAAGAGCGGGGAAAAATCGGTGTTGGAATCCGTGATGATTTGATAGCCATCCATAGGATCAACTCCTTTTGCTCACAAATTCTTCCTACAATAGGACCCCAAAAGATAGAATTGATTATATACCATTTGAAAATGTCTGTCAAAATACACATACATGGGTATAAAGAAAGGCCCCTGTTTTAGAAACAGGAGCCGAATGATTAAAGGAAATCCCGCCTGGCCGTAATGTGCGAAATAACCTGCCTACGAAAGACAGGTGGGTGCCCGCCCAACGGGTTTCCACTCCCTTCTTCCAGCCGAAGCCGGGAGGTCTGCGGTCCGCCGCCGGAGCTAAGCTCCCGATTTAAAAGTGTAGGGTTATTTATACACAAGTCCACGCACCAGGCAGGGAAAAGCTTATTCTTCCGGATCTTCTTCTTCGTAAAGCTCCTCGAAGTGCTTTTCAAAGATTTCAGCAAGGCGGTCGAGAAGTTCTTCATCTTCTACCTCTGCGAGCTGTTGCTCGCCATCCTCTTCAATCGCCTCAAAGATGTAATAAGTTCCTTCTGAATCTACCTCGTCCTGTGGATCGTCAAAGGTAGGAAGCAGAGCGTAGAAACATCCTTCATCGTTATCAATCACATCGAGGATTTCAAACTCGTGTTCTTCACCCTCGTCATCAATCAAGGTAATCAGATCAGCGCCAAACTCGTCGTTCAAAAAGTTCATCTCCTTCACAATAATGTGCTTTCTGTTACTCATTTTACCTTTATAATGGCAGTAAGTCAACAGAAACTTTTGGTTAACAGGTATTCCTTTCAGAAAAAGGATCGAAAGGCTGGAAGACAGAGGGATAAAAGGCAAATATGCTTTCCATATGGAGGGGATCGTTTTATAAAAGGACAGTTATAAAAAATCACCTATAAAATTTAAAAAATGTTAGAAAAAAGTATTGACAAATACGGAAAACGCGCTATAATAGAAACAGAAACAGGGGAGAGAAAAAGAAAAAAGCAAACACCTTCCAAGAAAAGAAATCTGATGAAGGTAATATCACAAAAATGATATTATAAAAATTTGGAAGGTATGGAAAGTCTCCAATGTAGATACTTCAGAAAGGGTGTGAGTCCAATGAACAGCGAGCCAGTTCAGATGAATAGCGGCCAGTCAGTCGGGCTCGTGCCGCTATCTCATCAATAAAAACTTTAAAACAGTAGAGATTGTAGCTTCTGATACAATCAAGTGTCTGTCCTAAAGATTTTATTATTGCAACCAATTGAGATGCCAGGGGACAACGCGGAAACAAGTCGGTTGGAAAATACGGAGGAGTTGAAACGTTGCAAAAACTGGTAAATCCAAGTAAGTAACCATTTGATAGGTACAGAGCGACCAGCAGGATGGAGCGAAAAGGACCGGTGGTTTTGACGAACACTGCATTGTGATTCCTAAAAAGCTTGTGACGCTGGAAATCTGGATGAAGGAACAGAACGAAAGACAGGATGAGGCCTACAAGCAGTTGATCGACAGAGCTTATATTTGCAGCGTGGAGAGCCTGTAATGCCGGATTCGGAAACGACCGGAGCGAAAGCAGGAGAAAGCAAAGCAACTAAGTAATGATGAGCAAACTGTTTTTTGAGAAAGCTGATAATGCCTGTAAGCTGGATCACTTTCAAACAGATACGGACTAAAAACAAGTATGCGGATAACAATTTCGGTTGAATCGAAAAATCGTTGTAACCATAGAGCTGAGAAGCCTGCAATGCTAATCCCTAAGAATGAAGTGCTTACAAGGTTGGTCGCCAAACCGATGGGAAGAGAATTTCGAAAGTGATAAGATACGTAGGGATCGTAAGCCGGGTAGAAATTCGTTAAATCTTCCAAAGGTGAGGCAATCATTCTGAGATATTCAGAAAAGTGAAAAGCCCGGCCGGGTGTTTTTTGCAACACTTAATTGATGAATATGGAAGAATGGTTCCAAGCATCTCGTTTTTATAAAATAAAACGAAAAGGAATGAGTCCAAAGGGCAATTTAGTTTGAGCAACCATTTATTTGAGAAAGGAAACGGTTCGTATTACGCTTCGATTATCAAAGATGGTGTGCGAAAGCACGAAGCAAATCTTATCGGGAATCGCGTGATCTATAGTTTGAAGCCTGTTTTGCTCTTCATAAAAGAGTAGGTTCAATAGAGAACAGAATGATAGTAGGTGAGTCCAAAATATAGTTAAAACACGCATCAAGTTCTTTTGTGAGATTTATTGCTTCTAAAGTGATTCCCAAGTGCTAAATACAAAAGTCCAAGTTTATCGTGTACGGTAAGCAAAGGGTTTTTAGATAGTAAGAGGATCGAAATTGTTCAATAACTCAATATAGAAGCTCCGGTGATTAAGATTGCCGGAGCTTTTGCTTTTATGTCTTCCTATTTTTTCTATTCTTCGGTATAATGGGGTATACTGATCGTGACGATAATAGGTAAAAACCGTTCAAAAAAGGAGGAGTTTCTTTGACTCAATATGATGTGATTATCGTTGGCGGAGGACCAGCTGGTTATACGGCGGCCCTTTATTGTGCGCGTGCAGCGCTCTCTACATTGGTTTTGGAAGCGATGGCGCCCGGTGGACAGATGGGGACAACCGATCAAATCGACAATTATCCGGGCTTTGCTGACGGAGTCAACGGTTTTGAGCTTGCTATGAATATGCAGAAACAAGCAGAACGGTTTGGCGCAGAGAGTACTTTTGCACAGGTTTCCTCTATGGAACTGACGGAGCCGGAAAAAAAATCCACACGGAGGACGGAAATACCTTTACCAGTCGTGCTGTGATTCTTGCTTTAGGGGCTTCCCCTAGGGAGCTGGGCTTGCCAGAAGAACGCGCTCTTCGTGGACGTGGTGTATCTTATTGTGCCACCTGCGACGGCATGTTTTACAAGGGAAAGACGGTTGTTGTTGTAGGAGGAGGAGACACTGCTGCCGCAGATACCGTTTTTTTATCTAAGATATGCCAAAAAATTTATTTGGTGCATCGCAGAGATACGTTGCGTGCCTCAAAGGCTTACTTGAAACCACTTGAAGCCTGTGAAAATGTGGAATTTGTTTGGGATACTGTTGTGGAAGAAATTTTAGCAGATAGTAGCGTCACAGGAGTTCGAGTAAAAAACAAAAAAACCGGGGAATCCAGGGAAATCTCGTGTGACGGTGTGTTTATCGCCGTCGGAAACGTGCCCAATACAGCTCTTATAGCAGAATCTATAAAACTTACTTCCAATGGTTATGTCGATGCAGGGGAGACGACAGAGACAAATCTGCCTGGGGTTTTCGCAGCCGGAGATGTACGCCAAAAAGTACTCCGGCAGGTCGTGACGGCTGTTTCGGATGGTGCTGTAGCCTCTCATATGGCGGAAGAGTATTTAAATAGAATCGAATAATTTTCTGATTTTTTTGCCAAGAAGTATAACAAGTGCCACAAGGAGCCGTTGCCGTCGGTAATGATGCCTCACACTATGCGGCTCACGTTCTGCACCAGAATGGTAAATGAGGGAATGAACCCTAAAGCACTACAATATATCATGGGACATTCCAACGTCATTATGACGCTGAACTATTACGCCCACGCCACATTCCATTTCACCCAAGAGGAAATGAACAGACTGGAAGCCTAGGCGGAAATCAAAGAGGTAA
>NZ_JBKEIV010000021.1:0-6756 GCF_046693725.1 Anaeromassilibacillus sp. SJQ-1 | reverse complement strand
TGTTGTGTAGCCTTCTTCAACATTGAACCGATATTAACCAGAACGACTTCCATACTCGTGTAGAGTTTTCGCATTTATCGTGAAACGCTTTCGCGTTTTTCAGTACGCCGCTTCACAGAGTACCATTCTTCACTACATTAACAGTAATTTCGATCTGGCCCTTCAATGTGACATCTTTATCGTCGCGGGTAATCTCGCCTTCTGCATAAACCATAATGGTTTCAGTACCAGTCTTATCGGTCTTAACTCTAGCCTTACCATCTTTAACAGAAATCAGGCTATCGCCCTTTGCATGACGGAAAGAAAGATCGTCTTCATCGGTTACTGTAATAGACTCTTCTTTATCCGCAGTCGTCAACTCTACGCCGCCGATAAAATTAATAAGATCAAACTTATAATTGTTTGCGTCATCGGTATCTTTTACCAAAGTGATCTCATCATTATCAGAGTTCACCAGCGACACGCTGCCAGCCTTCTCAGTCTTGGATGCTGCGAAAGCAAAAGTTCCCGAAAAGCTAGACGTAATCAATGCCATTGCGAGCACTGTTGCGAGAGCTTTTCCTGTAATTTTTCTCATCCTTTTTGTCCTCCTTAAAAATCGTGGTTTGCGTATTTGCGCATGCCTTAAGAGAAATGAACATAATGAACGTCACGGACATTAACAGGATTAGCCCTTGACTAAGACGGTATGGGGGAGGCCCCTCCTAGATGGCGCTAGAAAGACAACCCGCATATGCGTCCCTCATATGTTACTTGGATTATAAGATATTTATTTCGCAATGTCAAGTGCGGAAATCACAATATTTTTCGGATTTTTATGCGAAAAAGCCGCATGAATCCTAGGTTTTTGTTGTTTTGGCAGCGTTTGCTCTAAAATATTGGCAGCCTTGGCAGGGTTTTGCCAACGCCGCTTTCTTTGCCTTTTCCCGATTTATAAGCCTGGCTGAACCGGGAGATCATCGCACAGACATGCGCGTTCTCCCCCGTGCGAAACAATATAAATTCCGCACGGCGCGGTACCTTTCCGCTCACGGCATCGTGGACACTTGATGGTCAGTCCTGCGCCCATGGGCAAATCGTAGCAGCAAGCTACCCGATTGCAGGAACAACCGCTGGAGGCATACCAGGAACAGGCCGCACAGTTTGTACAATGTTTCACCGCAGGTAAATCCACATATTCCGATGCAATTTTCCCACCCTTCTGATACTCCCCGTTGCTGATGAGAATATGGGAAGCGGCTATCTCTGAAAGCCAATGGCTCCAATGACTTGCTGTTCCATGATGCGGCGCCTTTACAATATAATAGTCATGATAGAGACGGTCCGCAATGGCGTCAAAACTCTCAGGGGCCGCATCACCCGTCATAAGGATGTCGTCAAGACTGGCTTCACTGGTACGGCGGTTGTGAAAGATGACGCTGGCCGTGTTCAGTTCATCGGAATAAGCGGTGGTGGTGGCCGGGTCTGTCAAAATCTGCACAATGTCCGGGGCGGTTGGCAAAAGCTGCAGTTCCGGAACCAGGAGGTCAACTTGTTCCAAGAGGGCATCCAGCCGTGCGATCTTTTCTGCCTGTAAGGGGACGGATTGACAACATAGATGATAAGCTTTCCCATAACGTGCCTTCAACTCCAAAAAACGCTGGGCTACCTCCGGCAAAAACGGCGAAGCAAGACATACATTCAATTGTTCGACCGCTGATGCGAAGAGGTCAGAAAAAGGATACCCCTCCCGGTCCGGCCAAAGCACATCGTAGGTTACATCATCAAATAAAAAACTGGAGCCGGCTGCAATTGGGTAGATTCGATCCGCTCCCGCGCTCTTCGCAACCCGGCTAAAAATGCGGAGCGCACTCAAATTGACTTGCGCATAATCGCTTTGCCGTGGCAAAAACGCATAGACAAACAACGCAAAATCCAGCAGCAAATGCCTCCCATGTGTATCTGCCGGGGAAACCGGCAACAGAATGCGGTCGAAATAGCCGCCGCGTTTCGCTAACATCTGATAGAGCCCACAGAGATGGTCCCGATGATAGTGAGTACAGCAAAAACACACGCCCTGAGCAAGCAGAATAACGTTCCATTAAAGTTGGGTCTACATAATCGCTGAAATCCAAATTCCCCTCGCGTATCTTCTGATTGATGCTGCCGCAATCCACCATAAGAATGTCGTGGTGGGCTCCCCCGAGGACAATACACTCCCCGTATTCTACATTATGTAGTTCGAGCCACTGCATAACGGCTCACCCCCATGTTCCATCATATATCATCCAAGCCCTGGACCTTCCCATTCTCAAAAATACCGGTAATCACCGTCCCATTTTCCAAAGTCAATGTCCCCCGGCCATGGCGGAGATCCTCTTTCCATTCTCCTGTATAGAGGACGGCTCCATTTCGATATTCTGTTCCATGTCCATCGCGCTTGCCATCCTTCCAGCCGCCCGTGTACAACAGATTTCCTTCTGCATCAAACGCCGTTCCACTGCCGGTCGGAACATTGTCACGCCATTTTCCAACAAAAATAGAACCATCCCGGGAATTGAACGAGATTCCCGATCCATGGCGCAGGTTGTCCTTCCAATGCCCCACATAACAAAGCTTCCCAGACTTATAATAATAGGTTCCAAATCCGTCGCGTTTGTCCTCGTGGTAACCTCCTTCATATGCCGTATGCCCGTTCGACATTTCCGTACGTCCGTCTCCTTCGCGCATACCGTTTAGCAATTCGCCAAAATAAGCATAACTTTCTTCTGCGCTAATGATGATTCGTTTGACCGGTATTGCAGCGGGCTTCTTCTCCCCGCTGGATGTATTCTCCATTCCTTTTAAAGATTTTGGCTTTAGCTCCGGTGCATGAACCACGATTCCGTGCCGGTTTTTTGCTGCCACCGCATATCGTTCCGCGTGTGGAGGGCGCATCACCTCTTCAAAAGCATCCTCTGCGGAGGTCTGATCCGGTATAGGCGCCTCTTGCTCCTTTTGCTCTTGCGCTTTCAGTTCCGCCTGCACCAGCTTTAAGAGCTGGGAAAGTCCTGAATTCAATACAGGGAGAGGAAACGTCTCGTCTTGGGCATCGTGCTCCCCATGTGTTCCAAAAGCAGAGGGACAAGCAGTTCCCCATCGTTTTGGATGTGTGGCATCCTGCCCAGCGCAAAATAGCTCATGATCCGCAGCATAATCGTCCTGTAATGCCGCAGATGGAGTCTCCACCATCGATGCCTCCACTTGTTGTTCCTCCGCAGGACTTTCCCCGGAGAAATCCTGCAAGCCCTCCATCTCCTCCGGCTCGGAGTCGTTGGCAATATAGGAAAAACCCGCAAAGAACGGCTCCTCCTCCTCAATAGACTCGGAGGTTTCCGGACGAAAACAAGATCCTCTGGGACCACCCCGGCCGGGCCTTCCATCAATGAAGTACGTAGAGCCGCCTCTTCCTCCGTACAATAACAAAAGTCCCCTTGAGAGGTTTCCGCCCATATACGCGGTTCCCCTAACCGAGTATTCGCCAAACTTTGTTCTGCACTCCCCCGTCGCAAAAGACAGGGAACCAGCAGAACCCGGTTGTATTTGCCGCTGTCCGGATTCCACTCCGTCAGAAGTATCCCCCCACTGACCGGCGACAAAATAGCAACTGGAAGTTGGTCTCTGCGGCCATTCATATAATAGGCCGTCCCTTGCCAGCACAAGTCCAACGAAAACCGTGCCTTGCTGGTAGGTTCTCCGCGCTCATCAAAATGGACCAGCTCATATCCACGCTCACCTCGGAAGGCCTGCTGAATAAGCTTCCCATCGCACTTGACAGTCCACGTAAAATGATGCCTGCTCAATTTACCCCGATATACTGCTTTCCTACCGGAATCCAAATGTTCTTCCCGTACAGATACGGCCTTGCCCTGCGTAAAATATTCCTGTCGTGCCAAACTCAGCAGAGACGGCTTGGCAGATGGTCCATCGTAGTCTCTGTGGTAAACGGCATAATAAAGGATGTCTGTTTCGCTTTGCATAGTTTGTCCTTCCTTGACGGGAAAGTGTGTACTTTCCATTTATATAAAGGTGAAGTTAAGGTTATTATACAGGTTTCGCAGCGGTTCCGCAAGGCGTTCTGCGGGATCATGGAAGGCGTCTTTTTTCTCCCATAAAAGCGGATCTGACGATTACAATGGTATTCCTTTTGTTTTCTTGGTCCCGGAGTATCTCACGATCTTTTTCTTTCTGATGTTTTTTTGGGCGTTCCAAACAGCGGCGTTTTACATATTCTGTTAAAGAATTCTATTTGATTGGGAGGTTTATGATGATTCAAGTTCCCAAAGATAAAATGCACTGTATTGCCCCGCTGTTCTCCGCCTCGGATCATACGCTGATTCGTTCCTGTTTGGAAGGATGTATGGGAGATGCCTGGGCAGACCGCCTGGAAGCACCAACCGCAGCCAAAATTTGTACCACCGACTTTTGTTTTCTGTCCGGAAACCCTGATTCACCCGTAGCAGAAGAATTAGCCGCTGTTCTACCCGACGGTTATTCTCACCCATGGTGCTACATCATTCCTCTTCAAACAATTTGGGAGCCCGTAATAGAACATGTACATACTGGAAAACAATTCCCCGTGCAAAGATATTCCCTTTGCAAAGAAGCCACGGCCTTTCATCTGGATACTTTGCAACGCCAAGCTGTGCCGCCTCAGGGAAACTATCGAATCTCCCCCTTTGATCTCTCCACCTATTTAACGAGCCAAAAGGAGGAGTGGTCCTCCCATCTTTGCGCCTGGTTTCCCACGTATTCCGCTTTCCAGGAACACGGAATAGGAATCGCCGCCTACGATGGAAACCAACTTGTGTGTGGCGCTACTTCCCATTCCTATTATAAAGGTGGAATTGAGGTAGAGATTGATACAAAACCGTCATACCGGCGCAAAGGATTGGCAACTGCATGTGCTGCTACATTGATTTTAGAGTGCATACGGCGAGGGCTCTATCCCAGCTGGGATGCGGCCAATCGGGAATCCCTCTCCCTGGCTCAAAAGTTGGGCTACCATTTTCATCGGGAGTACAAAGCCTATCGGGTATCCACTTCTGTTTAAAAGCAGTCCCAACAATCTAAACAAGGAAGAAGAGGGTTCTCAAAAGTCACAAAATGACTTGAGGATACCCTCTTCTTTTAGAAATTCAAACATTTTTAAATAGAAAGAGGATGTCCCCTTCCTTTGAATCGAACCATTCTCAGTTTGGGGACACCCTCTTTCCACTTTGTGTTCATGCGCTGTAAGAAATTCCATTCCAAACTTTACAAAGTAAATCAAAGGTGCTTTTATGCATGGAATACCATTCTTACGCCTTGAACATGTGTTCTACATTTTGCATCGCATTGCCGACTGCGTGCATAGCGCGGTGTGCGTCCCGGCGCAGGTGGCGGTTGTTCTTCATCATCTGGCTACCTACCGCTGCTACGGCAACACTGGCCACAATGCCTGCGCCGATTCCTTTGACAAAGCCCATCGTTTCCTTATACATCATATACGACCTCCAAATTGCATTCCATTTTTCCAATAATTCGATCAGGGAGTTTCCCCGCATTATTTTCCCCTCCTTGCGGTTGAATATCGGTTCCGTTTGCTTCCGGATTTTCTACATAATTTTGAGATTTTCGGCGATTGATGGTATAATGGCCATGCATAAAAACAAAACTGAAATCGGGCATATCCCGGGGGAGAATCACACATGGCAACACTGAACATTGTACTGGTCGAACCAGAAATACCGCAGAATACCGGCAACATTGCACGCACTTGTGCTGCAACCGGCGCTCGGCTGCACCTGGTCGGGCCCATGGGGTTCAAAATTGACGACCGAAAGCTCAAGCGTGCGGGTCTGGACTACTGGCATCTTTTGGACATCACCTATTACGATAGTCTTTCCGATTTTTTCAGCCAAAACAGCGGCAATTTCTTCTATTTTTCCACAAAGGCACAGCACATCCATTCCAATATTTCATACCCAGACGGCTGTTATCTGGTCTTTGGCAAGGAAACCGCCGGTCTGCCGGAAGAGCTTCTTTTGCAGCACCCGGAATCCTGCGTACGTATCCCTATGCTGAACAACCCGGACGCGCGCAGTCTAAACCTTTCGAATTCTGTAGCGATAGGCGTCTATGAAGTATTGCGGCAGTGGAATTATCCAAATCTCCTGTGCGCGGGGCAGCTGCACCGCCTCTCGTGGGATTGACAAAAGGCGCCGGAAAACGGCTGTACACCCCGCAAAAATCAGGCCTTCTCTCTTGAAAATAATTCCCATTTATTGTATACTGAAAAACAAGCGTAGGAGACTCTGAAAATTCAAATAAAGGAGCGCAAACGTTATGAATTACCTCAATAAAAAAACTGTCGAAGACATCGACGTAGCGGGCAAGAGAGTCCTCGTCCGCTGCGACTTTAACGTCCCCTTTGATGCAGAGGGCAATATCACCGATCCCAAGCGCATCAACGAGGCTATGAAGACCATCAAATATCTGGTTGACCATAAGGCAAAGGTGATCCTCTGCTCCCATCTGGGCCGCCCGAAGGGTGAGTTCAACATGAAGTATTCCTGGCCCCGGTTGCGGAATATCTTTCCAAGGCACTCGGCCAGGAAGTCAAAATGGCAAAGGATGTTGTTGGCGAGAGCGCAAAGAGCATCGCTGCTACCCTGAAGGACGGCGAAGTCGAGATGATCGAAAACGTCCGCTTCCACAAAGAAGAAGAAAAGAACGATTCCGGCTTTTGCAAAGGAT
>NZ_JBKEIV010000020.1:0-10216 GCF_046693725.1 Anaeromassilibacillus sp. SJQ-1 | reverse complement strand
TCTGCTCAACTTCGTTATTTGCTGGAACCGATATTAACCGGGAACGACTTGATATTCGTGTGAGTTTTCGCATTTATCGTGAAACGCTTTCGCGTTTTTCGTGCGCCGCTGCACTGGTTTCATTCACTTTACGGTGACTACTTCTTTGGAAAGATCGGATCTATCGAAAGCTACACATAATATGCACTTATCTGGACAACCGATCCCTTATTTTCACTGGAATAACTGCGCCTCTTCTGCATAGAGCAAAGGTTGCCATTTCCACTCGGTCGGCGGTCACCGTATAATGCATCTGCGCATTCTACACCGGCAAGGTCGTATAGACTCCCGTGCTCTGGCCCAGTGGACGCACAGTGTCTTTCGCTCCTACGGCGTTTTCTACGAAAGCGCGCTTCCATCATCTGCTGCCTAACTGAATGACTTAGGCCATTCGCAAGTTATCCAGTACTCAGCCGACAGCCACCGTACAATGCATCTACGCATTCTGCACTGGCAAGGTCGTATAGACCTCCCATGCTCTGACCCGGCGGACGCACAGCGTCTTCTGCGCCTACGGCGTTTTCTATGAAAGCGCGTTTCCGTCATCTGCTACCTAACTGAATGGGTTTATACCATTTGTAAGTTATCCAGTGCTCAACCAACGGCCACCGTACAATGCATCTGCGCATTCTGACCAGGCAAGGTCGTATAGACCTCCCGTACCCTCGCCTGGCGGACGCACAGCGTCTTCCGCGCCTACGGCGTTTTCTATGAAAGCGCGCTTCCGTCATCTACTACCTAACTGAATGGGTTTATACCATTTGTAAGTTATCCAGTGCTCAACCAACGGCCACCGTACAATGCAGCTGTGCATTCTAGCCCGGCAAGGTCGTATAGACCTCCCGGGCTCTGGTCCGGTAGACGCACAGCGTCTTCCGCGCCTACGGCGTTTTCTATGAAAGCGCGCTTCCGTCATCTGCTACCTAACTGAATGGGTTTATACCATTTGTAAGTTATCCAGTGCTCAACCAACGGCCACCGTACAATGCAGCTGTGCATTCTCGGCCCGGCAAAGTGGTATATACGCCTGTACTGGTTCCTGGGGTACCGATTGCCCAAACCCTGAAGTAATAGTCGTTCCCAACCTTTGCCACAAATTGCGTTTTGAGTACATCACCATTGCCAACGGTAAAGCTTGGAACAGCCGTCATACTGCCGTTTACAGTCATCTTAAAGCGATAGGCGCTGCCTCGTTTTAAAGTAAACGGAAGTGTTGTGTCGGAAACAACAAACACCTGTGTCTGGCAATTCTCTGTCGGTAGCACTGGAACTGTTGTTGCGGGAGCCGTTCCTACTCCATAGGAATTCCCTGCTGAAGAACTGCTGCTGGAACCTCCGGAATGGGAACCATTCTGCTTTTCGTTTCCAATTGCTCGACTCTATCCTCTACCTCGTCATACGCTTTGACAATTTGGTCGCGAGTCGCTTGCGGGTCCTTCACTACCTCCCGTGCGCTTTGCAATGCGCCATTTAACGCTCGCACCGATGCAGCCGTATAATTGCTCAAATCCATGTTCTCTACCTGTGCAATGAGATCTCCCAAAGCGTCCTTATCTGGAATTCTGCGTAGATTCTCTATCGCCTTGGTAAGCGCAGCAGCTGCTGCGTCGGCCTTCTCCTGCGTGACAGCCCCTGCGCCTTTCTCCAGAATGGTTTCTGCCTTTGTAAGCGCTTCTTGGAATTCTTTTTGCCCCTCTGGGCGATAATCCTCAAGACAGAGCGACTTAGCATAGTCGACCACAGCCTGTAAAGAACTCAAGTCGGCTTTAAAGATCAGTCGATTGAGAGCTTCTTCCAAAGTGTAGTATGCACTTTCGACGTCTCCCTTCAAAGCATCTCCACCTAAATCATAGACATCCTGCGCGGTCTGATAAGCTTCTTCAAACCCTTCATAGCTGCTCTCTGTAAAGAGTTCCGGATTGATCTTTGATGCAATCTCCAGCAGTTTTCCAAGGGAAGTCAAATCTCCCTTTTCAAAGTCAAGGTAATGAATTGCCTCGATCAACAGCTTCCAAGCCTCATTGACTTCTGCCTGTGTAGCTGTATCTTTATCAAACACCTCTTGGGCATTTTCTCTCGCTTCCAAGAAGTTCTGCTTTACTGTATCCGCCAGATCTTCCAATTCTTCTTCTGTTACAGTGTTTGCTACATCCAAGGCGGCCTCTAAAATTGCCTTGTTGACCACCACAAAATGGAAGTAAAGCTTCGTATCCTGATTCTGCATGGTTACCGAATAGGTAAACCCATCCGCCTCAAATGGAATCGTCTCTCCGTTGCAGGTAACCGCGTTGAAGGACTGTCCCACGGGCGTAAAATGCAGTTTTAAATCCTCGCCCGCCATAACTTCTGCACTGAAAATACCGTCACGCTCCAAAATGACTTCGTTCACATTGCCCTCTACTTCCAGCTCTGCATTGGCATTCCACTGTACAAAGAACAAATGCGGAGACAACTCTTGTTCTTCTACGACGACCGTTGCTTCTGCCTGTAAGTTTTCCGGATTTTCCACTCCATCAGGTAGCGTTAAAATGCCGGAAATCGTATAGGTACCGACCTCTGGCAAATAGCCGTCCTTCTCCCAAACGACCCCTGCCTTTTCTGTCGATCCATCGCTCAATACCACCGTTACCGTTTCCGGCAGATCGAGATCTTCGAACAGAGTGCCCGATACAACGGTCTGTTTCTCCGGATTTTTCACAGAAACCACTGTGAGTTTGGGTTGTACCGCTGTAATGGTAAATTTGTCCAAATTTGCTGTGGACTCTTCATCATTGAAGAACTTCAACCGGTCTATCCCCTGTTTCAGCTCGACGCGAATGGTCTTTTCCACGAAATTGGGATAGGTATTTTCACAAGAAATCCGCCCCTGAACCGTTTGGTCAAGATTCTCATAATAAAGTATATTCTGTGCTCCTGCCATGCAGGATACGGCGATGTCATAGGTTCCATCCTGTGGCACTTCCACCCAGAGATTCAGCCAAGCGTTTCCATGGTCTCCGCAATTGCCCAGCCAACCGACTGCCTTGCCGCCGCTTGCATAGGCATTGTCCTCAATAAGTCCACCTTCGCCGCCCAGTTCCAGGAGTTCAGCCTCCACTTCAACCGGTGTGGTACTGCTGTTCAAAACAACTGGCCGATTCTCCCCATAATGATCCATTTCCTGGAAGGAAACAGAAATCGTATGATTCCCAGTTACCTCCTCAAAGGTATAAGTGGATTTTTTGTCCGCTGGCTCCCCATCCACCAAAATTTCTGCGATTTCATAGCCACGGTCTGGCGTGATCGTAAAGGTCTGTGAAGAGCCTTCTTTCACTGCGATTTCTCCCGAAGGCTCAATTGAACCATTCTCTCCTGCCTCTGCTGTAATGATGTACGTATTTGCTACCAAATCTTTGGCGGTAAAAGTAAAGAAGTCAAGATTGGGGCCTGCATTGGAATCCGCTGTAATCACCAATTCCCCTGCACCGGGTTCTGTGACGATTAAATCAAAGGTGACGTTCTTATACGGCGCACTGCTGTCCCCAAAGACACGCACCGAACCGCTCTGAATCCCATCTCCACTCCAATTGATCACATTGGCAGTTTCTTCGCTGAGACGGCCGCTCTGATAACGACAGTCGACACGATATGTGCCAGCATTGGGTGCTACATAGGGCAACTTGATGACATTGCCTGGTTCCATCCAGCCTACCTTCTGTCCATGACTCGCATTGGCGTCCTCTTCGATTCGGACATATTTGTCCCCAGAAATTGGTACCAGAGTAAAAAACTCTGCCTCCGCCAATTTATCCCCTTCATTTTCTTTTGGAAGGATAAAGGGGTCCGCCTCTGTAAAGGCAGTTCGGTCTTCCAGCCCTTTTTGAGCCTGTTCCAAATTCTCCAGAGCAGTATTCACTTGTTCTGCTGTCGCATCCGAATTATCATAAACCGCCTGTGCTTCCTCTCTGGCCTGCACAAAGGACATCCATGTTGCAGAGGTATACCAGCCCTCGTTCTCCGCATTTGCCTTCTCCAGTGCAGCCTTCAAAGCATTTTTATCCACCAAGTCATTGTCCTTTATAATGACATCTGCGCGCGTATTAAATCCTAAAATAGCGCCTCCAGCCGGGTTAACAATCTCCGCAAAGAAACGGAGGTCACCGGTGACCTCATTGTTTTCAATGGCTTCTACGGTCACCTCTGCCGTGTCCTGTCCATCCGCAAATGTCACTGTTTCATTCACGTCGTTATAGTGTCTTCCGTGAACGGCGGTATCCGGCGCAGTCTGAAAATCGACAGAAACTTCTCCGGATGTGCCACCAACACGCTTGATGACAATATTCTGCGTGCCACCTTCAAGAACCGTATAACTGGCCGGATCAATCTCAAACATCCCTGCGCCGTTGTTGTCCAATATAAAGGCAGCATCCAGTCCCGTTGCCTTTGTCTTGCAAACCATACGCACTGTATGTTCTCCATACGGCAAATCATCAGTCACATAGAGAATCTGTTTGAGTTGGCGATTTGGCTGATATGCGTCAGGGGTTGCAACCAAATTTCCGTCCACATATACGTCCATCGTACCATGGTTGCGGAATCTTTGTTCCAACAATCCATGCCTTTGTGCCAGTAAAGGTGAAACTCGCCTCAGCACCAGGGTTCGCCCACATGCCGGTATCGTTAACACCATCAATGGTTTCCAGGTTCCAACCGTCGCTTCGATCGAATTCACGATCGTCAATCATGGATAAGCCTTCCGGCATAATGGATTCTTGTTCAAACGCACCTTCGGCTTTAAAAGCGCCGATATTTTCAATCAACGGCACAGCCTGGGAACCGGTAATATTGACGCGAATCTGGTCTGCACGAACGGGTGCACCGCGTACCAAACGTTTTGCACCAATGGTGTGCCCAGAACCAAATTCTTTCCAACCGGAAGAAGTATGAACGTCTACGGTAAAGTCGGAAATTCGCTGTCCCAGTTCAATGTACTCTTCAATGGAAACAATATCAAACAACTTGGTTCCACCTAAATCAATCGTGATACTTCCCGTCGTCTGGCCATCGTCCATGGTCCAATAGCTGTCTGAATCGTCATCCAAAACATTGGCCGCAGCATAAGTTGGACTATTGCCACGCACAGCGGTCGCCTCTGCTGTTACCCCCTCCTGTTTTGTCAGATCAGTCCGGAAGGTATCCCGAATCGTCTCTCCCAATTCCGATACACGGTCGACAAAGTCCTCTGGTAAAACACCGGTTGTATCCGGCGGAACATTCAGCAGCAACGGCTGACCACGTCCCACAGATTTGAAATAGATGTCTGTACACTCTTCCATGCTTTTCGGCTGTTTTCCGCCTTCCAAAACCATCCGGACGTTAAGGAAACGTCGCACTCGCCGATGCTCCAAATATCTCCATTTGGATCGCCACTATTTAGATAATTTGCTTCGTCCCCTCCATATGTATCGTAGTAATCCCTCTGGCGTTGTTGATCTAGCTTTGACCAGCAGGGATCCCCGCCTTACCGGATTCATTTCCAATCCAACGGATGGTCGAGCCATATGGGCTGAAAACCACTGCGCCGGGTTGAAGTTCCTCAATCAAATCAAACCACTCTTGGAATTTATAATGCTGGGCAGCAGCGCCGCTCCCTTTGCACCGTCCATCCAGACCTCAACAAATTTACCATCGTTGCCGTACTTTGGATTGCCCAGTACTTCCCGAAGCTGATTCATATAGTATTCATTGTAATCGCCATTTGAATCGGTCTCTTCATCCGTACCCGTACCATAACCATAGCTGGGATTATTGGCGTCCCAAGGAGAAAGATAGAATCCCATATCCATGTCATACTTTGTGCAGGATTTGGAGAGCTCTTCCAAAACGTCTCCAGACTGTCCCCGGGCTGCCTGTGTAGCTTGAAAGTCGGTACTGCTGGCAACGTCCTGGGTGGTGTACTCGCTATCCCACAGGCAGAACCCATCGTGGTGCCGCCCAATCATGATGATGCGCTTAAAGCCAGCATCCTTCAATGTCTTTACCCACTGGTCCGTATCCAAACCTGTTGGGTGGAACACATTCGGGTCTTCTTTTCCAGTTCCCCATTCTACGCCATAAAAGGTGTTAACACCAAAATGGATGAACGCTGATAATTCTTCTTCATGGTACTGCAACTGTGTCTCTGTCGGAAGAGGTCCCCAAGCTTCAGGAGGAGATACATCATCTTCTGCCGCCGCCGCACCATGGATCGTCAATGGTTGCAAAGCCATCATAGCCGCTACCAGAAGCGACAACCACTTTTTTGTCTTTTTCATTCTTTCTAAATCCTTCCTTTCTTGTTAAGTTTCCGATTGCGCATATATCGCAATAGTTGCTTATTTAAATTATATCGTTTCTCACAATATTCATCAAATGATAAACTATTTTTTATGTATCTTATTGTGTATATTTGTTGTACTTCTACGGACTTTTTCAAATAATTTATCCAATCGAATATACTTTATTATTTCATTGATGAGAAAGAAACGGTTATTGGGCATATATTATTCCCATGCTCCAAAATTATTCATAAAGTCATCCAGAAGATCACGAAAATTCTCATAGGAGACGAAGTTGCGATTTAGACGGGCTATAAAATGCTCCACTATCTGGCGATCTGTAGATAAATCCGCGATCTCTTCTGTACGATATATACGCCCTTCCTTATAAAATACTGCTTTTACTCCATAAACCGGCACTCCACTGTACATTTCCTCCCTGCAAGAAGAGGATGTCACCTCAAAAACACTATGCCGTACCAAACGAAGGATTTCTAAAAATAGGGAGCTAACATAGCTTTCATCCAATTCTGTATTCACAATATCGTTTAGCACCTGTAATAGGAGCCTCGCTGCTGAACGATTGGGCTCCGGAAGGGCGGACAAAGGGATATTGGGCACACAATCGTTTATCTTTTCTGAATTGGGATCAATAAACAACGCAGGTAAATCGATTTTCAATGCATCCGCATAGCGCAACAGTGTGGTTAAGTTTGGATTTGACTGTGCACGCTCTATTTTCCCAACAGAGGATGGTTGGATGCCGGTCAACTCCGCCAAATCTTCCTGGGTGAGGCAGTGCCGCTTTCTGTGACGGCGAATATTTTCTCCTATGATGGTTCGGTAGTCTTCCATATAATCTCCTCTTTCCTGAACTTACCGTAATCATACTATAAAAAAATTTATTTCACAAAGTCATAAAACACCTATTTATGTCGAATGATACAGGTTTTTGTTTTTGTACATAAAAGGAAGTACTACCTAAGATAGGCAAAGGATGGCCGAACCAGTATTTTTTGATAAAATGAGACTTTTCCCAATTCGATTCCTCTAATAGAATCGATTTTTCATTCTCAAATGTCCTAAAAATATGTGAATTATTTTTACATAATCTACAATATGAATTTTTATTCGTAGAATGATCGTGCATATTCGAATATCCTTCTTTTCAAGGAGGAATATTTATGTCATTCAAAATGCACTTTGGGCACGACATCTATCACAATCGCACAGACAAACGCAAGCTGACACAGCAGCAGGTTGCAGATGCCGTATTCATCTCTCTACGAGAATATCAAAAGATCGAAAAGGGAGAGATCTCACCTGGTTCCGAAATTTTTCTTCGCCTGGTCTTTTTCTTCAATATTGATATTCAGGCCTATAGAAAAGACCTATCGGAATATCCGCCTAGTATCTTATAGCAAAACGTCCGTAGAATCTCTTTGATAGAGACTCTACGGACGTTTCATTTGATCCTATATTATCATATGATTTTTCAAGTAATTTCCTTACAAACCCTAATGGCTAAAAGCGGCTGGAACAGATCCTTAGGGGCTCTTTAAGGCTCTGGACAAACCATTGGAAACGGAGTCTATAGGATTTACGGACACAGCCCCCATTCTCCCCTTGCCTACCGCCTGTTCTATTGCAATTAACAGTAAAACGTTCTCGAATATATTTCGACAAAACTCAAAAAACAATCATTCCATAGCGTTGATCTATTTTGTAAAATTGTTGATCAATTTGTTGATCGAAGATAAAAAAGAAACCCCAAAACCCACCATTCATGCGGGTTTCAGGGTTTCAAATTTGGTGCGCGAGACGAGACTTGAACTCGTACGTCATAGACACACGCCCCTCAAACGTGCCTGTCTGCCAGTTCCAGCACTCGCGCATTCAGCGAGAGTTATTATAGCATTGTTTCCTATAAAATGTCAAGACAAAATATCAAATTTTTTGCATTCTTTTTTGTTTTTCATTGTACTTTCCACTCGTTCTATAACTTTTGTACTTGTCTGCTGAATTCTTCATAATCCATCAAGCTATTCAACACTTTTAGAAGTGCATTTGGCGCCAAATGTTCTGGCAATTTCAGCTTCCTGAGCAAAACTTTTCGCTTTTGGGCACTGTTCTCTCCCCCGGAAAGACCCGCTTCAAAAAGATCCGCTTTGGTGATCTTCCTGCCTTTTCTTTGACTCCGCTGTCTGGTCACAAGTTGCCCCTGCACGCCGGAGAGCCTCCAATATCGTTTGGGCGGGTACCCCTTCAACGCCGAGCTTTCCCTCTCTTGAGGGCTTCTCTTTGCGCTTTTCTTTCCCAAAAATATCCGGTACATAAGCGTGCTTGATCTGTTCTGCTGGGATTGCTCCCGCCAGATAGTTGCGAATTACAAACCCTGCCCCGTCGCTGTCGGTCAACACCAAAATCCCACGTGTCTCTGCCAGACGCCGTATCATCGCCATCTGTTCCGGATCTTTCGAATATTTGAAATCCATTTGTTTCGATGATTAATCCATCAATCAGAGAGGACAGCTTGATTTTATCATATTTTCCTTCTACAATCACAGCTTCCTGAATCTTTAAGCGCACGTACTTTCCCTCACTCTGCAAATTTTTCCTTTTCTGCAATCAATAGCAACTGGGCAATCAACTTTTCCATCACTGTCCGGCGGTCTCCCCTTGCACTCTTTAAGGAGAGATCGGCTGCCAAAAGGACTTCCAAACTCTCGCGCAACATTTCCATTGAAAAGCGGCCCCCATCGCGTTCTGCATTGCGCAAACGAAATTCTTTCCCTTTATAATCAAAATATTTTGCCGGTTCTAAACTGTTCTTACCGCTCTGAACTGCAGCACGTACTCGGTATAAATCCAAATATGAGGTGGACAAAACTGCTAAAATAGAAACGGGCTCTTCATTCTGATAAAAGAGCAAATCCAAAATGGAATAGGCCTTGTCATATTGCCGGGCTAAGATGGCACGGGACAACAAAAAAACGGTCGTCTCAAAGTTCTTCGTGACCAAGAGATCAATCTCCCGCCGGGTGATTTCTTTCCCTTCTCCCACATAGGCACAGAGCTTCTCCAATTCTTGAAAGAGTACCTGCAAATCGTTTCCTGCATATTCAATGATCTTCCCTGCGTCGGCACGGGATAGTTCACAGTGACGCTTTGCAGCCGCCGCACAAAGCATCTTTTCAGCGTCCGCCTGGGTCTTGCGCTTAAAAAGGACCGTCGTCCCTAATTTCTGAACCGCAGCCAAAAACTTCTTCCACTTGGCGGACTTTTTATAATCAATTTCAACCGATGGAAGATACAACACCAATACGGTACTCTCCGGAACATTTTCCAACAACTCATAGAGCTTGGCTGTCTCAGAAGCGTTACGTGCTTCTACGTCCAAATCGGATACCGCCACACACTTTCGCTCTGCAAGTAACGGCAACGCTTCTACAGCGTCCGCTATCTCGTCAATGGAGGTACTTCCACCATCCATTTTTTGAAGGTTGAAATCCTGAAATGATGATCCACAAGCCTTATCGATCAGTCGATTTGCATAAAGCTTGAGCAAATATTTTTCTTCTCCGTGCAACAGATATAGATTTCCAAATGTCCCACGTTCTATTTGCTTTTTTAATTCTGTCTCTGTAATTTCCGGCATTATGCATCCCTCCTGATTCGGCATGTTTGTTCATCCGTTAACTCTACCACGACTGTTCCTCTGCCAGCCGTAACCGCAACATTTCGTCTCCCACGGGCTGCTTCTTGAACCTCTCCCTCGTCCATGGATAAAATCGTATACTCGCCGGCAACCCCCTCTACAGCTTGGGTTAGGACTACAAAGTCCGGAGAACGCCAAGTCTTGGGGAGTACTTCCACCTGCA
>NZ_JBKEIV010000019.1:0-7653 GCF_046693725.1 Anaeromassilibacillus sp. SJQ-1 | reverse complement strand
TTGCCAAACTTTTCGGTGAGATCTCGCCAAAAATCAAAACTACCACTGTCATAACCGCGGTGGACAGAGATACGCCAGCTTCCCCTAACATTCGTGTAAATAATCGTCGACAGGGACGCACTTGCAATATTTACAATATTGTTGCCGATCAGAATCGTGGACAACATTTTATCATAATCCTCTGAAACAGCAAGCGTAAGCGCAGCACTGCGTATTCCCTCCCTGACTCTGCCGCCGTTTTCATACGAATTCGGTTCAATGTAGTGAATGCTGTCTCCCATGCAGAAAAATAACCAGAAAATAACACACAGATAACAATTCCTATTACAATGCCAAAGTCGGCACCTACCATGGTTTTCTACTCCTCTTTTTCATAAAAATAAAATGATATTGGGACAATTTTAACAGATTCCTCTTCGATTTTCAAACCGCTAGTTTCTGCGCCTGGCCCGGAAAAAGCAGCTATTTTCGGTTGCAGGTAACCACATCGAGCGCTTTTATCGATTTGCTGCCTGCCTCGGTCTTTTTATAGGAAAACCTTTATCCGGTCGGAAAAATCATTCCATTTTCTTGAGATTCCAACAGAAATCTGTGCCCTGCTGTTTTTCACTCCGTTTATTTGAAAATCATTGCAATGGCTTGTCAAAAATTCGAATAGTTCCAGCGAGTTCAAAATATTTTTTGTCAAAACCTCTTGCATTGGGAATAAAAGTATGTTAATATAAAAAAGCTGTTTACGACAGTTGTCTGAAAATAGTATGGGGCATTAGTAAGCAACCAGATGTGTGCCCCTGCGACGGAGAGCAAAGTCAAAAAATTGAACAGCCTGGAAATCCAGTAGAATCGAGAGATTCTGGCAATATGGGGGTATAGCTCAGCTGGGAGAGCGCTTGAATGGCATTCAAGAGGTCAGCGGTTCGATCCCGCTTATCTCCACCAAAATAATGACTCACACATTTAAATGTGTGAGTCATTGTTTTATCCATACGAAAACACAGAGAGGGCCTGACATCCAATTCACTTCCCCTCCCCCGGAAAAGTCAATATAATTATCGAGGCGGAGATTCTACAGTAGAATCTCCGCTTTTTTGTTTGTTGTATATTAAAAGACGAAATATAAAAGAAATGTGGTAGAAGCTTTGACCGCCTGGTGATTCGGGTGCTGGCGCAATCCAAGAGGCGGCGCCCCAGAATTACGCTGATACTGATGACTCCATATTATCCAGTCCGCAAAGCGGTGAAGCTGCCGGAGGGATTTGACACCCTGTTTTATCCGCCAAATCTGCAAACCGTCCCCAATCGAGCTGCCATCATCCGCGCAAACCAATATATGGTGGAGTGCAGTAATTACCTGATCTCTTATGTATGGCATCCGGCAAGCAACGCCAGAGAACTGCTGGAGTATGCTGGGACAGGAACACGAAAAGGAAAAATCCATATCACAAATCTGGCTGATAAGCAAATCCATCTTCCAAAGAACATGGCTAGTGTGCTATAATAAAATAGTGAAAGTTTACCCATTTGGAACGTGTAATCAGAGGTCTTGCTATGGAAGAAGAAAAATTGGGGCAGCCATCAACTGCTCTGTTCAAATATGCAAAATTGATTTTATCCAAAGAAGAAACCACATCCGCTGGTGGATGTGGTGTTTCCCATGCGGCCTTTTCATGCCCTGTGTCAGTCTGTTGTTATGACAGTACGGCGCAGGGCATTTTTTATTGTTTGGAAAGAGGTGGCCTGAGATGAATTTACCAAAGCGCAACAGTGAAGATGGGCGCTGTTACTGGATGACGCCCGATGTACGAGAGGAGCTGCAACCGCTCTTTGACCAGTGCATTCAGGATGCTATGGACGGCAGGATTACCCGCCCCGATTCTCTCTGGCCTCCGGTGGTGGTCAGCAGCGAAGGCGCACCCTTTGAGGTACACGATCTGATGATGGGCTGGGCCAAAGTACAGCGGGCCGAAACCCTGGATGCGGAAAAGGCCATTGCCTTCAGCGAAAACCTGCGCCGCCTGAGCCGGTGGGGTGAGATCGACTACCATTTACTTGGTCTGTTGGAACGGGAGCTACAGGAGAAGTATTTTGTAGTGACAGGCCGTGAAGATGACCATCCCTGGAATCGGGAGTATTCGCTGAAACCAGACATCCGTGCAGAGGAGGTCCCTGAACCGCTGCTGCGCTTTGCCTGTTATGTGGCGGTGAGCTATAAGGTATATGGTTTGGACTTTCAGTATCTGGATACCAATTATCTCTTAGGATTGGTTGAGAAGGTCCGGCCTGATATGGTGAAAAAGCTGAAAGAAAACGGGACCGGCAGGCTTCCGCTCAACCTTCAAAAGAGGAAAACAGAGCAGTTCACGGCATCGGCCAACGATGCCTTTGCCATCATCCGCATTACGGCCAAGGACAGCACGGAGGAATGTTACGGCGAAGTGCTGAACTACCTGTGCGAGCTTCTTTCGCAGGAGGATTTTCCCCACAGCTATACGGTGGAGTTCAAAGGACCGGAAAAGAGGTATCTGCCCATCACAGGACTGCCCAAAAAGGGAATCAATCAGCTTTGTGCCTGCGCCGTTCAATATCCGTCCCTTCATCCTCTGGTGGAACGGTATGCCCGCCTTGCTATGCGGCAATATGAGCGGTACACCAATCTCAGCGATGAGCAGTGTGCTCTCCCTGGCAGTTTTGCCGTATTCGCCCTGGGAATGCTGGAAAAAAAGTGGCGGCAGTTGATATGGGATTATCTTGACCTCTGTGATGATGAGCACTCCCGCTTACAGGAAAAATTCCTCCGGGAGTATGTGAAACAGTTCGGCTTTACCTCTGATACAGTCCCTATTTTTGTCCGGGGTGTGCTGTCCATGCAGAACATGAAATATTCCAAGGACTATGCCGCATGGATGGCAAACGCAGAAAGCCTGGACGCTCTGCTGGAGGCAAAAGTTCATCTTTCTGAGATCGTCCCAAGCGGTTTTTCCTCTGACGAGGATGACGACGAGGACGAGGAACCCACCCAGGAAACAGAAGCCAGCCCGGAGGAAGTGCTGCAATACGCATGGGAGACGGTCTGCTATGTGATCTGGGGCAAAGCCAGCGCCAAGAGTGGTCAGAAAGTGGTGGAAACAGCTCCGGAAGAACTGAAAGAGCGGTACCGGCAGATCTTCATTCCGGTAACGGAGAACATGGAACAAAGAGGTGGCCTGCTATGAGTTTACCGAAATGCGACGGCGTACATGGCCGTTATTACTTGATTCATAAACCAGATACGGACCCCGAAGTGCTGAAACACGCAGATCAGTGCATCCAGGACATTTTGGAGGGAACTGCCCGCGAAAATCATTCCGCCTACCCGACAGTGGTGCGGAACCACAACGGAACACCGTTTCTCCCCAGCCACCTGCTGGAACGTTATCTCTCCCGGCTGCCGCTGAAGGGATTTCCCTATGAGGATGCTGTTGCTGTATGCGATGCCATGCGGCAGCTGGCGGGCTGGAACGAGATTTGCTACACATTGGGACAATACATCAAACACCAGGTGCAAGAGAGATATTTTGAGGCTGGAGAAAAAGAGGACCGTTTTTCCGTCTACCCGCCCTGCACCGTTTCCCCGGATCTGTGTTCTGAGGATGTGGATGACGGCCTGTTGCACTTTGCCTGCTATGTAGCGGTCTGTTATACGGTATATGGAGCCAGCTATAATACCGTTATAACCAAGCACTACCTCGATCTGGTTTCCCAGCTTCGTCCGAATATGGTGAAGGAACTGAAAACCAATGGCAGCGGCAAGCTGCCCCCTGACCTTCAAAAGCGAAAAACAAAGCACCTGACCGCCTCGGCCAACGATGCCTTTGCCACCATCCGCATCACCGCCAGGGACAGCACCGAGGGATGCTGCGACGAGGCGCTGAGCTATCTATGTGAGGTGCTGGAGCAGCCGGAGTTCCCCCGCAGCTACTCAATCGAGTTTCGTGGGCCGGAGAAGCTCTACCTGCCCATCCCCGGTCTGCCAAAAAAGGGCGTCCATCAGCTCTTTGCCTGTGCGGTACAGTACCCCCGCCTCCATGTCCGGATGGAGAATTATGCCCGGCTGGCCATGCAGGAGGATGAGTGGTATCAAAACCTCGCGGGTGAATTCTGCGCCCTGCCCGGCACCTTCGCCGTATTCGCCCTGGGGCTGGAGGGGCCGAAGTGGTGGCGGCTGGTGTGCGATTATCTGGATCGCTGCGACGACGAACACTCCTCCCTACAGGAAAAGTTCCTCCATGTCTTGTTCAAAAAGTTCGGCTTTACCGCCCAGTCCCTGCCGGTGCTGGTCCACGGCATCCAGTCCATGCAGGAGCTGAGGCCCATCAAGGAGTTCCGCACCCTGATCGCCAACGAGGAGAGCCTGGACGCTCTGCTGGAGATCAGGGAACATCTGGAGGACTATCTGCCCGAAGAGGGAGCGCATGACAAGCGAGCGCGGGAGTATCTCTGGCGGGATATCCTCTGGGCCATCTGGGGCTCGGCCTCCGAGAACGGCGGTAAGGTCATCAAGGCGGCGCCGAAGGAACTGAAAGAGAAATACCAGCAGGTATTTGCGTAAGGAGAACGCCATGAAAAAGAGAACAGCAAAGGACTTTATTGCCCTCTACTCCTCGGAAGCTGAGGAAAAGCTGGTGTTGATCGAAAGTGGCATCAGCGCCAGCCGGTCTTATATGGACAGCTATTGGGAGGCCCAGACCCACGCCCTTGCCATGGCGGATGCACGGACCGGACAGGTGATCTCCGGCCGTTGTTATCTGAGCTGGCCGCTTACGGACAAGGAGCGGGAAGCCGGCGACTATTCCAAGCAGTTTGCCAAAGGAAAGGTCTACCGGATCAAGGCTCGGGACTGGAAGGGTACTGTACTCAGCGAACCGAGGTGGTATGTCACGGAGGTGTTGGAGGAGGGTGTGCCCTGCCCGGCATTGGAGGAGCTCTGGGCGGAGTACACAAAGCCTGTCGTTCTGGAGGACGAAGTGCTGGGAACGCTCACACTGGATCGTGAAATGAGTTATTTCAACGGGACATGTCAGTGGATGAAAAAAGATGTTCGGTTCTCGTTGGATGTGGATGTTGAAAAGCAAGCGTCCTGGACTCGTACTCGAACTGTAATGAAAAAGTTGTTGGCAGATCAAGAGGTGTGGGATAAGTCTCTGCGAACACTGGCTGCCCAGAAACTTACTACTCTGGCCAACGAGTGGCTGGCGGACAATGATCAGACCGACCGGAACCCGAAGAAAGACCCCATCACCGAGGAGGAGTTCGCCCGCCGCATCCTCCTTACCGAGTTCACAGTATCTCCGGGCGGCAGTTTTACCGCCTGGTATGAGGATGATGATATGTTCTGGGGCCATGTGATCACCGTGGAAGGGACATTGAAAAAGGGTCCCCTGCGGGCGGATATGCAGGGCTGACCACAAGCGGTTTGTAGGAAGGAGACGTCCATCTTGTGTGAGTACTGCCGAGACATTCAAACATGGAGAAAATTTGACGCCCCAAAGGACTATCTGGCTTGCATTGCTTACATTCAGCAACTGATAGCGAAGGATGAATTTGAACTGCTGCCAGAGGAATCCACCTGTCCGCTGGAGAAGGTAAAGACGGAGGATGGCTGGGCGGACGAGATCATGCTCCACATGATCCGGTGCAAGCACTGTGGGCAGATTTTCACCTGTGTGGTCAACACCTGGCGAGGCAGCGGACACTTCAAAAAAGGCAAGGAATGACATGGAAAAGGCGGTGAAACTATGAATCAGGCAGAAGAAGCAAAACTGTTGGAGCAGATCGAACGGTGGAATGATGTGGACGAGTTTTCCCGATGTATTGACGCCATTGAAGCCATTCCGGAACAGGAGCGAGGCTATCTGCTGACTCTCAAACTGAGCCGGGCATACAGCAATCTGGCCGTGTTGAGCGACAACAGCGCCCATGGCGAGGATGGCGAAGTGGACGGGGAACTTCTCCGGCACGCCATCCGGCTGCTGGAGTCCATCCGCTCCCAGGGTGAGAACGACCCCTACTGGAACGCCCGCATGGGATATTCCTGCCTGATGGCATACAGCTCCGCCGCCACCGCCTATGAATATGCCAAACGCTGGCTGGCCTTAGCCCCGGATGATCCGGATGCCCAAAAGCTGGTGCTGGACTGCGAAAAATATCTGGAGGAGGAAAAAGCCTTGGAACTTGATTTGCAAGAGCGGACGGAGATCATCCGGGAGGAAACCCCCGATGATGACATCCTTGGTTTTGTGCGGTTACATATTGACCAGTATTTTGGCGTCTATTCAGAGATGATCCATGATGACTCTGACCCAGAGTATCCTCTGGATATTGTCATCATCGCCCCTCGCTTGGAGCATGATTATTACACACTGGTCACCATTGGCCTGAGCCGGTGCCGGATGAATTTTCCGGAGGAGCGGCGGGAGGAAAAGCTGGAGCGTGCGGAGCTGCTCATCAACCTGCCCCGGGACTGGAAGCTGACAAAGGCGGACTGCCGGGAGGAGCGGTGGAGTTGGCCTATTCGGATGCTGCTGGCCACCGCCCGCTTCCCCATGGAGGACCCGGAGGTGGGGCTGGAATCCAGAACCACGCTGATGGAGGGCGAGGATGGCGTCCCCTTTGCGAAGGACACGGACTTGCGGGGCGCAATCTTGCTCTGGCCTGGTCCGTTTGGGCAGGAAGCCTTTGCCTGCTGCCTGCCAGACGGCGAGGAAGTCAACTTCTATCAGGTAATCCCCCTCTATCGCGAGGAGATCCAGTATAAGCTGGAACGCGGTGCGGACGCTCTGCTGGACCTCTGCCCGGACGAAAGTTTGGAAGTGATCGATCCTCACCGGCTGAATGTGGTCACCGACTGGGAGAAGATCGGCTATGATCCGGCAGAGATGGACAACGCCGAAACCCATTTGAAAAAGATCCAAGACCTCCATCTGCCGGTGAACGAGCTGGCGGCCTACAATTTGATGGCCTTTTATTTGGGCTGGACTATGAAACGGGGCCAGATGCAGCAACCCGTTCCTCTCCCGGTATCGGGAGGTGGTGGAGGCGGTCCGATCCGGAGAAGGGCTGGACCTGCGGGCATTCATCCGGGACGAGCTGAATGGGAAATTGTCCACCCAGTTCTTTGACCGGAGAGGCTCCGGCTTTGCCCAGTGGTATGCCCAGGACAACCGCTCCAACCCCTATGTCTACCGCCGGGACTGCCGGAACATCGCCCTGGCCGGGCTGGAGGGCCGCACCTGGAGCAGCATCGCGGAAGAAGAAGCTGCCTACCTGTTCCTGTCCTATACGGAGCAGAACCGCTGGAGTATAGAGCAGCTTCTGGATGAGCGGTTCGAGGCGTTTCTGAAGACAGAATTTGTAGACGACCCAGAGGAGCGTGTCGCGCAGGCGGCGAAAGGCAAACCCGCCGTCATTTCTGACTGGGATGGCCCTCTCGTCTGCTACGCCTCCGACCGGGTCGCTCAGGATGGGCGTAAGGTGCGGCTCATAGATCGCTTGTTCCCCGAGCGCGAGGATATGGGCTGGGAGAGTGGCTGAGCCCTCTACTCTGGAGATGAGGACGAAGTGTATGGCGAAGGCAATGAATACTATAAGTCGCACTGCGGCTACTACGATATCCGG
>NZ_JBKEIV010000018.1:0-21194 GCF_046693725.1 Anaeromassilibacillus sp. SJQ-1 | reverse complement strand
GCTGACCTCCATTACTACAAAACCTCCCGCCTATTTCTCCTTTTTACAGAAAACGGGGCGCCCAAATGAGACGCCCCGCCTGCAAAGGGGATTTTCTCAAAGAAGAGAACCTCCCCGCAACAAGTGCTGATTATTTGCCAAACTGCGCATACTCGTCCGCATTGGCCGGCGGAACAATTTCGCCATTCTTGATTTTTTCTTCCACTTCGAGCGCCGCATTGTAGGTTTCGTCGCCCATCAGGGAATGCTCCTCCGGAATGCCGACTGCATCCTCGGTGAGGCCATAGGTGTATGTCTGGCCGCCAATCTCTTTTCCTTCGATGACTTCTTTGGAAACCGCGATGACCGCATTGTTGACCAACTTCATTGCAGAGGTCAGTACGTTTTCAGGCGCAAGATACGCCTGGTCACGGTCGACGCCAATGGCATATTTACCAGCATCCTTCGCCGCCTCAATGACCCCGACACCTGCGCCGCCGGCTGCATGGAACACGATGTCGCAGCCATCGGAGAACATCTTCGAAGCGATTGCCTTGCCCTTCGAAGCATCGGTAAAGCTCTCTGCATACTGTACATCCACTGTGATGGTCTTGCCGAGTTCCTCAGACGCATAATCCACACCAGCCTGGAAGCCATACTGGAACTGATCGATGATGTCGCTCGTCACGCCGCCGACAAAACCGACCTTACCGGTCTCTGTCGTCTTCCCTGCAATGTAGCCGACCACAAACGATGGCTCCTGTGCGCGGAACATCACACCTGCCACATTGTCCGGCATAGTCGCTTCATCATATCCATTATCAATAATTGCATACTGGATATCCGGGTTCGCTGTTGCTGCAATGCCAATGGCATCCGCCATTGCAAAACCAACGCCCCAGATCAACTGGGCTTCATCGTCTGCAGCCTTATCAAGGTTGGTCGCATAATCCGCTTCCTGCTTAGATTCAATGTAATTCACGTCCGCGCCCATCTCATCCTTCAACGTTTGCAGGCCTTCCCAAGCGGACTGGTTAAAGGACTGATCGTTGACACCGCCGGTATCCGTGACCATGCGGATCTTGATGCCGCCTTCTGGTGTGGTCTCTCCGTCCTGGGTGCCCTCGGTGGAATTGGTGGGCTGGAAGCCTCAGGGGTGTTGGAATCGTTGCCCGAGCCGCAGGCAGTGGCTGAAAACGCCATCATACCGGCCAACAGAAAAGCCAATAATTTCTTCATCAAATATTCCTCCTAAACTTTCTTTCAGATTTATGATCCTCGTCCATTCAATCATAAAGAACCGGATGGACGTTTGACCCATACTTATTCTGCAATCGCCAGCGCAATCTCCATCATTTCACGGAAACTGGTTTGCCGCTCTTCTGCGGTAAGGGATTCTCCGGTAAATGGGCAATCCGAAATGGTCAGTAGACAAAGTGCCTTTTTTCCCGCGCATGCCGCATTCATATACAACGCCGCAGATTCCATCTCAACTGCAAGCACGCCCATCTTTTTCCAAGCGGAGAGCGCATTCGGATCATCCCCATAGAAAGTGTCCGAAGAGAGGACGTTTCCGACCACTGTTTTGATGTTGTGCTCCTGTGCAAACTGGACTGCCTTCTGTGCAAGACCGAAATCTGCAATTGGTGCAAAGGTTCCCGGCAAGCGATACTGAGCGCCATAGTTGGAATCCGTACAGGCACCGATTCCGACGACAACGTCCCGCACATGGACATTATCCGCAATTCCGCCAGCGGAACCAATGCGAATGATGTTCTCTACGTCATAAAAATGATAGAGCTCATACGAATAGATCCCTATGGATGGCATCCCCATTCCGCTGCCCATTACGGAGACACGCTTGCCTTCATAGGTCCCCGTATAGCCCAACATGTTGCGCACCGTGTTAAAGCATACCGGATTTTCCAGATACGTTTCTGCGATGAATTTTGCACGAAGCGGGTCCCCCGGCATTAAAACCGTCTTGGCAATATCGCCGGGCTTAGCCGCGTTGTGCGGAGTCGGTGTTTTAGCCATTTCTCATTCTCCTGTTCTGTACAGCCTGTCCACTTTGAAAAGAAAGCCCGCAAAGCCCCTTTTCAAATAGATTCTTGTCAAAAATCCTTCCGCCTTCCATCGAAAAAGGCGCTTTCCGGTTCTCTCAAATGGCGGCATGATTATCGAAAGGAAAGCGCTGCAAGAGCGGCCAGGAACATCGTCCTTCAGACCGCGCTGCCACTTTCCTCCTCAACGATTTAAAATTTCGTGCAAGCGAGATGTCCCGGTAATCTCCGATTTTACACCAAAGTAGTCCAAAATGGTCGCCCCAATGTCCGCAAAGGTTGGCAGCGTTCCCAAGTTTACGCCGGACTTTACCTTTGGCCCAGCAATGACCCAAGGAGTATATTCGCGGGAATGGTCTGTCGAAGGGGTGCTCGGATCACAGCCGTGATCTGCAGTAATCATCAGCAAGTCGTCCTCCCGCAACCCTGCTAAAATTTCTGGGATTGCCTGATCGACTGTTGTTAACCCCTTTGCATATCCCTCTACATCATTTCGATGGCCATACAACATGTCAAAATCCACCAGATTGATAAAGCAAAGTCCGTTAAAATCCCGCTTGGTCCATTCGATCGTCCGGGCAATTCCTTCATCGTTTCCGCCGGTTCGAATCGCCTCTGTGATTCCCCTGCCAGCAAAAATATCATAGATCTTTCCGATTGCAACTACATCAAATCCATTGTCAGAAAGCTGGTCCAACATAGTAGTGCTCGGTGGGAGCAACGAAAAGTCATGCCGGTTTGTCGTCCGGGTATAATGGGGGTATTCCCCTGTAAACGGCCGTGCAATGACACGTCCAACGCTATGTTCCCCAGTCAGAAGTTTACGTGCAATCTGGCAATACCGGTACAGCTCTTCGACTGGAACCACGGACTCATGCGCCGCAATTTGGAATACACTGTCCGCAGAAGTATACACGATCAATGCGCCAGTCTCCACATGCTCTTTTCCATAATCTTTAATGACTTCTGTTCCAGAATACGGTTTGTTGCAGAGCACCTTCCGCCCTGTCTGGCTGCTAAATGCATCCAGCAGCTCCTTTGGAAATCCATCCGGATAGGTTGGCAGCGGCTTGGGGGATGCGATTCCCGCGATTTCCCAATGACCAATGGTGGTATCCTTTCCCTTTGAGACTTCGGTCATCCGGGCGAATGCTGCCGATGGATGATCTACAGCGGGACGGCACTCGACGCCATCAATATTAAAAAGTCCTAACTTCTGCATGTTCGGCATGGAGAAATACGAACTGGTCGATGCAGCAGCCAATGTATTGCTACCAGCATCCCCATATTGGGCAGCATCTGGCATTTCCCCGATTCCTACACTATCCAATACCATCAAAAAGACACGTTTCATGTTACACCTCCCGTAAGGTTTCTATCATAATGTTAAAATACGCACACAATTTCGTTAATTTTATTATAATACATTCTTCCAGATTTGGCTATCATTTTACAAGAAAAATTTTGGATTTCCGCAAACTTCGACATTTTGGGATTGCCGGTAAAAGCTTCTGGTCTCATTCTTGACCTCTGTACTATTTCTAAACTTATGATACTTCTTATTCTTTTAAGGATTTGTTTCAATTATTTTTAGCACTCTTTCTTATCGAGTGCTAAAATTAATAATTTGTTCGTAAATTTGCAAAATATTTTTCATAACCGGTCTCTATACTAAAAAGCGTAGAAAGCAAGAGAGCCTGAATGACTAGAAAGAAGGTGGTTCGCTTGAAAAAAGACTTTCTTGCAGAACCAGCAAGCATAAATAGATTTTGGTAAAAACAATCGATACTTTTAAGGGGGTTTTGACTTATGTTTGATCTGATTCCTTTTGAACACAAAAACAACGACTTGTTCCGTTATTTGGATGATATGGAGCGTGCTTTCTTTGGTGGAAATGTGGATATTGCTCCTTGCAAAACCGATATTGTCGATGAGGGTTCCCGTTATGTATTAAAAGCAGATTTGCCCGGCTTCCAAAAAGAGGATATTCACCTCGATATCGAAGGCGACCGTTTGACTATCTCCGCCGAACATTCGGAAGAGCAGAAAAGCGAGGACGATAAGAATCATTACATCCGTCGGGAAAGACGGTATGGATCGATGAGCCGTAGCTTTGACATTTCTTCAATCGATGCAGAACACATCACAGCCAAATTTGAAGATGGCGTACTGGAATTGAACCTCCCCAAAAAGCAGGCAACCGTTCCCACAAACCATCGGATTGAAATTGAATAATCCTGCAAATCCTATTATGTGACGATGCAAACCATAAAACGGAGGGCTTTATCATGTTCGACTGGATTCCTTTTGAACAGACATCCAATCATCTGTTCCATTCCCTTGACCCAATGAATCGTGCGTTCCTTCCTAAAGCGAAAGAAAACACGGTCCCCTGTAAGACTGACATCATCGATCAAGACAACCGGTACCTGTTGCGTATTGACCTGCCGGGAGTTAAGAAGGAGAATATTCACATCGAGATGAAGGGCGACGATTGCTTGACCATCTCGGCACAATGCGGCGCAGAGGCGCCAATGGATAGTAGCCATTATATCCGTCGGGAAAGGTATTCCGGTTTGATGTGCCGCAGTTTTGATGTATCCACTGTGGATGTTCGAGGAATCAAAGCCAAATATGAAAACGGTGTGTTGGAGTTAACTTTGCCAAAGAAGCAAGCCTCCGTTTCTTCGAATCGCCGCATCGAAATTCATTAATTTTCCTCAGTTTTCTTTTTTATGGGCTGATCTCTTGGTAGGTCAGCCCTTTTTCTTTTGCTGGTATTTCCTATGGAACTGGTATATAATAGATACCATTCCATCAAAAAACGGAGGAATAACCTATGTTAAATATCGGATGCCATCTATCCTCTGCAAAGGGATATTTGCACATGGGCAAAGAAGCTCTTTCTATCGGCGCCAACACTTTTCAATACTTTACACGGAATCCGCGCGGAAGCAAAGCAAAGGCGGTCAACCTCACAGACATCGCTGCATTGAATGAGCTGATCTCGCAGGAACACTTTGTCACCCTTGTTGCACATGCGCCCTATACGCTCAACCTCTGTTCTGCAGATGAAGGCCTACGGGATTTTGCAATACAAGCCATGACCGAAGATCTCGCTACGATGGAATATCTCCCTGGAAACCTGTACAATTTCCATCCGGGTAGCCATGTAAAACAAGGAGCGGAGACCGGAATCCGTTTAATCGCTGAGGGGCTAAATCGTATTCTTCACCCAAACCTGCATACAACCGTCCTTTTAGAGACCATGGCGGGCAAGGGAAGTGAAGTTGGCCGTAGCTTTCAGGAATTGCGTGCCATTCTCGACCGCGTAGAGCTTGCCGAAAAAATGGGGATCTGCCTGGATACTTGCCATGTCTTCGATGCCGGGTATGATATTGTCGATCGTCTGGACGAAGTTTTGGAGGAGTTCGACCGGGTAATTGGCCTCGAACGACTGCGAGCTATACATTTAAACGATAGCTTAAATCCTTGTGGCAGTCACAAAGACCGCCATGCAAAAATTGGACAAGGTCACATCGGCCTGCCTGCGTTGACAAGGATTATCAATCATCCAAAGCTGCGAAACCTTCCCTTTGAGCTGGAAACTCCAAACGATCTCGAGGGTTACCAAGCAGAAATACATTTATTGCGAGAAGCATTTCAAGAACTTTAAAGGCCCTGCTGTTTCTGTATCAGGGTCTGTATCAACCTACCATATTCATTCTGCTCTCATTTGAATAGCGGTGATCGACACAAAACCATTGCTTTTGAAGCAAGACTGTGTTATAATAATTACCGTTATTTGCCGCTGTGGCGGAATTGGCAGACGCAAGGGACTTAAAATCCCTCGGTGGCAACACCGTACCGGTTCGATCCCGGTCAGCGGCACCAGGCTGAGCTTGGACGTTCATCACGTCCAAAGCTCAGTTTTCTTTTTTCGCCTTTAACAACACCGGACAAAAGGAGGGAATGGAAACCATGATTAGCAAAAGTCAAGTGGTGGTCCGTTATGCTGAAACCGATCAGATGGGGATTGCGCACCACGCAAATTATCCCATCTGGTACGAAATTGCCCGAACAGACCTCATCAAAAATATTGGTATGACGTATTCGGAAATGGAGCATATGGGTGTGATGACACCGTTGGTGGAACTCGGTTGTCGGTACATTGGTACAGCCCATTATGAGGACATCCTGACTGTTGAAGCCTCCATTGCAGAGTTAAGCCCTGCGCGCATCCGTTTTTCCTACCGTATTTTCAAAGAAGGAGAGGACAAGCCCATCAATACCGGGTTCACACTCCACGCCTGGGTGAACGCAAAAACCTTCCGGCCATTCAGTATGAAAAAACATTATCCCGACCTCTATCAAAAGATGGAGTCTATGATGGAAACAGATAAAAAATAATAATGGTTAAAAAATCGCCCTCTCCTGCCGTGGACTATTTCCACAGTGGAGAGGGCTTCTTCATACAACTTATCCCCAAAAAGCGAGCAATCGCAAATGAGCTAACAAATTTTAGCTGGCAGATTTCATATGCAAGCGTAAGCGGTCGCTAATCATCGCAATAAATTCTGAATTGGTTGGCTTTCCGCGCGTATTGTGGATGGTATACCCAAAATAGCTGTTGAGAATATCAACATCGCCACGATCCCAGGCAACTTCGATAGCATGTCGGATTGCGCGTTCTACACGGGAACTGGTTGTTTCATATTTTTTCGCAACACTTGGATAGAGCTGTTTGGTCACTGCATTGATAATCTCTGGCGTTTCGATTGCCATGATGATGGAGTCACGCAAATAATGGTATCCTTTGATATGGGCAGGTACACCAATCTGATGCAGAATTTCGGTCACCTGGATTTCCAACGACGGCTGCGATTCCTGCTGAATTGCGCCCTCTGTCAGGCCAACAATTTGTACGATACGTTCTGCAAGTTCGGATGCATTAAACGGTGAGACCGCAAAATACGCAGCGCCGGATGTCATCACTTCACGCTCTAATGTGGGACTGGTAAAATTGGAAATAATTACAAACAATGGTTTTTGATGTCCCAATTTTTCCGACGCATGCATCACTCCAATGCCATCTAGACGGGGCATAAAAAGATCTGCAAGTACAACATCTGGGTGCATTGCTTCGATTTTCTCCAGCAATTTTACTCCGTCTTTCTGCGTATAAGTCAATTCCATCCCGGATTCCTCCAGAACATGGCCGTATTCTTGCTGAAATTCTACGCTGTCATTTGAAACCAATACCTTTAACCGCTTTTCCATATGAAATCCCCCTAATAGATTGATTGTACGGTTATAATACCATATATTGGTAAAATTGGCAATAGCTTGTAAAAATATTTTTCTTATTAGGGGGAAATATACTCAGGAAACATCTGTTTAGGCTGCCTGCATTTCTACTTCAGCCGACACACTTTGGCAGGTGCCGAGCATATTCTCCGCAAAAATACCATATCCGCGTGTCGGATCGTTGACAAAAACGTGGGTTACTGCTCCCACCAATTTACCATCCTGAACGATCGGGCTTCCACTCATTCCCTGTACAATACCGCCAGTTGCATTTAAAAGGTCAGAATCTGTGATTCGTAGGACCATATTTTTGCTGCTCTCCGTATCATGATAACTGATTTTTTCAATAACTGCGTCGTAATATTGAGGTTCTCCGCCGTCAACTGTAGTCAAAATTTGTACTGGGCCGGTTTGAACCTCTTGTTTCATCGCTACTTGGACAATTTCTCCTGTCAACTTCTGTTCTTCTACAGCGTTGTCCTTTAATTGCCCATAAACCCCTTGGTCCAGGTTGGCATGCAGGGTTCCCATAGGAATATCCGTATTAAAATATCCTCGAAGTTCTCCGGGAGCGCCCTTTTGCCCTTTGACAACACCATTAATTGTGACCGGAACGATCTCGCCATTTCGCAATGGCATCAATTCTGTGGTATCCGTATCACATATTCCATGTCCTAGACCTGCAAATTCTTGTGTTGTTGGATCATAAAAGGTCAGTGTGCCAATTCCCGCTGTACTGTCGCGAACCCAAAGTCCCGCCTTATAGGTCCCATCTACTTTCGAGCGAACCGGAACCAGTGTTGTCTCCATAGACTCCTGTTCCCGCAGGAATGCAATCTTTACCGGTTGTCCGGCACTTTTTTCGATTGTCTGCGCGATCTCTTCATTTCGATTCACCGGATGTCCATTAAGAGACGTTATAATATCCCCTGCTTGGAGGCCTGCGATCGTCCCTGGATTCACTGTCTCATTCTCTCCCTGAATCTCTGCGACGCCGACAATCATCACACCGTTGGTAAACATTTTAATGCCAAATGGAGTTCCACAGAGCGCTACATCCTGCTCATCCACAACGTTGACATGCACGGTTTTGACTGGAAACGTATGAAAAAGCATCAATTCTGCGCGATAACTCTCATTTGAAGAGGTGTCCGTCCCTGCTGGCAACTCATCTTCTACAGAAGGTTCCTTAAGGGAAATCAACTGGGAATTCCATTGCAACTGTGAGCCTCGCGTCACATGATATTCATCCGGGGTAAAATAACGCGCAACGCTGACCATGCTCAGTAGAAGTCCTGTCGTCACAGTCAGCGCTAAAACCGCATATTTTCCATATTTTTTTCCAGATGGTCTCATCGGTCTCACCTCCTTCTATGCCGTCTGCCGGTCAATTCTGAACCGGCATCTCTTACTTTTCCTCATTGCATCAATTTTATTTTAGCAATATTCCTTTATACCGTCACAATCTGGCAAAAGACTACAAATTCTCAGCATTCTTAGGAGGCTCCTGGGGAAGATTGCTTTCTTCGGAAAGAGAAGGCATAAAAAAGCAACTGTCATTTCACGGAAAATCCGCCCAATAACAGCTGCCTCTTTTTAAAAAAATTTAAAATAATTTTATATAAGCCTTACAGTAAAGGCAAAAACACGGCACTCGCCCGGGTCCAGTACATTTAAGTGACGTTTGTGTGTAAATACATCATCCTCGTCCGTCGCAGTTGCGCAACCTGCCCACGGCTCTAAAGCAACAAATGGAGCCTCCCCCAGAGCAGACCAAATTCCCAGCATCGGATACCCGGAGAAATCCATCTCGATTCCATGTCCGGAAATCCGGTTTACCACCTGCACCGTCCTGGATTGAAGCGCATCAAAAACCAAGGCATCGTTGACAAACAAATCGTGCCGTAGGGCGATTTCCCGTTCCCCTCGCAGGACCTCACGGCGATTGTTAAAATCGATAAGACCCGTTTGGAGGTCTATGGTTGGGCAGACCGCATGCTCTTCTTTTTCGAACAAAATAATGTAATCTTCAAAGCGTTCTCCCGGCATTACTGGACACCGGAATCCCGGATGTCCCCCTATTCCAAACGGAAGGCACTCCTCTCCTCGGTTAAAAACCGTAAATTCGGTTGTCAGTCCATTTTCCACCAAACGGTAAGTCACCCGCAGTTCAAACGCAAATGGATAGATCGCTTTGGTTTCTTCCGAATCTTTGAGTGAGTAGGTGACATAATTGGCGCCAGAATCCAGCACCACATGCTCCATATTCCGCGCAAATCCATGGCGTTTGAATGCATAGGGCTTTCCCTTGATGACAGTTGTCCCGTTTCGAACATTCCCAACCGTAGGAAACAAAATCGGCGCACGGCTACTCCAATAAGCAGGATCACCCTGCCAAAGGTATTCCACACCCTCCGCATTTTTTAAACTCATCAATTGTGCACCAAGAGATTCCACTTCTGCACACGCTGTTTTGTTTTGAATGGTTGTACGCATCATTTTCCTCCTTTCTAAAAATACATCTGTAAAGCGTTCCCAGCTCTTTCGAGCATATCCTGTCCAGACTATTGTATCATTCCTATACGGAAACCGCAACGTTTCTTTGCTTTGTTTTCAGCATCGATTTTTTACGCGCTAGGTTATTTTCATATGGGTCTTTCATAATGCCTTTTGTCGAGGAGGAAAAGGATACAACAATCGAAAACCGTTCTAAATATATCTTCTTAATGATACGATCCGGTTGAGATGCCTTATGATTTTATGGCGCCTGTCCTTATGAATCGCTGTCTCTATAAATATCTGCAGCGTATTTATAGAAACATTCTTATAAGCGAAGATCCCGGCTTCCTGCTGGAATGTATCCCCTGAGAGAATCCTACTCTCGCCCAATGCTGTTAAGTTAAACCTTTATCACCACTTTGAAAGCCACATAAATCCATGCAAAAAATGTTTTGATATTTCTATGTTGTTTCCTGTTCCTTCCGGTATTAATCGATTAAATTCCATAAATGTACTTCCTATATCGATTCCGATATTTGTAGACAACTTCATTATAACACTGACTTTTTGAAATCGCCCCATTATCTGGATGGATTTGGACATAAAAATGAACCCCCGCCGTTCAGGGGATATCGGACAAATCCGTCCCCAAATGGCGGAGGTCAAGCTTAACATAATGGTATTATGTCTGTACCAGAACTCTTTCTGAATTGCTATTTTAGTTCCCGTTTCACCTTCATTTTTTTATAGACAACAATCCCGATGTAAAGCAGTAAAAATGCTGCTAAAACCGCCACCAGGGTGGCCGTGTCCCCTGGACCGCCCATTTTGACTTCTGCCCAGAGGGAATCCAACAGCAAACTGGTTTCCTCTGGCAAATTGACAAAAACCTCTGAATGATCCAAAATTTCCTGCGGTGGATAAAAAATTGGATTCTCTACGGTCTTCCTCCGGTAAAAGTTCTTTTGCCGCAGATTCTGGAGTAGAATAGCCGATATAATCCATATTTGCAGCAGCAATCTCGGGATCACATAAGAAGTTGATATACTCCTCAGCTTCCTTTTTTATGCGCTGCACCTTTTGGAATACACAGCGCGTCTACAAAAAAGTTTGTGCCTTCTTTTGTTGGTATGGAAAATCCAATATTGGGATTATCAGCTACCAATGTGGCAGCATCCCCTGCATAATAGGGTGCAAGCCATGCATCTCCATTTGCCATTTTATCAAATATTTGATCCATTACATACGCTTGCACCAGAGGTTTTTGTTCCTTCAACAACATGGCAGCCTCCTGCCATTCACGTTCATCAGTAGAATTGAAGGAATAGTTCAAAATTTTCTGCGCAATTCCAAAGGAGTCCCTTGGATTGTCAAACATCAAAATTTTCCCTGCATATTTCTCATCCCACAGGATTCTCCAACTATTGACCTCTTCGGTGACATAATTCTTATTATAAAAGATTCCCACAACCCCCCAAGTGTACGGAACAGAATACTCATTGGTCGGGTCGTAATCCGGATTGCGATACTGCTCATCAATGTACTGAAAGTTTGGAATGTTGTCAAAGTCAAGTTTCTCCAAAAAACCTTCGTCTTTGAGTTTCGAAACCATATAGTCCGACGGCACAATGACATCGTAGTTGGCGCCGCCTCCAGCCAGTTTGGAATAGAGGGACTCGTTTGTGTCAAACGTTGTATAATTCACATCAATGCCTGTACGCCGGGTAAACTCTGCGTTGACATCAATCGTCCCTTCTACACCATTGGATATATATTCGCCCCAATTGTAAACATTGATGGTGACGCCACGCTTCGGCGCGGCTGGCTCTTCCTCTTCGGCAGCTCCCGCAGAAGCCGGTACGCCCACAACCAGCAACATCGCTGTCATCAGGGCCATGAAACGTCTCTTCCAGCTCACTGGCTCAGCCCCCCTTTCTCTCCTGCACGCGCTTGTCTTTTGCCTGACGCAGGTTGACAATCACCAGCAGAAGCAATACTGCTACAAACAGCAATGTCGAAAGCGCATTGATCTCCGGACTCACACGTTTCCGCGTCATGGAATAGATATAGATTGGCAGGGTCTGAGTCGTTCCACTTGTAAAATAGCTGATGATAAAATCATCAATCGAGAGGGTAAAAGCCATAATCATCCCTGTGACAATGCCCGGCATAATCTCCGGAAGCACCACCTTAAAGAATGCCCTTCTCGGATTACAGCCTAAATCCTGTGCCGCTTCATAAAGATGCGGGTCCATCTGGCGGAGCTTTGGCAGGACGGACAGGACAACATATGGCAAACAAAAGGTAATGTGCGCCAAGATCAGCGAGAGCATTCCGAGGGACAATCCCCCAGACTTTGCGCAACAAACACAAACAACAGCATCAAAGATACGCCTGTAACAATTTCCGGATTGACCATCGGAAGGTTTGTCACATTCATCATCATACGGCGAACCCATTTATTGCGTATTCCGTTGAGACCAATGGCTGCAATTGTACCAAGAACCGTCGCTACTGCTGCTGCTATAATGGCAATAATCAGTGTATTTTTCAGTGCTTCCATAATCATGCGATCCTCAAACAAGCGATTGTACCACCGCATGGAAAAGCCTGAAAATACAGAGCGGCTCATCGTATCCGAATCATTAAAGGAAAAAATAATCAACACAAAGATCGGCGCATAAAGAAACAGAAACATGAGGAAGGTATATACTTTCGATGCAACTTTCATATCATCAGCCCTCCTCCGCGCGTTTCGCCGTCGTCAAACTGATTCATAATCCCCATACAGATCAAAATCAGAACCATCAGAACCAGTGAGATGGCGGAACCCAAATTTGGATTGTACGCACTTCCGAGGAATTGCATATCGATCAAGTCGCCGATCAGCAGATTGGAACCGCCGCCCAACATTTTGGAAATAATGAAGGTACTTACCGCAGGAACAAATACCATTGTAATACCCGAAATGACGCCGGGCATACTGAGCGGAAAGATCACCTTCATAAAAACGCGGCGCTGATTCGCTCCAAGATCTTGAGCTGCTTCGATTACAGAATGATCCATTTTAGCCAGAGCTGAGTACAAAGGCAAAATCATGAATGGAATATAATTGTAAACCATTCCCAATACCACCGCACCGGCTGTATTAATCATGTGGAGTTTTGGCAGCCCCAAAGAAGCAATCACGGTGTTGATAACACCATTATCCTCCAACAACGTCATCCATGCATAAGTGCGAAGCAAAAAATTCATCCACATCGGCAGCATGACCAACATAATCAGCACACTTTGTGCACGCGCACCTGTGTGCGAAATAATGTAGGCAAGCGGATACCCCAATACCAAGCAGATCACCGTCGCAATTGCCCCCAACCAAATAGAGCGCAAAAAGACATTGGAGTATTGCCCGACAGCCATAATATTGTCCAGAGTAAAGTGGCCGCTTTTATCTGTAAAAGCGAAGACTACCACAAGGATCATCGGAACAACGATGAAGATCGTCATCCAAATTCCATAGGGTACGGAAGCGGTTTTAGATTTCATCCTCTTTTTTTGCCTCCTCCCTCTGCGAGGCGAGAATATCCTCGTCCATCTCGTCACTGAATGTGCTATAATCTCCAAATTTACCGGAATATTCCGACTTCTTCATGATATGGATATCATCCGGCTGCAGCAGCAGGCCGATCTTGCTTCCCTCCTCCTGGAAGTCGGTTGATTGAATCATCCATTTAAAGCCCTTGACATCCACAATGATTTCATAATGGACGCCCTTAAACGTTACGCTGGTCACCAAACCGGAGAGTGGACTCTCCCCCGGCGCCACCACATCGATATCCTCCGGACGGATTACCACGTCCACAGGTTCATTTTTTGTAAAGCCTTTGTCAACACAGCGGAATTTCTGTCCTGCAAATTCGGCCAGGTAATCGTCCAACATCACGCCGTCCAGAATATTGCTCTCTCCAATAAAGTCCGCTACAAACGCATTTTTCGGCTCATTGTAGATGTCTCGCGGCGAGCCGATCTGCTGAATTTCGCCCTTATCCATGACGACAACCGTGTCTGACATGGAAAGAGCTTCTTCCTGATCGTGTGTGACAAAAATGAAAGTGATACCGGTCTGTTGCTGAATCTTTTTGAGCTCGACCTGCATGTCCTTGCGAAGCTTGAGATTCAACGCCCCCAGCGGCTCATCCAAAAGCAACACCTTGGGGTTGTTTGCCAATGCACGAGCAATGGCGACACGCTGCTGCTGTACCGCCAGAAAGAAGGTTGACATTGCGGTGTGCAAAACCATTCAGATTGACCAAATTCAGCATTTCCTTGACAGTCGACTGAATTTCCTTTTCGCTCTTACCGTGTACACGCATTCCAAACGCCACATTATCGTAGACATTTAAATGTGGGAAGAGCGCATACTTTTGGAAAATCGTATTGACCTCTCGTTTGTGCGGTGGTACATCGTTGATTCTTTTGCCATTGAAAAAGACATCGCCCTTGTCTGGATTGACAAAGCCTCCTACAATCCGCAGAGTCGTGGTTTTTCCGCACCCCGACGGACCCAAAAGAGTGACAAATTCGCCCCCTTGGATGCTGAGGTTAAAATCCTTCAGCACGGCCTCGCCATCAAACGAAACGGCGATGTTTTTCAATTCGATGATTGGTGTTTCTCCCATTTTAATGTGCATCCCCTTTGCGGTGAAATTCGTCGCGTGAAAGCCGGCTCGGTTTGGGCAACCGAATTCCGTGTTAAACGCAATCGCAGCCGCGCCGTCACCATTGCCCTCCGCAAAGGATTTTTCACAATCAGAATTGACTGCGGCAATGAAGCGAGGCTGACTCATCGGGAAACGGCTGGTAATCATACCTTTTCCCTCCGGCATGTACAAGTCTCCAGAGTCGGCCAATCTCATTTCACATGGCCATCTCTATCGACATTTCCCATCGCCGTATTAGATGCAAACGCAACGAATCTAATATAGTAGTAAAACCGCCATTTGTCAATATATTATTGCATTTTTCTGCAAAAATCGTGTATTTTTTTAAATTATCTTTTTGATTCCTCAAAATTTCTCCGGTTTTCTTGTGTATCCTTTCAGAACTTCCTTTTGGAATCTGAACATAATGTTAATAAATCCAACCAATCATAAACAAGCAAAAAGGCTGCACACAAAAAGTGTACAGCCCAAGGAATTTTCTTTTTTCAGGTAATCACAGTTGAATGATAATCAGATTTAAGATCACTACTGCTGTCAAAAAACTTGCTTATAAAAAGCATTTCTTTCCAAACAAATCAATTTATAAAAGTATTTTTCTAATGATTCCATAGTAGACCACTATAAAGAGGTAAAACTTATACGATTTCAAAAAAGTTTAGTAAAAACAATTAAACCGGGTACAACTTGTACCCGGTTCTTCTGGTCGAGGTGAGAGGATTTGAACCTCCGGCTTCTACGTCCCGAACGTAGCGCTCTACCAAACTGAGCCACACCTCGATGGCTGCGGAAGAAGGATTCGAACCCTCACAAACAGAGTCAGAGTCTGCCGTGCTACCATTACACAATTCCGCAATATTAAGTTGTCCTCGACCGCATTCTGAAAGAAGCTCCAGAGCGAATCGCCTTGACTATTATATGACAACGTTTCAAAAAATGCAAGCCTTTTTTTAAAAAAAATGGAAAAAAATTTTTCATCCTGTTTTCACAGATACATAAAAATACTTTCAGCCGATTTTCTGCCTAGAATGACTTGTGGTCAAGTGCACGAATCACACTTGGCCACAACTGACATTCAGCTTTGTTCGAACGCGCATTAAGCGATAGATCTGAAGCATTTCCGCCAAGGCGCAAACCTTATCTGCGGCATTGACAACAAACGATTCCTTATACTTAGGAATCTTCCGCAACGTCAATGGCCACATATGTTTTAAAATAATATCCTGTTCGAGTTCCGTCAACTCGCAGATTTTACTGGCGTTGCACAAAGCCGCCTCTGGATGGGTAAAGCCATGCCACCCCTGATGGCTACCTTTTTCGTGCCAATCATAGAGAAACAAATCGTGCAGGAGACCGCCCCGAGCAGCTGCGTGAAAATCCCAACCAAAACGCCGGCAAATCAAAAAGCTAACATATGCAACAAAAACACAATGCTCAAAACAATTTATATCCACATGTTGGTTGACATCCCGCATAGCCTGCACACTCGGCGTATCAATGAGATCTGCGATACACGACTGAAATAGTAAACGGTTGCCGCTATCCCACATAGAACATGCACTCCTTTTTCAAACCACAAATTATGTGTGAGTAGTTTTATTATACTACAGCGAGATATAAAAAAGCCACTGATTTTTGCCGATTCTCTTTACACAATTTTTTCCAAACTGGGAAGCCCTTGCCAAACCCTGTTATTCAAACTAAAATAGAACTATCGACGAAACGTAGGAGGAGAACCATTTATGAAAGCAGTCGTCCAAAGAGTCAGGCAGTCCAGTGTCTCCATCGATGGAAAAACCGTCGGGGAAATCCAATGCGGATTGATGGTTTTGCTCGGTGTGACCGATGTAGACACCGAACAAGAATGTGATTACCTTGCAGATAAAATTGCCGGCCTTCGCATTTTCGAAGATGATACAGGAAAAATGAACCGTTCCCTGTTGGATATACAGGGGGAAATGCTGATTGTGTCCCAGTTTACCCTGTGTGCCGATTGCCGAAAAGGCCGCCGGCCATCGTTTATCCGTGCAGCAAAACCCGAAACGGCGATTCCCCTCTACAACCGCTTTATTGCACAAATACAGGCGCGGGGAATTCGCACAGCTACCGGTGAATTTGGAGCAGATATGTTGGTCTCCATCGAAAACGACGGCCCTGTCACCATCCCGCTGGATACGGAGGAAATCATGCCCAAAGGAAAGTGACCCTATCCGAAATAGACAAATTTTATGTAGCATTTGTACATGCTATTGACTTTTTGTTCGAAACTTGGTAGAATGAAACAAATCTTCCAATCCCAAGGGCGCTTCCCGCGGGTGAGGATCTAAAAACACAGATACGTTCTGATTTACGAGGGGCTTTCCCGAGAAAGAAGGCGGTTGTTATGACTGAAAAATCAGGGTAGCTCGCGCTTTTTTGCGCGGAGCTTTTTGACTGTTTGGGAGGAACCAATATGGAAAAACGGGTTGCGTTGATTGGCATTGTCGTGGAAGATATGAACAATGTGGAATCGCTCAACCATATTCTACACGAATATGGCGACTATATCATCGGACGTATGGGAATTCCTTATCGCAGCCGAGGGATTTCTATCATCAGCGTGGCTGTGGATGCGCCGATGAACATCATCAGCACTATTTCTGGGAAGCTGGGCATGCTAAAAGGCCTCAGTGTGAAAACCATCTATTCAAAGGCTGGGCAGACAGAATGACCTATACACGTAAACAACTCGAAACGTTCCTGGCATTGGAGGATTTCCAGGAAATCTACGCACAAGCCGATGCATTGCGTGCGGAAACAGTCGGCGATATTGTGCACATTCGCGCATTGCTGGAATTTTCCAACCATTGTAAACGCCTGTGTTGTTATTGCGGTCTCAATGCCACGGATAAAAATCTCCCCCGGTTCCGTATGGACCCTCGGGACATGATTTCCACAGCCCAAGAGGCCTGCCAGGCGGGTTACAAAACCATTGTTCTCCAATCGGGAGAAGACCCCTGGTATACGCCGGATATGATCGGTGAGGTCGTCAAACAGATCAAAAAGACTGGAATGGCTGTTACTTTGAGTTGTGGCGAGCATCCCGAATCCGTTTACCAGTACTGGCGCGACTGTGGCGCGGACCGGTATCTCCTCGAGCATGAAACGTCTGACCCAAAATTGTATGCCACGCTTCATCCGGACAGCTCATTGGAAGCACGGGTTGCGTGCCTGCGCAGCTTAAAACGGATCGGCTATGAAACCGGCGGCGGATTTATGATTGGCCTGCCAGGGCAAACGCTCTCCACCATCGCCGGAGACCTGCTTCTCCTGCAAGAGATTGGATGTGATATGGCTGGCATCGGCCCCTTTATCCCCCATCCGGACACACCGCTCCGGGAAGCGACTCCTGGCAGCACAGAGTTGACAAAGCGGGCAGTCGCATTGGCACGTTTGCTGTTGCCGCGGGCGAATTTGCCTGCGACAACGGCTCTTGGCGTATTGGATGACGCACAAAAAGAAAATGTATTTTCTTGTGGGGCCAATGTCATCATGCGAAAGGTCACGCCAAATAACTTAAAAAAACTCTATCAGATCTATCCGGCGGCCTTTTCCGACGTTGACATCCGCACTGGCCGCCTTGAGACCGAAGCGGAAATCCGTTCGCTGAACCGAACCCCTGTATAAATTTTATAACTCTGTATGGACTTTGACGGATTGAAAGGAAGAATGAACGATGTATAATCCAAAATCACCCATTGCGACTGAATTTATTGACGATGAAGAAATTCGCGATACCCTCCGCTATGCGGAAGAAAATAAGGACAACCTGGAATTGGTTAACCGCCTCATCGACAAGACCGATGAACTCAAAGGATTGACGCATCGCGAGGCGGCTGTCCTGCTCGCCTGTGAAGACAAAGACGCATTGGAACGCATCTTTGCACAGGCCACAAAAATTAAGCAGGAGTTTTATGGCAACCGTATTGTGATGTTTGCACCGCTGTATCTCTCTAATTACTGCGTAAATGGTTGTACTTACTGTCCGTACCATAAGAAAAACGGTCATATCGCACGCAAGAAGTTGACCCAGGATGAAATCCGCCGGGAAGTGATCGCCCTGCAGGATATGGGTCATAAGCGTTTGGCCTTGGAAACCGGCGAGGAGCCCTGTCAACAATCCAATCGAAGACGTATTCGGAGAGTATCAAAACCATCTATTCCATCAAACATAAAAATGGCGCAATCCGCCGTGTCAACGTCAATATCGCTGCCACAACAGTGGAAAATTACCGCAAACTAAAGGAAGCGGGTATCGGCACATACATCCTATTTCAGGAAACCTACAACAAAGAACAATACGAAAAATTACACCCCACAGGTCCGAAGAGTAACTATGCCTACCACACAGAGGCGATGGACCGTGCTATGCAGGGCGGCATCGATGATGTGGGTTGCGGCGTTCTGTTTGGTTTGAACCTGTACCGTTATGACTTTGTCGGCCTTCTGATGCACGCTGAAACATCTGGAAGCCGTCTATGGGGTGGGACCTCATACGATCAGTGTTCCCGCTTGCGCAACGCCGACGACATCGATGTAAGCGATTTTAGCAACGCGATTTCGGACGAGCTGTTCCAAAAAATCGTCGCCATTTTGCGTATTGCTGTCCCGTACACGGGAACTCATCGTCTCTACGCGCGAATCGCAGCGCACCCGCGCAATGGTCATCAAGTATGGAGTGTCCCAGATCAGCGGCGGTTCCCGCACCAGTGTGGGCGGCTATGCGGAAGAGGACCGCATGGAGGAAGGACTCTGCCCAATTTGAAGTCAGCGACCACCGGACACTGGATGAAGTGGTCAACTGGCTGTTGAAGCTGGGATATACTCCTGGCTTCTGCACAGCATGTTGCCGCGCAGGACGCACAGGCGACCGCTTTACTGAGCCGTCGTGAAAGCTGGGCAGATCAAACTTACTGCTGCCTCCCCAAATGCTTTGATGACTCTAAAGGAATATGCAGAAGATTATGCCAGCCCTGAAACCAAGCAATTGGCCTTAGAGATGATCGATAAAGAGGTGCAGACGATCCCGAACGACAAGGTTCGGGAAATCGCACTCAAAAATCTCCATGGCCTTGACGAAGGGCTTCGCGATTTTCGCTTCTGATGCAAATCGAATTCGGAATACACCCAACATGGGCTGGTCCGAAAGGATTTTCGGAGTTCATTTCGGCAGAGTACCGGTTCTTCGTTCGATTCCCCCAAGTGGAGGAATTCTTTTCGTCCGAAGAGCCAGCTCTACAGCGGAGAAACCTGCATATTCTTTAGGAGGATTCTATGAACGATCTCAATCAAACGCCCAATGCCAATCGTCTGCATATCGCAATCTACGGCAAGCGCAACAGCGGCAAATCTTCGCTGATTAACGCATTGACAAACCAGGATGTAGCGCTCGTATCCGACATTGCGGGCACTACGACAGACCCCGTCTATAAAGCAATGGAAGTACGCGGATTGGGCGCCTGTGTTTTTATTGACACTGCCGGCTTTGACGATGAGGGGGAATTGGGCGAACTACGCATACAAAAGACGCGCCAAACCCTCCCAAAGGCCGACATTGCGATTCTGCTATTCAGCAATCCGGATTTTTCCATGGAAAAATCCTGGCTGGAAATACTCAAAACCAACGGTGTTCCGGTCATCGCCGTTGTGAATAAGAGCGATCTTCGGGACCCGAAACCTTTGATGGAACATATTCAGAAGGACCTTTCCCTTTCTCCAATTGCGGTCAGCGCGATAGATCGCACCGGAATCCCCGCTCTTCTGGCTGAACGTCACACGTGCGCTTCCCGGAAGGGTATGGCGCACAGAGCATCACTGGCCGTTTGGTCAAAGAGGGTGATGTGGTCATGTTGGTGATGCCTCAAGACAGCGAAGCGCCTAAAGGACGCTTGATTCTTCCACAGGTACAGACCATCCGCGATCTGCTGGACAATCGCTGTATCTCCATCAATGTAACACCGGAGACGATGGAGGGTGCTCTGGCCGCACTGAAAACGCCGCCACAGCTGATCATTACGGATTCTAAGCCTTTCGTGTAGTCTATGAGAAGGCGCCTAAAGAAAGTAAGTTGACTTCTTTTTCTGTGCCATTTGCCGCATACAAAGGCGATTTGGATGCTTATGTGCGCGGCGCACAAGTGGTAGAACAACTAAATGAGCATTCTCATGTGTTAATCGCAGAAGCTTGCACGCACGCTCCGTTGAGCGAGGATATCGGAAGGGTTAAGATTCCCAACCTATTGCGCAAAAAATACGGCAAAAACATGGACATTCAGATTGTAAGCGGTGGAGATTTCCCTGAAGATCTCTCATCGTACGATTTGATCGTCCATTGTGGAGGCTGGAATGTTTAACCGCAAATATCTTCTTTCGCGCATTGCGCGCGCGGAAGACGCACAGGTGCCGATCACCAATTACGGTGTTTTACTTGCAAAGCTAAATGGTATTCTCGACCATATCACACTGTGATTTTGATGAAGCGGCGCACGAAAAACGCGAAAGCGTTTCACGATAAATGCGAAACTCACACGAGTATGGAAGTCGTTCGGGTTAATATCGGTTTTTACATACCGGTCAGGCGGCAAGAAAAA
>NZ_JBKEIV010000017.1:0-23453 GCF_046693725.1 Anaeromassilibacillus sp. SJQ-1 | reverse complement strand
ACAAAAGAAGAACCACAAAAGGTATCCGTCGCCCCGAAGGAAGGAGAGTGCCAGCTTTGGAAAATCCCCACCCGAACGTTCTCGAGGAAAAAGGAGCGTTTAAAAACACAATGCTCGGGTGACCCTCTTCACAAGGAACGTTTGATAATAAAGAACTCTATCCCCGGCAATTTGTTCGGGGATAGAGTTCTTTTATAGACGGGAAACCGTCCGTCGCATGAATCTGTAGATAGAAGGGGGACTGGACTCCCAGGATGTCTCCCTCATTTCGGAATAAACGATTCATAAGAGAGCCGGATACAGTGAAAAAAGGATAGGATAAAAGCGTATGGACGCCAGAAGAGAGAGCGGAAATTGTCCATAGGCATATGGGGGAACATGTTTCGGTGAAACCATTGGAGAAGAGGGATAACGCAGATTGCAACGTGGTTTGCTGCTGAGTGAAAAGTTCATAGAAGGTAAATCCTCATTTGAGCATAAGGGACGTCCAGGAAATCCTTTCTCTGCTTTACATCCCAGTGAAGATCTTATAATAGAGCGGCTAGGGCTCATAGACGTCAAATTGGGAGTTGAAAAGGAACGGTAAAAAAGGATTGCAAGCGAAAGGGGCTGGTGTAAGCAAACACGTTATCGGATAGGGCAAGGGTTCGAAAGCGTAGAAATATTAAGAACCAAATACCTGGTTTCATCTCTTTGCAATGGATGCCTGTCCATCCAGCTGGTTATGACAAGTGGAGAACCCGAAGGATAAACTGAATACATATGAGCATCATAGGCTTCTGCTACCAAGGTTAATGGAAGAACAACACAAGAAGTACCCTTCTCACGGACATCACATGTTGGCACAAGGCGTATTTGATGCAATTGGATGCTTTCTCATAATTTTGCCCATACATGCTGCAAACAGGACCGTATCCGTTCACAGGCGGAAAAACACCCATATAAAAAGGATGGTAAGAACATGTTCGATCCCCACGTAATAGCAGGAACCTGGAATGTCAACCACCCTGTTGGATTCGTAGTATCCGACATGACTATCTTTAAAAACGGAATAAAAATGAGGAATGGACATTGTGGATCGATCCATTTAACAATAGCGCTGGGGAATCCCTCCCCAAGCCGCGGTTGTTTTCATATAGATTCATCAGCGTATGTTTAAGAAATCACAGTCGGGAAGGGCGGTATGTGCAAATGCATCAAAAGCGAATCCCCCTGCGTATGTGTGCAGGATGCGGAGAAAGCAAGCCGAAAAAAGAACTGGTCCAGGTGGTCCGTTCGCCGGAAGGCGAGATTTCCCTAAGGTTCTTACATGCCAGGCAACACCGAGCCAAGGCGGTACTGTGTGATATTCCTATTTCGACTGCCTCAAGAAGCCTAAACAACTTGCTGGAAAAAGGAGAAGCAGATGCCCCAGAGAGACTTATACACCGGCCGGGGCTTTGTTTACGCCTCACCGGCCTTCGTTAAGGCTTACGGCCATTATGCCATACCACGCTCCATGTCTCGAGCAGGAACTCCAACCGATCATGCAATTATGGAAGCGTTAAATGGTTGAAGCAAGGAGAGTTACGCCTTGCCCTCGACTTAGAGAATACAGAAATGTTCCCAAACGGCTGGACGAGTATGTTTACTAGTTCAATCACCAGCGGCCTGTGGCTGCCCTGAATGATAAACCCCCAGTTCAGTACAAGACCGAACTGGGGTTCTGATTCTATGGTGGTTTTTAGTGCCTGCTTTTCTTTGAAAAATGCATAGAGCTGGCGGGTTGGCATATGTGGGCAAAGTTCTCTGGTTTTATCCGGACCTGAAGGCGCCGGCACATCTGCCACTTACAACAATTTGTTCCTTGCTGTTCATGAACGGGCCTGCACATCCTTCGCGCATCGTCCGGTCCAGCCCATGATCTGTTTCCGCTGGCTTTGAATGTGCTCTGCAATCTGCTGTAACATTCTTGCCCGTGGCGTCCATATATCGCGCTGGCGCCCGCTTATCTTGAAAAATACAGCAGCCGGGAATAGACCTCTAGCAAACGCGGATACGCATATTCAAAAAAGGACTTGTAGGCATCGCAAAGATAGTTTTTGCCTAGACCATCCGAAAAAAAATCCCGGTCCCGACGGCACCCGCCCCGACAGAGCGAAAACCAACGGCATTGCCGGCATTCCTCCGGCTGGTATTGGCTCTGTTCGACAAAGCGGAGCTGTTCCCGCTGCCGGTCGATTTGTTCCAGGGTGTCGGTCAGGAAATTACCCAGCTTATAGTGATCCAGCATGTAAAAATCACAGGGATAGACACTTCCATCCGCTTCGACCACATACTGCAGGCTACATTGACCTCCCATTGCACAGACTTGTGGAGGTTGTCCATCCAAAATCAACAATAGATTATCAAAGTATTGGTGGAATTGCCGCGCTCCTTTCTTGATCTGCTGGTACCAAAGATCAAAGGCATCCTTTAGATACTGTGCATACCGTTCCGAAGTAAGCGACCAGGGATGCAGCCCCCTCGGTTCATCAAGCGGATCGAGACAGGGAATGAACTGTTGATATGCAAATGCATTTCGAAGAAAAAAAGTATGTATTTTGCGATAATTCCGGCACCCTGCACGGGTCAAAACGGCAAGAATATTGGTATCCACATGGAATTTTTTTAGCAATTGCAACGCGTTCATAACGCGCTGGAAGGTCCCTTTTCCCTGTAGGTCTACTCGGTTTGCATCGTGGAGGTCCCGCGGACCGTCCAAGGAAACCCCTACCAAAAAGTGATGTTCTGCAAGAAAACGGCACCAGTCTTCATCGATCAGGAGCCCGTTGGTTTGAAGGGAATAGGAGATCGAACAGCGATTGACATTGAGCTCCTCTGCCAGCTGTACGGCAGTTCGGAAAAAATCTAGCCCAGCCAATGTGGGTTCTCCGCCCTGAAACACAATCGAGCAATGGCGGGTGCAGGCAGCCAATGCCGTACGAAGGGTATTTTGAAGGACTTGAACCGACATGAAGCCAAAATTTTCTGTAGCGCGTTTTTGCATCTCATCCATATAAAAACAATATTTACACCGCATATTGCACAGGCCGCTGGCCGGCTTTAGCATGATGGTGATACAGGGCCTCATGATAGATTCCTCCACAGTATGCCCCAAACGATTCAGCCCAGATCTTACCGGAGCATACGGGAAAAGGCCTGGGAACTCGGCCGTTCCAAAGAAACATCTCTGGATCAGGCAGGAAATCAAATCGATGAATTGACGACAATGTCACTTTTTAAGACCTGATGAGACCAGGGGGCGCCCGGTGTGTTGAGCCGCTTTAAAATGGTTTTTCCAGCGAGAGTTCCCAACGTGCGGCCGGGCATATTGATCCAGCGCATCCCTGGACAAGGATAGACATAAGGGGGGTTGAACAGGCCGACAATCTCTACGTCTTTGACTGGGGAAAGGTTCCGCTCGGAAAGGCAGCGGAGTGCTTCTTGCGTCATGACATTGGTTGACACCAGAATGGCTGTTACGCCGTTGTCCAGCATATTGGCGACCTGCTGGTAGGCTGCACCCGCATCCTGTGCGTTTGCCGTCGAGTCTGCCTGGCAGATGAAAGCGTTTTTGGGGGTCCAGTGTTCTGCGGCGAGGGCGTCCTGAAAACCGCGAAGGCGTTCCATCGTGGTCTTGAGGTCGTCGTCGCTGGCCAGGTAACCGATTTTTTGATGGCGTCCGGAACGAAGAAACGATAGAGTGATCTCATAAACGGAATCGTATGTGGATACAGTCAGTGTGTCGCACCGGCAGTTGTCCAGCACACGGTCGATCAGGAGAACAGGAAGATTTTTGGGCACGACATCTGCAATGTCCTGGAAGTCCAGGAGAGTGGAGATTGCGATAATACCGTCTACCAGGCCGGAACTCAGGTAACGGAAGCTCTGTATTTCCTTTTTAGGGTTCTCCTTGGAGTTGCTGATCAGCAGAGAGTAACCGGCGGACCGAATGACGGACTCGACGGCCTCAATAATATTGAAAAAATAGGAGTTTGCAAAAGTTGGGGTAATAAAGCCAATGGTATTTTTTTTTCCGGTCTTCAAGTTACGTGCGGCAAGATCTGGGACATAAGAGAGCGTTTCGATGGCCTCCAGGACAACTTTCTTTGTCTGGTTGGAGACAAAGCGAGTGCCGTTGATGACATGGGAGACAGTGGCGGTAGAGACGCCGGCAAGTTTGGCGACATCTTGGATGGTTGAGCGCGGCATAGTCAACACCTACCTGTTCATAAAGAAAAATTTCTGTTTTAATTGATCAAATTGCAAATTCATAGCTGATTAAATTATACGGTAGTGCCGGTTGGGTGTCAACTACGTAAACGATAAAATAGAAGATTTTTGGCTAAATGATAGTAAAAATAAGCAAAATTTGTTCGAAAATACGTAATCGTTTAACTTTTGCACAAGAACCCAATAGCACTTTTGGAGAAAACGGATATATCCCAAACAGCGCAAATCGACTTTCACAGATGCTGTAAAAGGAAAGCCGGGCTGGATAAGGTCCCTTTCTTATGGGGCTGTGAAAAAATTGAGCATGGAGGCGTTGGCTGACCAAGAATGGCACCATTTGAGGCGCTCTACTTATGGAGGCGTTCCTATTGCAACGGATTGAATTTCCCTATGGCACAGCTCCGCCGTTTCCTTTCTAGCCGAATTCTGCACAGAAGAAAGGTTGAAATAGCTGTGTCTCACATATCGCTGTAGCAAGTGGGGAATATTGATTGCATTCTCCGTTATAAAAACAGATCATTGATCCATGTTTTCTAAAAGGGACGAACAAAAAGATTGGGCTCATACATCACAAGGCATAATCAAATGAGAAAAATACCAGCAAAAACAGACACAAATAGACTTCCATCTTCTGGAATCGGGGAAAATGCACAAAATCTGTCTTGACAACGAATAAAAAGTATGATATAAGTTATTCAAACGTTTACGTAAACGATTTAACACACGAGGTTCATGAATTTTTGGACATACCAACGGCGATGACAATCACCATGCAAAGCGGAAATTAGTTCCTTTGGGGACTTGGTTTCAATTCAATTTACAGAAAAGAGGAGTAAAAATGAAGAAGTTCAGAATGGCCCGTCTATTGACCACAGTGCTGCTGGTGATGACGATGGTTGCGTCCATGAGTGCTTGCGCTCCGGATCAAACCAATCCTTCCGATGGCGCATCCACTCCTGGAGAAGCCTCCGGGTCCGGCGAAAACGAATCCCTGCGGACCGTTACCTTTGGCCTGCAGACCGCTACCAACAGCTTGCCCTTCTACATTGCAAAGGAGGAAGGCTTCTTTGAAGAAGAAGGAATCAATGCAGAATTTCTGGTTTATACCTCCGGCGGCGCTCAGATTGAGGCTGCTGCGTCCAATGCGTGGATGTTCGGCACCGGCGGCGTATTCCCTGCCATTACCGGTATGCTCAACATCGATATGCGCGTAGTCGGTTCCTGCATGTCCGACGACGCCATGGTAGACCTGTGGGTACGGCCCGACAGTCCCATTGCGCAGAGCGGCCCCGGACATTGTGAAGAATACCCCACATTGTACGGGACCAAGGAGGATTGGGATGGCATTACCGTGCTGGGACCGGTCAATACAACCGGGCATTATTGCCTGGTGCGTGCACTGGATGCATTCGGTTTGTCCCTATCCGATGTGAATGTCACCAACATGGAGGTCAACTCCGCCAATACCGCTTTCCGTGCGGGCGAAGGCGATGCAATTATCTCTTGGCTTGCCCTGTCCGTCGATGCAGCCAGCGAGGGCTGGGTCAAAGCGGCCGTACTGTCCGAAGTGGGCGCAGATTCTCCTTCGATGATCTATGCGACGGAAGAAGCTTGCCAAGATCCGGAGCTGGTGGAGACCGTTTTGAAAGTTTACTATGAGACAGCGCAATGGATTGAAGAAAACCCAGACAAGGCTACGGACTACTATTATGACCTGCTGTACAACAACGGCGTCACAGCGACAAAGGAAGAGTGCCGCGCAGTTCTGGATGGTATTCCGTACCACACCTTGGAACAATCGAAACACTACATGAACAAAGGGGAAGACGGCGAGCGGTATATGATGCATTGCTTCGAGGACATCATGGATTATTTGATCTCCCAGGGGTCTTATACGGAAGCCGATTTGGAGACCATCAAGGAGCTGGATTTGATGCCTGACGAATACATCAACGCAGTCACCCTGGAGTAACCGGGATTCCGGCCTGGATTTGCAAATCGTATGCAGCCGTCGCCGGAACGAGAAGGAGTTGTAGCATGAATACCAATCAAGAAAAGCTTACAAAAGCCATCGCACGGGAACGTAAGCATATCAAGAATAAAAGTAGAAACTTATTGTTTACCTCAATCATTAGCATCGTTGTCCTGTTAGCCCTATGGGAACTATCCGTCCAACTCGGTTGGATTACCACTCGCTTTTTCTGTGCGCCGTCTGAGGTACTCAACGCGCTGATTGAAAAACTGACCAATCGGGCGCCGGACGGGGCAACCCTGCCCGTGCACATTCTTTCCAGTATGAAAATCTCCATGATCGGTTTTTTGATGGCGGTTTTAATCGGAACGCCCTTGGGGCTTCTGATGGGATGGTACAAGCCGGTGGATAAGTTTATCCGGCCGGCGTTCAACCTCATACGCCCCATCCCCGCAGTCGGATGGATTCCACTGATGATTGTGCTCCTGGGGATTGGGCTGGCTCCAAAGGTTTTTATTGTTTTCCTGTCCGCTTTCGTAGCGGTGGTTCTCAACTCCTATGCAGGGATCAAGCTGACCAATCGGGCCATGATAAACGTATCAAAAACCTGTGGGGCATCCAATTTTACAATTTTTCGCCGGGTGGGAATCCCGTCTGCAATGCCAATGGTCTTCACTGGTTGGAAGGTAGGACTGGGGCTCTCCTGGTCAACGTTGGTGGCGGCCGAAATGTTGGCGTCCAACGATGGGCTGGGTTATATGATCCTAGCTGGCCGGCAGTTTATGCGCGTAAACTTAATTATGGTCGGCATGCTGACCATCGGTGTGATCGGTCTGATTTTGTTCGCCCTACTGAACTGGCTGGAAAAAATAGTACTGAAATGGAGGCAGTAGACGAGATATGAAAAAGCATACGTTTATTCTGCGGAATTTTTTACTCAATCTGCTTTCCTTTTTGTCACTGGGTCTGCTGGTCCTCTTGTGGATTGTAGGCTCCAGCGGAGAAGCCTCCATTTTGCCGTCCCCCTATGAGGTCTGGACAAAGTTCCTCGCTCTTTCGGAAGACCCGATTGCGGGCATGTCGATGTTGGGACACTCCCTGCAAAGCCTGCGCAGGGTGTTTGTGGGATTGCTTGCAGCGACTGTGGTGGGCATCCCTCTGGGGACGATGATTGGATGGAGCGAGCGGTTTCGGGCAATCTTCCAGCCGGTTTTTGAGATTATCCGTCCGATTCCTCCGCTGGCATGGGTCCCTCTCATTTCGATCTGGTGCGGGGTCTTCGAATTCTCTAAGTACATTTTGGTGTTTATCGGCACCTTTTCCGCAATTGTTGTAAATACGTACGCAGGCGTCAATCTTGCAAACCGTGACAATATCGCAGTAGGCCGTATGTTTGGCGCACGAGGCGTCCGCCTGATTACAGACATTGTATTTCCCTCGGCTTTGCCTTCCATCATGGCCGGACTGAAAACGGCTCTGACAACCGGTTGGGGCGTTGTATTGGCCGCGGAGATGATCTCGGCCAATTACGGACTCGGCATGCTGGTCACCCGCGGCTCGGACAGCAACGACATTCAATTGGTGCTGGTTGCAATGCTGCTGATCGGGTTGATCGGGGCGCTGATGTCCACCGCGTTTACCATCCTAGAAAGGAGGCTCAGCCCATGGCGGACCGATTTAAATTAAGCGTTAAGAACTTATCCAAAGCGTTTGTGACAAAAAAAGATGACACGCTGGTGATCGACGACATCAGCATGGACGTTCGGGAAAACGAATTCCTGGTCATCTTAGGACCGGGCCAATGCGGAAAAACCGTCCTGCTCAATATGGTAGCCGGCCTTTTAAAGCCTACCCTGGGAGAAATCTATATGGATGGGGAGAAGGTGTCTGGCCTGGATAAACGTGTACGAATGGTGTTTCAAAAGTTGGCTCTGCTGCCGTGGCTGACGGTGAGTAAGAATGTACAGATTGGTATGAAATACGCCAAGGTTCCAAAGGAACAACGGGAGAGGGTGGCGCAGCATTATATCGACCTGGTTGGCTTACAGGGATTTGAACGTTCCTACCCCCACCAACTTTCCGGCGGTATGAAGCAGCGTGTGGGGATTGCAAGGGCCTATGCCAGTGCGCCCGAGGTCCTGCTGATGGACGAGCCCTTTGGACAGCTGGATGCCCAGACACGCTATTCCATGGAGGATGAAATCCTGAAAATTTGGGACAAGGATAAGCGCACGATTCTCTTTGTTACCAATAATATCGAAGAAGCCGTCTATTTGGCGGACCGCATCGTATTGCTGTCCAAGCGGCCGGCAAAAGTAAAGGACGTATTTGATCTTACGGGATTGCCGCGTCCACGGGACAATCTTTCGGAAGAATTCCTGCGGATTCGGCAGGAGATCGCCGACCAGATGGACCTGGACCTTGGTCAGTAGGAAACGGAGGACAGACATGGCTGAAAACAATGAATACAAGGTGGAAGTCCGCCACTTATACAAAAATTTCGGTTCCTTGGAAGTGCTCAAGGACTGTAATTTCAATGTAAAACGCGGGGAGTTTATCTGCGTGGTAGGTCCTACGGGCTGCGGAAAGACCACCTTTTTAAACCTACTCACCTGCCTGCTGGAGCCGACCAGCGGCGAAATCCTGATCGACGGCAAGCCCGCCAATCCCAAAAAGCACAATTTGGCGTTTGTTTTTCAGGAACCCACCGCTTATCCATGGCTGACGGTACGCAAAAATCTGGGCTACTGCCTGTCTCTCAAGCATCTGCCAAAGCAGGAGATTGCTGCCCGTGTGGAGAATATTGCACGGCTGATGGGTTTGAGCGCCGATTTGGACCGGTATCCAAGCGAACTTTCAACCAGTACGGAACAGAAGGTGGTAATTGGGCGGGCCTTTGCAATGAACCCGGACCTTCTGCTGATGGACGAACCCTATGGACAGATGGACATCAAGACGCGCTTTTATTTGGAGGATGAAGTGGTTCGCATCTGGAAGGAACTGCACAGTACGGTTCTGTTCATCACCCACAACATTGAGGAAGCGGTATACCTGGCGGACCGGATTCTCATTCTTTCCCAAAAGCCTGCGAGTGTGAAAGAAGATGTGGTGGTCGATTTACCCCGGCCCAGAGACATCAATTCGCCGGAATTTGTACGCTTGCGCAGCTACGTGACCGATCAAATCAAATGGTGGTAAGGAGGAATACATACGATGAAACTGTGCTGTGGTTCCAATCTATATGCATCGTTTCCGCTGGAAACAGCCTTGCGTGAAATGTCCAAAATTGGGTTCCGCTATGTGGACCTCTGGGCTTGCAAAGCCATCTGCGACCATGCCGACCCTCAAAAGACGACGCCGGAGGAGGTACAAGAACTGCTGCAACGCTACAAGATGACAGCGGTTTCAATGACCCTCTTCCTGATGTCCGGCGAGGAACGGCGGGAACGAATGAAATTCGCCGCGGCATTGGGGATTCCCACAGTGATCTGGGAACCCGCCCAGTCTACCGACTGGGCGGACCATATGACCAATTTGAACCCCATCAGCGTCCCTTATGGCAGCCCAAGGGGGAATTTTTCCGAGTATATAGAACAGTTAAAGCAGGACCTCGCCTATGCCAAATCCCTTGGGCTAAAGGTAGGGATCGAGGTGCCTCACTGCTATACTTTCAACGAGTATCTGTATCAAATTTATAAGACGGACCAGTGCATCGACGACGATGCTTTGTCCTACATTATTGCTCCGCCTCATGCCAATGCGCGGGGGTATGAGGCGGAAGATGTATACGACCTAGTCGCACATTCGCGTGCATATATGCTGTATTTATGGGATATAAAAAAAGGGTTTTCGTTCCCGGAAAGCGACCGTGCCTTTGGCGCCGGCGACGAACAGATGCCCGGAGGTGGCCAGCGCAATTTTCAGGCGCAGATTGATGCGTTCGCCGAAAAAGGGTTTACTGGATGGTACAACGTATCCTGTCACGGCACCGAGGGATGGAACGACCTGCAAAAAATTAACAACTGCTTGAAGAATGCGTACAGACTTGTGGAGCCGATACTTCAGGCAAAGGAAGGGACAGTATAAATCATGGTAAAACTAGTGATGCTGGGCGTGGCGCATCCACACGCGGAGAGTTGGGTACGCGCCTGGCAAATGCACACAAAAGCCGAGCTCGTCGGCATATGGGATGAAAACCAATCGCTGGCACAGCAATTCGCTGAGCGGCATGGCCTTCTATGTTTTCAAACCATGGAACAGGCGCTTGCGTACCCCGAGGTCGAGCGCCGTAGGAATTTGTGCAGAAAATGTGAAACATGCCGCCTATACCATTGCAGCTGCACAGGCGGGAAAAGATATTTTGTGCGAGAAACCGGCTGCGACAACCCTGAAAGATTGCCAGTTGATGCAGCAGGCAATCGCACAAGCGGGCGTCCGCTACATGCAGGCGTTTCCTATGCGCGTGGATGCTGTCAACCAGACGATCAAGTCCATCCTGGATGCACAGGAGATCGGCCGGGTGGTGAGTTTTCGCAAGCGGCATGGAATCGGCTGGGCGGCAGACGGCCGGGTTCCGGCGCCGCTGGCGTGGTTTACAGATCCGGAGCTTTCCGGTGGGGAGCTTTTTTGGACGAGGGAATCCATGCGGCCGACTTCTTGATCTGGATGTTTGGAGAACCCAAATATGTGACAGCAAAAATCCCACAGAGCACAGTTGGACTAGAGGTTGAGGACAACGGCATCGCCATCGTGGAATTCGCCAATGGAGTAATCGGTACGCTGCAATCCAGCTGGACCTTTGCCGCCGGTACAGTGACGACGGAGATCTTCGGCTTGGACGGCACCATACAGCAGAGTTTTAACGACTGCGCGTCTACCACGATCAATGGGGAAAATAATTTTCCACTTCAGGTGTTTCGGAAAGGCCGGCCTATGGCGGGATGGGAAAACCCGCGGATGCCTATCCGGTTTAAACACATTCATGAGGTGGTAGCAGAACGCTTTATCGACTGCTTGGAGACCGGCGATGCATTTCCCTCCACCTTGGAGGACGGCTATGCGGCGCTCCGATTGGTGCTGGCCGCTTACCAGTCGGCCAAGGACAACCGCACCGTGGCAATGGAGGAGATCTAAATGAAGAAAGATATTGTGAAGATCGGCGTGATTGGATGCGGGGCGATTGCCAACCAGTATCATATGCCGGCCCTGAAAAGCTTGCCGGATTGCGAAGTAGTAGCAGTCTGCGACTGGATTCCGGAACGGGCAAAAGCTGCTGCGGACTACTTTGGGTTACCGCAGAACCGTGCTTTTACGGAGGACGAGGCGTTGCTCGCCCTGGACGAGATACAGGGCGTCCTGATTCTGACGCCCAATTACAATCACTGTGAGGTCACAGAATTGGCGGCCTCTTGGAAAAAGCATGTCTTTGTCACCAAACCTATGGGACGCACATTGGACGAATGCCGCCGCATGATGAAGGCCTGCCAAGACAACGGCGTGCAGTTGTTTGTCAGTTTTATGCACCGGTACCTTTTGGGAATTGCCGAAACACGCCGTTTGGTTCAGGAAAATGCCATTGGCAAGATCGAAATGGTGCGTATTTTAAATGCGCCGGGCGCCACCTCTACTGTCAGCAAATGGTTTTATGATGAAAAAAACGTAGGAGGCGGGTGTGTCATCGACCTAGGCGTCCACGGCATTGACCTGGTACGTTATTTAATCGGCGAAATCGACGAGGTGACATTTGCTGATATGGGACGGTTCCGTGATACCATTTTTACCGATGGGGAGTATGTACACCCGAACAACGAGGACCACGCCATAGCAATCTACAAGACTCGCTCCGGCGCCACGGTGAACCATATGATTAGCTGGCACCACTGGTCGAATGCGGATCGGTTTTCGATGGAACTGTTTGGCGAAAAAGGATCTATTTTTCTCCGGGACCCGATGGGGATTGTAAATGTCTGCAAGGTCGAACCGGGAAAGCCGGCGACTTGGGTTTCTCTACAGCTTCCCTATGAGAAGTTGGGCGTGGAACAGCATGAATGCTTTTTGGAGATGATTCGGACCAACGGGACAGCGAATCCCGGTGGAACAGATGGACTGGCCTGTATCCGGGTGGTTCGGGCCATTTATCAAGCCATCAAGACCGGAAAACCTGTTCAAATGGATTGTTTGGAGAGCCTATGAATATTTTATTGTTACATACGCATGACTCCGGCCGGTTTCTACAGCCCTATGGCTATGCGCTGGAAACTCCACATCTAAAAACGCTCGCGGAACGGGGGACGCTGTTTCGCCAAGCTTTCAGCGTCGCCCCAACCTGTTCTCCCAGTAGGGCAGGGATGCTTACCGGGCAGTACCCTCACAATTGCGGAATGTTTGGATTGGCCCACCGCGGCTTTTCCCTGCCGGATTATCACCACCATATGGCGCGCTATTTAACCAACTTTGGTTATGAAACGGTGCTTTGTGGAATCCAGCATGAAGCGCCGAACGCGGATTTGCTGGGATATACAAAAATCCTTGACGGCCAGGCGTTTGATATGGGATGCATTGACTTCGACTCTTTTGCGTTCGACCGGGAAAATGCTGGGCTGGTGTGCGACTATCTGAAGCAGCCTCGGGATAAACCGTTTTTTCTTTCGTTTGGCATGTACAATACGCACCGGAAGTGGAAAAAACATGAAGAGGACATCGACGCCCGTTATGTAGCGCCATTTCCCGGAGTTTACAATAACGCGCAAAACCGGGAGGATATGGCAGACTACATGAGCTCTGTGCGGTTCTGCGATTCGTTGGTGGGACAAGTCCTGCAAACGTTGGAGGAGGCCGGACTTCGGGAGGAGACCATGGTGATTTTTACCACAGACCATGGTCCAGCTGTGCCCGGGATGAAATGTACGCTGTACGACGGCGGAACGGGCGTTGCACTGCTTCTGGATTACCCAGGAAATCCGGCAAAAGGCCGCTGCGTGGATGAAATGGTATCGCATCTGGACTTGTTTCCAACGATTTGCGATTTATGCCAGATCGAGAAACCCGATTGGCTGGAGGGACAGTCGCTTTTGCCGCTGTTGAAACGGGAAGGTCCATTTACCCATAGGGTGCTGTTTTCAGAAGTCAATTATCATGCGGCTTATGAGCCCATGCGGGCTGCCCGCAGTGAGCGCTATAAGTATATCCGCCGGTTTGACGAACGGCCGGGGCACATTTTGTCAAATATCGATAATTGCCCGGAGAAAACCTTCCTCTATGAGTATGCTTGCCTCAGAGATACGGATTGCAGCAGTGAAGAGCTCTACGACCTGTATGCGGACCCGATGGAGAAACAGAATGTGGCTGCAAGGCCGGAATATGCACAGGTACGGGAACAGATGGCGTCGTCGCTGTTGGAGTGGATGCAGCAGACGGAAGACCCCCTGTTGTCTGGCGCAGTGGAAGCGCCTGTAGGAGCCCGCGTCAACCGGAGAGACGATTACTGTGCAGAGGATCTGGCAGTAGACACAGAGGAATAAGATGGATGGCCAGAAAGAAGAGAGACGATGAAAAAATTTGGCGAGAAGAAGGTCGGGATTGCGATCATCGGATGCGGGGCGATCAGCGCCTATCATGTGGACGCCCTTCGCTTGATTCCCGAGGCAAAGATTGTGGTCTGCTGTGATCTTATACGGGAAAGGGCGCAAAAAACCGCTGCCGGCACCGCCGATGTGACCATCGATTATACAGAGGCGGTTGACCGTAGCGATGTGGATTTGGTGTTTGTTCTGACTCCAAACTATCTACATAAAGAGATCGCCGTTTTTGCAGCAAAGAAAAGAAAGCATGTGTTTGTCCAAAAACCGTTTGCCATGGACACGCAGCAATGCCGTGAGATGATCGATGCAGCAGAACAAAACCACGTAAAGCTTTTTGTCAGCTTTATGCACCGGTATTTTGAAGAATCCCGTTGGGCGAAGGAGTACATCGCGGCGGGAAAGCTAGGCGAAGTATATATGGCGCATATCCGGAATTCTTTGCCGGGAAGCGATTATTCCACCTGGCAATATGATTCCACACTTTGCGGAAAAGGAGGCGCAATTCTGGATGTCGGCGTACATGGGATTGACCTGGTGCGATACCTATTGGGCGACATCGACGAGGTGGTTTGCGCCTCCAAAGGACAAAAGATATTTTCACGCGTGATCGAGGGCCAAACGGTACATCCGGACAACGAGGACTGGGCGTTGGCGCAATACCGCTTAAAAAGCGGCGCTATGGTGAGTCATCAAATCAGCTGGGAACAGAAGTGGCACTGTAACCGATACACGATGGAAATACATGGGAGTCAAGGGAGTATCTACCTGCGGACCGGATACGGTCCCCTTGCTGTGACCAGTCCGGGGGTTTCGCAGGCCGGAAGCATGACATTTCCAGCCTTGGATGTGGTCCCCTTTGGGTACCGCCAGCACCGCGAGGTGATTGATGCAGTCCGGTTTGACCGTCCGCCAACCAGTACAGGTGCGGACGGCTTGTATACGATAGAGATGGTTGAGCAGATTTTACAGTCGGCTCGGACCATCGTGGGGTAGTCGGAAGCGCGCAGGTCCAAGAAAGAGGGTCTACAGGGAGATCTGTGGCTGGCATAGCAGACAGATAAGGACCTTGATGAAAAAGAGACCTGCGCGCTCCGCATGACACAAGGCGAAGCGGTTTCGCCTTGAACTTCCATAGGTTTCCGAAGGCGTTACAGCTTGACCGCCTTTGAGGAGAGACGATGGATGGTATCTATTTTCTGGTTGCTTTTTTAGCCAGCGTTTTAGGAAAGATCTGCGGCATGGGTGGAGGCGTGATGATCAAGCCGGTGTTGGATGCATGCCATACAGCCAGCGTTGCAGCCATTAATTTTTACTCAGGTTGTACCGTGTTAGGGATGAGCTGCTGGTCTGTCGGCAAGGCTGCTTGGAGGCGGGACAATCTACTGGATTTCCGCGTTTCCGTGCCTTTGGCCGCCGGAGCTGCCCTGGGAGGCCTATTGGGAAAAGAGATCTACTGCCAGCTGGCCAGCCTATATACAGACGCAGAGGTGATCGGCGGCGTACAGGCACTGTTCCTTTTTTTAGCAACCTTGGGGACTCTGCTCTACACCATCACAAAGGACCGCTTTCCCGCAAAACGGGTCCGGCATTGGTCCCTTTGCGTTGCCGTTGGATTGGGCTTGGGAATTCTGGGTTCATTTTTGGGGATTGGCGGAGGTCCGTTCAATATGGCTGTTTTGTATTACTTTTTTTCCATGTCCACAAAGACAGCCGCTCAGAACAGCCTATTTGTTATTTTAATCAGTCAAGGAGCGGGGACGCTCAAAACAATTCTAGCCGGGGATGTCCCGGACATCTTAATCCCCATTCTGGTTGGGATGATTCTGTGCGGGGTTGCCGGCAGCGAAGTGGGAGGTAGGCTGAACCGCAGGTTAAGCGAGGAGAATGTCACCAGGTTGTTTCAATGGTCCATGGTTCTTGTTTTAGGGATCAACCTATATAATATGTTCCGCTTCTTTGGATAGCTGCAAGCGATACCTGCCGGGAAGGAACTTCTTGGATGGCCGACTGTGGTTTGCTTTCGATCTCCAGCAGATGAACCGAGGGGGTTGCATCCCTGGTCGCTTACTTCGGAACGGTATGCACAGTATCTAAAGGATGCCTTTGACCTTTGGTACCAGCAGATCAAGAAAGGAGCGCGGCAATTCCACCAATACTTCGATAATCTTTTGTTGATTTTGGATGGACAACCTCCACAAGTCTGTGCAATGGGAGGTCAATGTAGCCTGCAGTATGTGGTCGAAGCGGATGGAAGTGTCTATCCCTGTGATTTTTACATGCTGGATCACTATAAGCTGGGTAATTTCCTGACCGACACCCTGGAACAAATCGACCGGCAGCGGGAACAGCTCCGCTTTGTCGAACAGAGCCAATACCAGCCGGAGGAATGCCGGCAATGCCGTTGGTTTTCGCTCTGTCGGGGCGGGTGCCGTCGGGACCGGGATTTTTTTTCGGATGGTCTAGGCAAAAACTATCTTTGCGATGCCTACAAGTCCTTTTTTGAATATGCGTATCCGCGTTTGCTAGAGGTCTATTCCCGGCTGCTGTATTTTTCAAGATAAGCGGGCGCCAGCGCGATATATGGACGCCACGGGCAAGAATGTTACAGCAGATTGCAGAGCACATTCAAAGCCAGCGGAAACAGATCATGGGCTGGACCGGACGATGCGCGAAGGATGTGCAGGCCCGTTCATGAACAGCAAGGAACAAATTGTTGTAAGTGGCAGATGTGCCGGCGCCTTCAGGTCCGGATAAAACCAGAGAACTTTGCCCACATATGCCAACCCGCCAGCTCTATGCATTTTTCAAAGAAAAGCAGGCACTAAAAACCACCATAGAATCAGAACCCCAGTTCGGTCTTGTACTGAACTGGGGGTTTATCATTCAGGGCAGCCACAGGCCGCTGGTGGTTGAACTAGTAAACATACTCGTCCAACCGTTTGGGAACATTTCTGTATTCTCTAAGTCGAGGGCAAGGCGTAACTCTCCTTGCTTCAACCATTTAACGCTTCCATAATTGCATGATCGGTTGGAGTTCCTGCTCGAGACATGGAGCGTGGTATGGCATAATGGCCGTAAGCCTTAACGAAGGCCGGTGAGGCGTAAACAAAGCCCCGGCCGGTGCTATAAGTCTCTCTGGGGCATCTGCTTCTCCTTTTTCCAGCAAGTTGTTTAGGCTTCTTGAGGCAGTCGAAATAGGAATATCACACAGTACCGCCTTGGCTCGGTGTTGCCTGGCATGTAAGAACCTTAGGGAAATCTCGCCTTCCGGCGAACGGACCACCCGGACCAGTTCTTTTTTCGGCTTGCTTTCTCCGCATCCTGCACACATACGCAGGGGGATTCGCTTTTGATGCATTTGCACATACCGCCCTTCCCGACTGTGATTTCTTAAACATACGCTGATGAATCTATATGAAAACAACCGCGGCTTGGGGAGGGATTCCCCAGCGCTATTGTTAAATGGATCGAATCCACAATGTCCATTCCTCATTTTTATTCCGTTTTTAAAGATAGTCATGTCGGATACTACGAATCCAACAGGGTGGTTGACATTCCAGTTTCCTGCTATTACGTGGGGATCGAACATGTTCTTCCCATCCTTTTAATTCGGTGTTTTTCCGCCTGTGAACGGATACGGTCCTGTTTGCAGCATGTATGGGCAAAATTATGAGAAAGCATCCAGTTGCATCAAATACGCCTTGTGCCAACATGTGATGTCCGTGAGAAGGGTACTTCTTGTGTTGTTCTTCCATTAACCTTGGTAGCAGAAGCCTATGATGCTCATATGTATTCGGTTTATCCTTCGGGTTCTCCACTTGTCATAACCAGCTGGATGGACAGGCATCCATTGCAAAGAGGTGAAACCAGGGATTTGGTTCTTAATATTTCTACGCTTTCGAACCCTTGCCCTATCCGATAACGTGTTTGCTTACACCAGCCCCTTTCGCTTGCAATCCTTTTTTACCGTTCCTTTTCAACTCTCAATTTGACGTCTATGAGCCCTAGCCGCTCTATTGTAAGATCTTCACTGGGATGTAAAGCAGAGAAAGGATTTCCTGGACGTCCCTTATGCTCAAATGAGGATTTACCTTCTATAAACTTTTCACTCAGTAGCAAACCACGCTGCAATCTGCGTTATCCCTCTTCTCCAATGGTTTCACTGAAACATGTTCATCCATATGCCTATGGACAATTTCCGCTCTCTCTTCTGGCGTCCATACGCTTTTATCCTATCCCTTTTTCACTGTATCCCGCTCTCTTATGAATCGTTTATTCCGAAATGAAGGAGACATCCTGGGAGTCCAGTCCCCCTTTATCTACAGATTCATGCGACGGACGGTTTCCCGTCTATAAAAAAGAACTCTATCCCCGACAAATTGCCGGGGATAGAGTTCTTTGTTATCAAACGTTCTTGTGAAGAGGGTCACTCGAGCATTGTGCTTTCAAACGCTCCTTTTCCTCGAGAACGTTCGGGTGGGGATTTTCCAAAGCTGGTACTCTCCTTCCTTCGGGGCGACGGACACCTTTTGTGGTTCTTCTTTTGTTTCCCTTTTAGGCCGTACGTTGGCCGTTCATCCTCTGGGCGGACACCTGCGGTTGTTTAAACCGTACCAAACCAGTCCGGTTTAACGCCACCACGACGGCCGGGATAAGAATCCGCTGAATTACAATCCCGGGAATTGCATTCAAAAATGCACCCATTAGGAACATCCGCCAAGTAAAACCTTCGCTGGTAATCCCCAAGAACGCCATCTGAGCAATACCCCAGACAATCCTGCCAGCCAACATGGCGGCAACCAAACAGCGATAAAGTGCAATTACACCCTGCCAGCGGGAAAGTCCGTACACCAGCCCATAGGTCATTCGTTCAAATGCCATCGCAACTCCCGTAGGGAATAAAACCGGCGCGCCAAAGAGCGCATAACGCATCAACTGTCATTCCATATTGCCATCCGCAGATCAGGCCGCATACGAAAACCGGGATATACATCGGAAGGAGCATGTTCCCAACCTGTGGAATTTACCCGATCAAAAACGGCAGCACCAATCCGATAGCAAGGAACAACGCTGCCAAAGTCACATTTTTTGTCGTCAGCCTGATCAATGTATTCCTTCCCTTGGAAAGGCTGTTTTGAATCTTACTTTCCAGCTATTCCCTCCCGCCAAAATAGGAACGAATGTCCTGCATTCTCCGTACCTGGCCCACATGGAAGGGGCAACGGGAGTCACAGTGGCCACACGCAATACAATCGGATGCTGTCTTTTCCAGATGAATATAGTGGTCTCTTGCCAATGTATCCCCCGCCTGCGCTAAGTCATAATATTTGTTGATGAGTCCGACATCCAACCCTGCTGGACACGGCTGACAATGGTTGCAATACACGCAAATTCCTGCCGCGTCATGCGGGGTAAACGTTCCCAAAATGGAGTAATCTCTTTCCTCTGGCACCGCATTCAGAAATCCCAAAATGCGGTGCAGGTCGTTTTCATTACGCACGCCCGGCAGTACGGTCAATACGCCCGGTTTATCTAGCGCATACTGTATGCACTGGTATTCTGTCAACGCACGCTGAAAGGGAGACGTCTTTTCGTTCAGAAGTTGGCCCCCGCTGAACGCTTTCATCACGGAAATCCCCACCCCTTCCGCTTCACAGCGGCGGTACAGGGCCATCCGTTCATCCACACTGCCGATGGCAAACTCCCCGTGCCGGTAATCATAGGCAGGATTGATACTGAACATCATCATATCAATCAGACCAGTATCCAATACCATATTGGCAATCTTCGGCGTATGTGTAGAAAGCCCGAGGTGATGTACGACCCCCTCCTCTTTCAACTTCTGTAGAAACGTCCAGGTTCCTGCTGCACACACCTTCTCCCAATCTGCTGCTTCATCGATGCAGTGAATAAAACCAAAGTCAATGTAATCGGTTTGTAGCGCCTTTAACTGCCAGTCCACCGACCGCTTAATCGTGTCCAGGTTCAGTGTCCAGCCGTACTTTCCGCTTCGATAATCCGCCCCAAAGTGAATTTGAAAGTAGACGTTTTCCCGGCAGCCAGCAACCGCTCTTCCATAGGCTGGGAAAGGTACTGCATCCGATGCCGCCATATCGAAATAATTGACACCGTTTTCAATCGCCAAACGTACAATCCTTTCAATTTCCGCTTCTCCAGCTGGTCCCAACGAACTGTTTCCCAGCCCAATGATGCTGATTTTCTCTCCACCATGTGGCAACTTGCGATATTCCATACGATTTCCTCCTCATCACAGCTCTCATTCGGTCCTCTTCGCTCTTATCTGTATACCGATTCCTCTTGGGGCGCCGCTTTGTATATACCCCCATCAAATTCCCCTTATCCCAATTCCTTCGCAAAACTGGCCATTGCCGCCGATATTTCAATCTGTTGGGGACAGACGGCCTCACAGCTCCGGCATGCGATACAGGCGCTGGGCCATTTATTCTGTGCAATTGCAGATAGTGCCATGGGTGCAATAAAGCCACCCTCTGTGAAGTGGTGTTCGTTATACAGAGCAAGCAGGGATGGAATGTCCAAGCCCTGCGGACAATGGCTGACACAATAGTGGCAGGCTGTACGGGGAGTATGTTCTTCCTCACCATAGTATCTGCAATGCACAGCAATGCCTTCATCTCCTGGGGATTCAACGGTTTTTCTTCCTCAAACGTGCGGATATTTTCCTGCATCTGTTCCAGGTTGGACATGCCGGAGAGCACCATCGTCACACTGGGAATCGATTGTAGGAACCGAAACGCCCAGGCCGGGACAGGTTCCTCCGGGCGAAGATTGTGGAGTTTTTCGGTATCTTCTTTGGACAATGTAACCAATCGGCCGCCGCGCAAGGGCTCCATCACCCACACAGGGATGCCAAATTCCCGCAAAAGTTCCACTTTTGCTTGGGCATCCTGAAATTTCCAATCAAGGTAATTCAACTGAATCTGCCCAAATTCCATATCCGCCCCATATGCATGCAAAAAACGCTTCATCACGCCATAGCTGCCGTGTGCGGAAAACCCTAAGTGGCGGATTCGCCCAGCCTGTTTTTGTTTCATCAGATACGCAAAGATCCCATATTTCGGATTTAAATATGCGTCAATATTCATTTCACAAACATTGTGGAATAGATAGAAGTCAAAATAGTCCACACCACATTTTTCTAGCTGCTTTTCAAAGATTTCTTCCACTTTATCCATATTGGCTAGGTCATAACCCGGAAATTTGCTTGCTAAGAAGTAGCTCTCCCGCGGATACTTCCGTAAGAGGCGCCCCATTATCAACTCCGATTGGCCGTTGTGATAACCCCACGCTGTGTCATAATAGTTGATCCCGCTCTCCATAGCGTATGCCACCATCTGTTCCGCTGCCGTCTCATCGATTCGGGAATCGTCGCCATCGATCACGGGCAGGCGCATTGCGCCCATGCCGAGGGCAGAGAGTTTCCATCCCTGAAAGCTCTTATATAGCATCATCCACCCACTCCTTTTCCATCCAGCCGGCAGAAACCTTCTGTTTCCACCCTCTAATGTTGCCCCGATTATACCCCTTGGAGTGCACTCTAAGTCAAGTATTTTAGGCCATTTTTTAAAGATTAACTTCTGTTTTCCCCACATGTACACCATATTACAAGGTTTTGTCTCATTTCGCTCTTTAAACGAAACTTTGTTCTTGTTCTTTTTTACCCGAAGTGGTAGAATAGAAAAAACCAATTCGATGGAGGCACCCTATGGAACAGCAGACCTTATTTGAAAAGCAAGGTATGGACCGCCCCTTGGCCAGCCGTATGCGGCCGCATACTCTGGAGGAATTTGTCGGACAAGAACACCTACTGGGACCGGGTAAAATTTTACGGCAGCTGATCGACCAGGACCGCATTTCCTCCATGATTTTCTGGGGGCCTCCTGGGGTGGGAAAGACCACTCTGGCACGCATCATTGCCGGGCGGACACATGCCAATTTTATTGACTTCAGCGCAGTGACCAGCGGTATCAAGGAAATTCGGGAAGTGATGCAACGGGCTGAGGAAAACCGGCGTTTTGGGGAACGGACGATTCTGTTTGTGGATGAAATCCATCGCTTCAATAAAGCACAACAAGATGCCTTCCTCCCATTCGTGGAGCGTGGCAGCATTGTACTGATCGGCGCCACCACGGAAAACCCTTCCTTTGAGGTCAATTCGGCGTTGCTTTCCCGCTGCAAGGTATTCGTTCTACAAGCGCTAACCACGCAAAACTTGGAGGTCCTCCTTCGCCATGCACTGGAGGACACCCGCGGGTTTGGAGGGGAATCCATATCCATCTCAGAAGAGTTGCTGTCGGCAATCGCCCATTTTGCGAATGGCGACGCGCGCACGGCTTTAAACACCCTGGAAATGGCGGTCTTAAATGGGGAACGCACATCCGAAGGTGTAACCGTAGAGGCGGACATTTTGAGGCAATGCCTCTCAAGGAAGTCCTTGCTTTATGACAAAAATGGGGAGGAACACTATAACCTGATCTCTGCACTGCATAAATCCATGCGAAACAGCGACCCGGACGCTGCCATCTACTGGTTAGCTCGTATGCTGGAAGGCGGGGAGGACCCGCTTTATATCGCGCGGCGGCTGATCCGCTTTGCCAGCGAAGATGTGGGAATGGCCGACAGCCGTGCCATTGAAGTCGCTACAGCCGTTTATCAGGCGTGCCATTTTATTGGGATGCCGGAATGTTCCGTCCATTTGACCCATGCGGTAACGTACCTCTCCCTCGCGCCAAAGTCGAATTCGTTGTATATGGCTTATGAATCCGCCAAACGGGATGCACTGGAAAGATTGGATGAACCTGTCCCTCTCCAAATTCGCAACGCCCCTACCCGTCTGATGAAGGACCTTCACTATGGGCAAGGGTACCAATACGCCCACGATACAGAGGAAAAACTCACTTCCATGCAATGCCTTCCAGATTCTTTGGAAGGACGGACTTACTATATCCCAACCACACAGGGTTCTGAAGCGCGTGTACAGGAACGCCTACGACAAATCAAACAGTGGCGGGAACAAAAACGTCGGGAGGAAGAAGCGGGCGGCGATGGAACCAAGTGAATAGGATGGATTTTTCTTGCCAGCGCCGCGACCGGTTGTTCTGAGAAAAGCAACTGTCCTCCAAAAAGGATTGTTTACAGGGCTCCAAAAGTAAGCGAACGCTCTGATACAAAGCGCTCTGGACACCCCAACCCTGGCCGGTTGGTTAAATACATGCGCTTTTTAGCCGGATACTCGGATTGTCCTTCCATTGACTTCCCATCGCGTTTTTATCGTTTCTTCCTTGGATTTGCTGAAATGACAAGGCAACCATTTGAAAATCATCGATGAGGCAAAGAAAGTTACATGAATGTTGTTATCCAAATACAGGCCGTATCTGGCCACAAACAGTTCGATTTTCAGGGGTTCAATCCAGGAGATCTCCACGCGCTACGGAGCTTTTGGTTTCGGAAATCTTTTCAGGTCTTACGTTTTGCCTTGCCGGGCGGGACTGCCTCTGGTTTGTCAGCCTTTGGGCCGTATGTTTTGTTTTCAAGGTTTTTGTACACTTCATAGGGTTACAGGAAGAAAGATTTTCCTCCTATTATTGACAAATAAATCCTGTCTTTGG
>NZ_JBKEIV010000016.1:0-13275 GCF_046693725.1 Anaeromassilibacillus sp. SJQ-1 | reverse complement strand
GTCATTATTTACTCGTTCAGTTGAACGATGTCACCAGGAACGACTTCCATACTGCGTGAGTTTTCGCATTTATCGTGAAACGCTTTGCGCGTTTCGTCGCTTCATCCATCTTGTGGGAGATGTAAATGATCGCGCAGCCTTTTTCCTGTAGCTGCCGGATAATCTTAAACAAGTGCTCGGTCTCGTTGTCTGTCAACGATGACGTCGGTTCGTCCATGATGATGATCTTCGAATTGTAGCTGACCGCCTTCGCTATCTCCACCAACTGCAAGTTGGACGCCGACAGCGTTCCCGCCAGTACCTCCGGATCAATGTCCAGGTCGACCTCTTTAAAGAGCTCCTTTGTCTTTTTGATCATCGTCTTTTTATCGACGGCGATCCCTTTCATGGGGAATCTTCCCAGCCAGATGTTTTCCATTACCGGGCGGAACCGGATTGGGTGCAGCTCCTGGTGGATCATCGAGATTCCCAGGTCCAACGCCTGTTTCGACGTATTGATGACCCGTTTCTTTCCATCCAGGATAATCTCGCCGCCATCTTCATGGTAGATGCCGAACAAACACTTCATCAGTGTCGATTTTCCTGCACCGTTCTCGCCCATCAGAGCATGCACGCTGCCGGGCCGCACTTTCAAGGTTACTCCGTCCAGCGCTTTTACGCCCGGGAATACCTTCGTGATGTTGTTCATTTCCAGCACATATTCTCCCATACGATCAATCCTCCTTCTTGCTAAAATTAAGCGGGGAACGGAAAGCGCTCGCTTTCGCGTTCCCCGTAGAGCAGAGCTTTTCTTTAAGAAATCAAAAGAAAGTGTACTGCGTTCGCGCTAATTAGGACATGTAATCCTGATAGTTGTCCTGTGTGACCTTTACATAGTCAACCCAGACATACTTGTCGTCGGTAACCGGATAGCCAATGTTCTCTTCGGTGATTTCCTTACCCTGAGCAGCTGCAACAGCGATGTTCACGCTAGCATTGCCCTGGCTGGTGGAATCGTTCAGAACTGTACCGAGCAAGGAGCCGTCCTTCATAGCTTCCAGAGCCGGAGCCGTTGCGTCAACGCCAACAACCGGAATATACTTGGACTCGTCGCCGGAGTTGTAGCCTTCTGCCTTCAGAGCTTCGATTGCGCCCAGAGCCATGTCGTCGTTGTTGCACAGAACAGCTTCGATCTTGTCAATGCCCTGAGAGGAGATAAATGCTGCCATCAAGTCGGTAGCCTTAACCTTATCCCACATAGCGGTGTCAGCAGCCAGCTGCTCAACGCCGAATCCAGCCTCTTCGATTGCCTTCGGAGCATACTCGGAACGGAGGGTAGCATCCTGGTGGCCAGGCTCGCCCTGAATCATGACATACTGGACCTTGCCGTCGCCATTCTTATCAGCTTCCGGATGAGCGGTGAAGTAATCAGCGATGATCTCGCCGGACATTGTACCGGACTGCTCTGCACGGCAGCCAACATACCATGCCTTGTCATCGGAATTCATGTCTTCCTCGGACGGCTGGCGGTTCTGCAGAACGATCGGCAGATCTGCGTCCTTCGCCTTGGTGATGATCGGGCCAGCAGCGGTCAGATCAACCGGGTTAACAATCAGAGCATTGACGCCCTTTGTGATGAAGGTATCAACCTGTTCGTTCTGGGTGGGCTGCTTGTTCTGGGAGTCCACGATGTCGATCTTTGCACCCAGCTCTTCTGCACGAGCAGTCATGGTGTTACGAACGCCGGTCATGAACGTATCGTCAAACTTGTAAACGCAGGAGCCGATGCTTACATCAGAAGCGTCTGTGCCTGCTTCGGAAGGCTCTTCGTTGTTGTCCGTGGACGCAGTGCTGTCTGTGCCAGTGGACTCTGTCGAAGAAGTGTTGCTATCATTGCCGCAGCCAACCGCTACGGAAGCCATCATCATGGCTGCCAGCATAAATGCTAATACCTTTTTCATACCTGAAAATCCTCCTACTTTCTTTGAAAAATCTTCTTTCGGTTTTGCAATGAATCTGCGCTTTGTGTATTTGCACAAATGCGAGTTCAATTGCGATTTACTATTAGTAAGTATAGCTGTCCCTATTCAAAAAATCTATATAAAATTCTTCGGTCTTGTATGAAATATCTTCGCTCTTTTGCTCGATTGTTTTTGCCAAACAATGACCGCCTTTGTGAAAAAGGACAAAATAGCTTCTTGAAATTAGGGGAACATGCCTAAAATCTGTCGTAAATTGGGGATGGCATGCATAGAAAACACAAGATACAGGGACAACCTTCCTTTCCCGAAAAATTTCACAACAAAGCGATCCTTTCTATAAGGATTTTTCTTTCAGCATGCATAAACCGCCTAATAGCCGCATAGAAATCTTTGTTGAAAAGGAGGCGGACAATATGGGAGATTTTGCATGCGTCCAGGCCGCAGTCGCACCCCTTTGGAATGCGCCAAAAGAAGGCGCCGTACGGGTAGACGAAGCTCTTTGTGGCACAGAAGTTGAGATTCTAGAGAGTTCCGGCGCCTACCGGCGGGTACGAACCGCCTATTATTATGAGGGATGGGTCCTAGAAAACACGCTGTTTCCGCTTTCCTCCCCAGAACAGTGGCGGTCCGCATCCAAGGCCGTTGTCTGCGCGTCCTTTGCAGATCTCCAACATGAACCGTCGGTACAGGCTTCTACCCTTTGTACGTTGCCGCGCGGGGCACGCCTGCGATGGGAAGAAGCCTCTGCTACCGACAAATGGCAAAAAGTATTCCTTCCAAACGGCACGCCCGGATTTCTTCCCGCTTCGTCCCTTGTTAAGCCGTTTCACGGCATTGGCGCCCGAAAAGCACCGCAATTTCGCTGCGACGTGGTTCGCTCTGCAAAATCCTATTCAGGAACCCCCTATCGGTGGGGTGGGATGACCCCCATGGGAATCGACTGTTCCGGCCTTTGCTTTATGGCCTACGCGCTAAATGGCGTCTACATTTTCCGTGACGCGCGCATCGAACCCGGCTATGCAATTGAACAGATCCCCTTCCGCTGTGCTGGACCAGGAGACCTGCTCTTCTTCCCCGGGCATGTCGCTATGTTAATAGGAGGCGGACGATATATCCACTCGACAGCCGGAAACGGGTGCCATGGAGTGGTAATTAACAGCCTGAACCCCCGCTCTCCTGAGTACCGCGCCGACCTCCCGCGCAAATTGCTCGCTGTAGGCAGCCTATTTGGGCAAAAATTTTCCGGCCAGGGGAGAGGAAAAGCCCCTGGCCGGAAGCGCCGCGTTGAATAACGATTCTTATTCAATATATTGAGGAAAAACACGAAAGCAAATTCATAAAAGCGGCCATCAACATTTCGATGGCATTTTACCCAGACATCCTTCCTACTCGCTCGGAATTCTCACATTTTGAGATCTCTCAAAGCTCTGGGTTTGTTACGCTGGTATATAGTATAAGATATTTCAATGAAAAAGGCAAGCGATTTTGCATAGAACATTGGTCATTTTAGGTGGGCTTGTTTCGTTATTTCACCAAATTCTTATTCGTCTGCGGAATAGATCAGGTTTCCTTCGGGACGTGGCTGTGCATCTGCAGCAAACAGGCGGTTGACTGTTTCTTCATCCGCAACTCCAGTGATTTTCAATTGATTGACATACTGAAAGTCCATAATCGACTGCTGCGTCCCCTCTCCATACAGGCCTGTGGGCTGCACAAAAAGGTATCCTAACTCCGCCAAACGCAGCTGAAGATTCTTGACTGCATCCCCTTCATCTCCCAGCTTCAGGGAATCCCCCTCCGGCTGTGCAGGAGCAGAACTGACATCACCGACATTCATGTCCGGGTTCCCGCCCGTAGGCGCTTGACTTTGGCCATCCTCCGGCGCCAAAGACGTGGTTCCCTCCGCCAGGGATGGGTACACGGTCCCCGCCATAAAACTGACGGCCGAAATCACCCCATTGCCCTGCCATTGCATCAAAGCGGGGTCCATTTCATAGACGCGTCCTTCCTGTACTGCTGTCAGGTTCTTGTATTTGTCCGTCTGCGCCAGAGTCTCCTTGAGCCCCGTAGGACAGAAGATGTACTGTGGTTGAACCATCAATAGGGTGTCCACTTCCATGTGGTTATCCACTCCATCGGAAGCTGCATTGATCAGCCCAGCGCATTCGATCAACTTGCCCTCGAGAGTATCGCCTGTCACTACGCCGCCTTCCACATCATAAAGATAACAGACGGAAACCGGCGTATCCGTCTGGGGAATCTGGCGGCTGATGTCGTCGATGGTACTGAAAATCCCCTCGGCAATCTTTTCTCCCCGCTCATATCCTTTCACGCCGCCCATAATAGAAGCGCCAACCTCCCGATACAGGCGGGTAAAGTCTTCGCGGCTCGCTGCTGGCGCGATGGTGACAACATCTACTCCTGCATCGTTCAGCCCTTTCTTTTGCTCTTCGGTCGGAGATTGCTCCGTGAGTACCAAATCCGCCCCAACCCCTAGTATGGACTGTGGGTCATCCATCGTCATGTCCGGAAGTACCGAGAGATCTTCCTGCGTACATGCCGCGCCCTTTCCACAGAGCTGCATCTCATAGCCGAGCGCTAGAATCACCTCTGCCAGATTGGGTGAAAGCACCACAACGCCCTTCGGCTCGTCTTGAATGGTCACTTCATTGACGGTAACTGGAAAGTCCCTCTCTGCTACGCCAGAACTGATGTCCCCTTGTGGTCCACAGCCCAAGCAAGCCCCAATCATCAATAACACGCCCAACAGCGCTGCAAATGATCTTTTCAACATAAGACTTGTCTCCCTTCCGTCCTGTGTCAATCGAGCGGCTGTCCACGCCGGATGCGCGCTTCCGCGTCGTCGATATATTGTTTTGCGCAGCGCGGTGAACGGCCACTGCGGGCGATCGCCCAGCGTTCCGCCCCCGCCCTGATCTCTGGGAGGTATTCGTCCAGCTCGCGCTGGCGTGCCAAAAGCTCCACAATCTCCAAGAAATGCACTTTATCCGGGAGAGAAAATTGGATGGACAATCCAAAGCGGTCTGCCAGCGACATGCTCTCCTGGATGGTATCACCCAGGTGGATTTCGTCCCCTTCCCGATCGGAAAAACTTTCCCGCAACAGATGGCGGCGATTGGAAGTCGCATAAATAAGCGCGTTTTGCGGCCGTGCAGCCAAACCGCCCTCTAACACAGCTTTCAATGCGGCATAGGTGTCGTCTTGCTGGGAAAAGGATAGATCATCAATAAAGATGATAAATTTTAGCGGAACCGATGCAATTTGGTCCACCAACGCTGGGAAATCCATCAACGCTTCCTTGGGAATTTCAATTACACGCAATCCCTGCGGATAGAATTCGTTGAGCATCGCCTTGACCGTGGAAGATTTCCCCGTACCGCGATCCCCATACAACAGGCAGTTGTTTGCAGGAAGCCCTTGCAAAAAGGCCAATGTATTATCAATCGCCAATTTGCGCTGGATCTCATATCCCTTGAGATCGGCCAGGCGCTGCTTGTCCGGATAAGCCACAGGCTGGATGCGGTGGTCTCGCCAAATAAAGGCACGGTAGCGCGCATACATTCCGCATCCATTGGAGCGATAGTACGCTGCCATTTTCGTAATGCAATGGTCGAGTTCGCCATCGAGCACTGCAACAGGTTCGCCTATATTCCATTCGGGGAGCTGCATCCCCGCAATCTCCTTTGCAAATGCACAACTCTCCCGGATCTCTTTGGGTGTGAGAGTCGCCGCCTTCCGGATCACAGCCAAATCTCGCTTCACTGCACAGCGCATTCCTTCCGGAAGTACGGCAGTTCCCGCGGCGGCGGCCAAAGAAAAGGCGTTCTCATCAAACAAAGCGGTCCCCGTGATGCATCCTGCAAGGTTTTCACTGTACCCACGCATACACAATACAGCAAAAAAATCGCCCCACGCATTTAGAAACGATTCCAAGGAACCGCCTTCCGCCTCCCACAGCAGCCGGTAAAACGCCTTTGGAACCGTCCGATTTAAAATCCCTTTATAAACAGAAAGAGAAGCCATCTCCATGGCCACTTCTTTGACTCGATTCGACAACAAAAAAACCCCTTTTCTATCCAAACACCGTTCGGCCTCTATGGCCGTTCCTGTTCTGGGCAATCTCCCCTACTACGCGGAAGCTTCCCGATTAAAACCCCATAGTTATATACAATACATGATACCCTTCAAAGGGTTTTATGTCAAGTTCACGACACGATTTGTCTTGCGAATTTACAAATTGTTTGCTACTATGGTGGTAAATCTGTTTAGAAAGCGATTTCTCCTCTTTCCAGTGTTTCGAAAGGAAGTCAATCATGAAAAGAAATTGGATTCGAGGCATAGCCGCTCTGATTCTCTGTTTTGCTCTTTTATGTACGGCCTGTTCCTCCAAGGGGCAACTTGACCCAGACGTCCTCTTTCGGGAGGCTATGTCGCAGGCAAATGCCCTTGAAAGTTGTGAAAGCCGCTTTTCAAGCGACCTGGAGTTTTCTGTGGGCGGTACAAAACAAACTTTTCATTCCGAGGTTTCCTCCATATATTTTGCCGATCCATTTCGTTTAAAAAGTACGCAGGATGCGGGGACTGGTGCGCCAATTGTAACGTATACAGTGGCCGAGGACAGCGCTTGCTGGTTTTACGCTGAATCTGAGGATGGATGGCTCCGCACTCCTGCTGAAAATCTGAACACCACCCCTCTGGAACAGATCGAGTGTCTGCGGTTGTTGAAGCAGGCTGCTGAACCGCACCTGGTTCGGGAGGAAGAAGTGGACGGTGTGGCAACCTACAAATTAGAGGTGACTTTTCCGGCAGAAATTCTTCGGAGTTCCATTGAGGCTACTGTATCTGCCAGTGGAATGGGGGATGGGTCTCAAACATTGGTGCAGGAGCTTTTGGACAGTGTACCGGCGGTTTATGGCTATTGTTATCTGGAACAGGAAACCGGGCTTCCTGTTCGTATGGAATTGGATACTACAGAGGCGCTCAATACTGTATTTAATAAAATCAGTGGCGACAGTGTAAAGGTTTCCGTGTCCAAGTGTACCATAGAAGGGAGCCTTACGCATTGCAATGACGCTTCCGCTGTAGAGCTTCCGCCTGAGGCAGCTTCAGCGCAAACGGTAGAAGCCGCGGGATAATCATGGCTTTTTCTTTTCATCGTATCGGAAACCTACAAGGGTACTTCTTTCGCACGGTATCCGTATTATAAAAGGCGGTGTGGAGTGTTCCGCACCGCCTTTTATAGAGGGATAAATTAGTAGTAAAACCGAATAAACTTGATGTTGTAAAAATCGCATGCCAGGATGTCGTCCGTCTCAGCCTCATTAATGAGAATAAAGTTTGCACCTACCGCCAAAAGGATTCCGGAACGAGTAACCATATTATTGGTCCCCACCAGAAATTCAACCTGTACTGGCCGGCCAATCTGCGTACGCAAAAAGCCATTCATATATTGTAAGCTTTCCGCTGGTATGGAAGGCGGTTGCGTCGTAGGAGTAATCGGCGCCAATGAGCCGCCAGTTGCGCCGCTCTGAGCAATGGCACTGCTATCTGTGGGCGCTCCCTGCGCAATGTTGTTACGGCTCTCCCAGCGGTCTGACAATGGCGGCCACGGTGTACCGACATGTTGGTTTTCCACAGCATAGTCCCGCAGTGGGCTATTATCTGTATTTTGTAGTTGTTCCCTCTGTAATTGCCTCTGATATGCATTCATCACATTATAAGAAGCGATTTCTTCCAGAGTTGGCAAGTTTGGATTTGCCCGGTAATTGGTAAAGGAAGAGACATCCGGTGCGGAACTTCCGCAACCCGGCCCCACACAAGGTGTGGTCGCGCTGGACATCCCTTGATTTTGAGCGAATGTTCCAGTATCCATATAAAACATACCCTCCTATTTCGTCATAGATTCAAGTGGTTGCATACTTTTGTGTAGGCGTGTAAAAGCAGTGGTCATTGATTCGATTGAATGCAACGCCAATGCCACCTGGCGGAAAATAAGTGGGACATTGCGAACTGTAGGGATTAAAGAAAAATAAACTTTCTCCCACAGCCCCCAAGGTATTCCCCGCCAATGCCCAATCCGCTATTTCATAATGAATTTCTTGTGGATCCATATTCCATACGTTCTGTTGATTGTAGTTTCCATTTACGGTCTCCCGCATACAGACAAACTGTCCGGGTTGTTCAATAATATTGCGTACATTCCCGCCCTGGCTGATTCGGAAAAACTCTCCATAGGGGACTGTCGCACGGTTCATGATGACGGATGCCACTGCGCGCATACCGTCCTCCCCTTCCCCGCCCGCCTCACATTGGATCAACCGCGCCAGGAGTTCTCGCTCGGTATAAGCCATACTCATCACCTGATTTTTTAGAAATTGTCTCAAAGCATCATATGCCTTTCTTCCATGTCGTGGTACTGCTTTTCATTCTTTATGCTCGGAATATTTTGTCTGAACAGCAAGAATCCTGTAAAACTGCTTGACTTTTCCCGCACACTTCTTTAAAATGTAGATGTTCGCCTGAAATAGAAGCCATTAAGATTCGGGCGTCTTTTCTGGCCTATTGGACTCAAAGTTGTTTGTAAGATGGTTTATAAGGCATATAGAAAAATGATTATATGGAAGCGTATCGAAGTGGTCATAACGGGCCTGACTCGAAATCAGGTAGACGGCAACGTCTCGTGGGTTCGAATCCCACCGCTTCCGCCAGTCGGAAGCCCCGGCGCGCAAGTCGCGTCCGGGGCTTTTGGTTTCTATAAGATTACAGAAGGGCAAGTGCGGATTAAGAGAACCCCCAGACAGTATACCGGAACACGCTGTCCGAAACAGTCAGCAAGAGGTCTGGAAACGGCAAAGCAGATTTTCCCCTTGGGAAACAGCCTTTGAGAATGCTGCCCAAAAGATGCACGAGCAGGTTGAACAGATACCCTATCTTCGGAGGAAAGATAATGCCAACACTGGAATCGATCGGAAAAGATAAAGTTGTAAACCACCACCAGGAAGTGCCGTACCGGGTGCTGGAACGCCAGTACAGCTACGATGAAGCTGGACAGCACGCCGAGGACAACGGCAGTGAAAACATGATTATCCACGGCGATAATTTGGAGGCGTTAAAGGCCCTGCTGCCTCGGTACGAGGGCAAGGTAAAGTGCATCTACATTGATCCTCCCTATAACACCGGCAACGAGGGCTGGGTATACAACGACAACGTCAACGACCCCAAGATCAAAAAGTGGTTGGGCGAAGTGGTAGGCAAAGAGGGAGAGGACCTCTCCCGCCATGACAAATGGCTGTGTATGATGTACCCCCGCTTGAAGCTGCTGCAAAAGCTGTTGGCAGAGGACGGAGCTATTTTTATTAGCATTGATAGCACGGAGCTATCTTCCCTGCATCTTCTTTGCAATGAAATATTTGGGAATGTCAACTTTGTGGATTACATTTCGTGGTTTAAGAAAGCTTCCCCTTCAAATGACGCAAAATATTTTAGCAATGATATTGAATATATTCTTGTTTTTGCAAAGAACAAAGCGATTTGGAGACCATCACGTTTGCCCTTAACGGAAAAGCAATTAAGGAACTATCAAAACCCAGATAATGATCCTCGTGGCTGCTGGAATTCAGCTACATATACCTGCAATAAATCTAAAGAGGAAAGGCCAAGTTTGTATTACCCTATCCTAAATCCTAATACAGGACAAGAAGTTTGGCCAAAAGAAACAGCCGTATGGGCGTATTCAAAGGAACAATATGAAGAACATATCAAAAATAATTTGCTTTACTGGGGTGTAGATGGGAAAGCAAAATATCCGAGATTTAAAAAATTCTTATTTGGGCATCAAGGTGTAGTTAATCGTACACTTTGGCATTATGATGACGTGAATCATACACAAGGGGCTTCTATGGAGTTAAGAAAACTAGGAATAACCAGATTTGACACGCCAAAACCCACACGTCTGATTGAGCGTATCTTACAAATTGCATCCACCCCAGATTCCATCATTCTCGACTCTTTTGCCGGTTCCGGGACCACCGCCCATGCTGTGCTGAACATGAACAGGGCCGACGGCGGCCACCGCAAATTTATTCTGGTGGAAATGATGGACTACGCCGGCAGCATCACCGCCGAGCGAGTCAAGCGGGTAATTGATGGGTATGGAGATAAAAAGGCCGTGGAGGGCACCGGCGGTCATTTCAGCTATTACGAGCTTGGGCCTGTGCTTTTGCTGCCGGACGGCAACCTCAACGAAGAAGTGGGCGCGCAGGAAATCCGGGAATATGTCTACTATATGGAGACCAAAGAGCCCCTGCCCGCCGGACAATCGAAGGACGAGCCCTATTTCATGGGCCTATGCCGCAATACCGCCTATTACTTCTATTACGAGCGGGAAAGCGTCACCACGTTGGACTACGCCTTTTTATCTACAATTCGGACCAAGGCCGAAGGCTATATCATTTATGCCGATCTATGCGCTATCCCTCTGGAAACACTGCGCAACCATAACATCCTATTTAAGAAAATCCCTCGGGATATTGCACGGCTGTAAAGGAGCGTACAGAAATGGAACTGAAATCTTATCAGAAAGAGGTTATTGCCGATCTTGCACATTATCTGGAGCTAGTGGTAAAGCTGCAAAGTCCGGCAAAGGCGTACCAGACTTTCTGGAACGAAAAGAATGTTGTGGTGGGCCTTGGTGGTATGCCGGATTATGTGAACGTGCTTCCCGGCGTGCCCCATATATGCGCCAAGGCGCCTACCGGCGGTGGCAAGACCTACATCGCCGCCAGTTCTCTGCGCACGATTTTTGACGCCATGCCCCAACGCCGGGCCAAGGCCGCGGTGTGGTTGGTGCCCTCCGAAGCCATTCTAGCACAGACCCGTAAGGCGTTGGAAAACCCTGATCATCCCTATCGCCAGCGACTGGATGTAGATTTTGGCGGGCGGGTCCAAGTTTACTCCAAGGAACAGGCCCTCCTGGGGCAAAATTTTACCCCTTCCGCCATTATGGAGCAGCTTTCTGTGTTTATTCTCAGCTATGATTCTTTCCGCACGAGCAAAAAGGACGGCCGTAAAGCCTATCAGCAGAACGGTTATCTGGCCGAGTTTGCAAAGTGGATGGACGATCCGTCGGTTCTGCTGGCCGATACCGACGAGACGGCATTGATCCAGGTGATCCGTTATCTGAACCCGGTGGTCATTGTGGACGAGAGCCACCATGCCACTTCGGATTTGAGTGTGGAAATGTTGCAAAACTTCAATCCCAGCTTTGTATTTGACTTGACCGCTACGCCTAAGAAGAAAAGCAATGTTATCTCTTTTGTTGACGCCGCACGGCTGAAAAAAGCCAACATGGTCAAGCTGCCGGTCATCGTCTATAACCGCAAGTCTCAGGCCGATGTGTATGGGGATGCCATCGCTATTCGCGCCAAACTGGAGGCACAGGCAAAGCAGGAGCAGAAGACAAGCGGACGCTATATCCGCCCGATCGTTCTATTTCAGGCACAACCCCGCAATCATGCGGATAGCACGACATATGAAAAGATCAAAAAAACGCTGGTGGACGGCGGTATCCCCGAGCAGGAAATTGCCATCAAGACCGGCGATAAGGACGAGCTGAAGAACATCGACTTGCTGTCCCCGAACTGTCCTATCCGGTACATTATCACCGTCAACGCCCTAAAAGAAGGATGGGACTGTCCCTTTGCCTATGTGCTGGCCACGGTGGCAAACCGCACTTCCACCGTGGATGTGGAACAGATTTTGGGCCGGGTGCTCCGCCTACCTTACGCGCAAAAGAACAGCAGCGAAGTGCTGAATCTCTCCTATGTCATTACCTCTTCCGCGGACTTCCACCAGACGCTGGAAAAGGTCGTGACCGGGTTAAACAGCGCCGGTTTCAGCAACCGCGATTACCGGGCGCAGGATGTGGACGTTCCGGTTGCAGCAGCGCCGAGCCCGGAAGCGGAACAACTTCCCATTGTTCCGCTTCCCTCTGACGAACCGGATCTGCCGGAGGTAGACAGTACCGATTTAAAAGCGCGTCTTGATGCGGCGACGCAGGAGGCAGAGCAATCCGTCCAGAAGGAGCTGTGCAGTCCGATCCCATGCTGGCACAGGCGCTGCAACAGAATAAAATATATGAGGATGAGATCAACCAGGCAGATAATACTGCTTTGAGTCAGGCGCCCCTGGAGGTGCGCGACAAAATGAATCAATTCCGAATGAATGAAGAATTTGCAGAAGAAGCCTCTACCTTACGGTTCCCTCAGTTTATGCTGGAGACCATTCCCAGCCTGTTTTCTGAGTCTCTACGAAACACTGGAGCTGGAACATTTGGAGGGCGGGTTTTCTCTGCGGGATAAAGACGCCCATGTGGATTTCACCACCGTCAATGCTGAAATGGCACGGGTGGATGTGGACAACAGTAAGGACAGCACTGCAAAGGCGTGGCGGCTGTCTGGTGGCGACAGTGCGTTCTTTCGGGAGTGGTTCAGCACTCAGCCCTCCGAAAAACGGCTTTCTCTGTGTAAGGGCATTATCAAGCAGAAACTGTCCAAGATGAACTGTGTCAACGACCGGGAACTGAACGAGTACATCGATCGTGTGATTGGTACCTTGAACGAAGATCAACTTTCTGAGCTGGAGCAGTCTCCGTACCCCTATGTCGTGAAGATTCAGGGGAAAGTAAAAAGAGTTGATTGCCCAACATCGCTTCTGCGTATTTGATACCTGGGTTGGAACAGGATAAAATATCCTGCTTGCCCAACTATGCGCTGCCAGGGGTGATCTCTCCCACTGCCTTTACCTCGATGACGCCGAAATCACTCTACACCGCCGAAGAAGAAATGAACGAGTATGAGTTTAGAGTGGTGTGGAGCCTATCTGAGTTGAACAACGTCAGAGTGGTGGCATCGCAATATTTCCAGATTGGGATTCCAGATCAACGGCCCTATTCATGCTTACCCTGACATCATTGTAATGCTCCACAGTGGGAAGGTGCTGATGGTGGAAACCAAGGGCGATCATCTGGACAACGACGAGTCCAAAGAAAAAGCCAAGATTGGCGATCAATGGGCGAAGTTGGCCGGAAAACAGTATAAGTATTACATGGTGTTTGAGACCAAACAACCGGACTATCCGGGGGCGTATTCTATGGAGCGTTTTATGGAAATTGTCAAAGGTATGTAATGACACGAGATCGAACCTCAGGCTTTAAACATGGAATCACTACGGCTTTTTCATGCGTCTTGCTGTATTCATGTGTTTTAAATCTTCTTCCTTTCCCAAAGACAAGGAA
>NZ_JBKEIV010000015.1:0-45077 GCF_046693725.1 Anaeromassilibacillus sp. SJQ-1 | reverse complement strand
GCATCCCTGGTCGCTTACTTCGGAACGGTATGCACAGTATCTAAAGGATGCCTTTGATCTTTGGTACCAGCAGATCAAGAAAGGAGCGCGGCAATTCCACCAATACTTTGATAATCTATTGTTGATTTTGGATGGACAACCTCCACAAGTCTGTGCAATGGGAGGTCAATGTAGCCTGCAGTATGTGGTCGAAGCGGATGGAAGTGTCTATCCCTGTGATTTTTACATGCTGGATCACTATAAGCTGGGTAATTTCCTGACCGACACCCTGGAACAAATCGACCGGCAGCGGGAACAGCTCCGCTTTGTCGAACAGAGCCAATACCAGCCGGAGGAATGCCGGCAATGCCGTTGGTTTTCGCTCTGTCGGGGCGGGTGCCGTCGGGACCGGGATTTTTTTTCGGATGGTCTAGGCAAAAACTATCTTTGCGATGCCTACAAGTCCTTTTTTGAATATGCGTATCCGCGTTTGCTAGAGGTCTATTCCCGGCTGCTGTATTTTTCAAGATAAGCGGGCGCCAGCGCGATATATGGACGCCACGGGCAAGAATGTTACAGCAGATTGCAGAGCACATTCAAAGCCAGCGGAAACAGATCATGGGCTGGACCGGACGATGCGCGAAGGATGTGCAGGCCCGTTCATGAACAGCAAGGAACAAATTGTTGTAAGTGGCAGATGTGCCGGCGCCTTCAGGTCCGGATAAAACCAGAGAACTTTGCCCACATATGCCAACCCGCCAGCTCTATGCATTTTTCAAAGAAAAGCAGGCACTAAAAACCACCATAGAATCAGAACCCCAGTTCGGTCTTGTACTGAACTGGGGGTTTATCATTCAGGGCAGCCACAGGCCGCTGGTGATTGAACTAGTAAACATACTCGTCCAGCCGTTTGGGAACATTTCTGTATTCTCTAAGTCGAGGGCAAGGCGTAACTCTCCTTGCTTCAACCATTTAACGCTTCCATAATTGCATGATCGGTTGGAGTTCCTGCTCGAGACATGGAGCGTGGTATGGCATAATGGCCGTAAGCCTTAACGAAGGCCGGTGAGGCGTAAACAAAGCCCCGGCCGGTGTATAAGTCTCTCTGGGGCATCTGCTTCTCCTTTTTCCAGCAAGTTGTTTAGGCTTCTTGAGGCAGTCGAAATAGGAATATCACACAGTACCGCCTTGGCTCGGTGTTGCCTGGCATGTAAGAACCTTAGGGAAATCTCGCCTTCCGGCGAACGGACCACCTGGACCAGTTCTTTTTTCGGCTTGCTTTCTCCGCATCCTGCACACATACGCAGGGGGATTCGCTTTTGATGCATTTGCACATACCGCCCTTCCCGACTGTGATTTCTTAAACATACGCTGATGAATCTATATGAAAACAACCGCGGCTTGGGGAGGGATTCCCCAGCGCTATTGTTAAATGGATCGATCCACAATGTCCATTCCTCATTTTTATTCCGTTTTTAAAGATAGTCATGTCGGATACTACGAATCCAACAGGGTGGTTGACATTCCAGGTTCCTGCTATTACGTGGGGATCGAACATGTTCTTACCATCCTTTTTATATGGGTGTTTTTCCGCCTGTGAACGGATACGGTCCTGTTTGCAGCATGTATGGGCAAAATTATGAGAAAGCATCCAATTGCATCAAATACGCCTTGTGCCAACATGTGATGTCCGTGAGAAGGGTACTTCTTGTGTTGTTCTTCCATTAACCTTGGTAGCAGAAGCCTATGATGCTCATATGTATTCAGTTTATCCTTCGGGTTCTCCACTTGTCATAACCAGCTGGATGGACAGGCATCCATTGCAAAGAGATGAAACCAGGGATTTGGTTCTTAATATTTCTACGCTTTCGAACCCTTGCCCTATCCGATAACGTGTTTGCTTACACCAGCCCCTTTCGCTTGCAATCCTTTTTTACCGTTCCTTTTCAACTCTCAATTTGACGTCTATGAGCCCTAGCCGCTCTATTATAAGATCTTCACTGGGATGTAAAGCAGAGAAAGGATTTCCTGGACGTCCCTTATGCTCAAATGAGGATTTACCTTCTATGAACTTTTCACTCAGCAGCAAACCACGTTGCAATCTGCGTTATCCCTCTTCTCCAATGGTTTCACCGAAACATGTTCATCCATATGCCTATGGACAATTTCCGCTCTCTCTTCTGGCGTCCATACGCTTTTATCCTATCCCTTTTTCACTGTATCCCGCTCTCTTATGAATCGTTTATTCCGAAATGAAGGAGACATCCTGGGAGTCCAGTCCCCCTTTATCTACAGATTCATGCGACGGACGGTTTCCCGTCTATAAAAAGAACTCTATCCCCGACAAATTGCCGGGGATAGAGTTCTTTGTTATCAAACGTTCCTTGTGAAGAGGGTCACTCGAGCATTGTGCTTTCAAACGCTCCTTTTCCTCGAGAACGTTCGGGTGGGGATTTTCCAAAGCTGGTACTCTCCTTCCTTCGGGGCGACGGACACCTTTTGTGGTTCTTCTTTTGTTTCCCTTTTAGGCCGTACGTTGGCCGTTCATCCTCTGGGCGGACACCTGCGGTTGTTTAAACCGTACCAAACCAGTCCGGTTTAACGCCACCACGACGGCCGGGATAAGAATCCGCTGAATTACAATCCCGGGAATTGCATTCAAAAATGCACCCATTAGGAACATCCGCCAAGTAAAACCTTCGCTGGTAATCCCCAAGAACGCCATCTGAGCAATACCCCAGACAATCCTGCCAGCCAACATGGCGGCAACCAAACAGCGATAAAGTGCAATTACACCCTGCCAGCGGGAAAGTCCGTACACCAGCCCATAGGTCATTCGTTCAAATGCCATCGCAACTCCCGTAGGGAATAAAACCGGCGCGCCAAAGAGCGCATAACGCATCAACTGTCATTCCATATTGCCATCCGCAGATCAGGCCGCATACGAAAACCGGGATATACATCGGAAGGAGCATGTTCCCAACCTGTGGAATTTACCCGATCAAAAACGGCAGCACCAATCCGATAGCAAGGAACAACGCTGCCAAAGTCACATTTTTTGTCGTCAGCCTGATCAATGTATTCCTTCCCTTGGAAAGGCTGTTTTGAATCTTACTTTCCAGCTATTCCCTCCCGCCAAAATAGGAACGAATGTCCTGCATTCTCCGTACCTGGCCCACATGGAAGGGGCAACGGGAGTCACAGTGGCCACACGCAATACAATCGGATGCTGTCTTTTCCAGATGAATATAGTGGTCTCTTGCCAATGTATCCCCCGCCTGCGCTAAGTCATAATATTTGTTGATGAGTCCGACATCCAACCCTGCTGGACACGGCTGACAATGGTTGCAATACACGCAAATTCCTGCCGCGTCATGCGGGGTAAACGTTCCCAAAATGGAGTAATCTCTTTCCTCTGGCACCGCATTCAGAAATCCCAAAATGCGGTGCAGGTCGTTTTCATTACGCACGCCCGGCAGTACGGTCAATACGCCCGGTTTATCTAGCGCATACTGTATGCACTGGTATTCTGTCAACGCACGCTGAAAGGGAGACGTCTTTTCGTTCAGAAGTTGGCCCCCGCTGAACGCTTTCATCACGGAAATCCCCACCCCTTCCGCTTCACAGCGGCGGTACAGGGCCATCCGTTCATCCACACTGCCGATGGCAAACTCCCCGTGCCGGTAATCATAGGCAGGATTGATACTGAACATCATCATATCAATCAGACCAGTATCCAATACCATATTGGCAATCTTCGGCGTATGTGTAGAAAGCCCGAGGTGATGTACGACCCCCTCCTCTTTCAACTTCTGTAGAAACGTCCAGGTTCCTGCTGCACACACCTTCTCCCAATCTGCTGCTTCATCGATGCAGTGAATAAAACCAAAGTCAATGTAATCGGTTTGTAGCGCCTTTAACTGCCAGTCCACCGACCGCTTAATCGTGTCCAGGTTCAGTGTCCAGCCGTACTTTCCGCTTCGATAATCCGCCCCAAAGTGAATTTGAAAGTAGACGTTTTCCCGGCAGCCAGCAACCGCTCTTCCATAGGCTGGGAAAGGTACTGCATCCGATGCCGCCATATCGAAATAATTGACACCGTTTTCAATCGCCAAACGTACAATCCTTTCAATTTCCGCTTCTCCAGCTGGTCCCAACGAACTGTTTCCCAGCCCAATGATGCTGATTTTCTCTCCACCATGTGGCAACTTGCGATATTCCATACGATTTCCTCCTCATCACAGCTCTCATTCGGTCCTCTTCGCTCTTATCTGTATACCGATTCCTCTTGGGGCGCCGCTTTGTATATACCCCCATCAAATTCCCCTTATCCCAATTCCTTCGCAAAACTGGCCATTGCCGCCGATATTTCAATCTGTTGGGGACAGACGGCCTCACAGCTCCGGCATGCGATACAGGCGCTGGGCCATTTATTCTGTGCAATTGCAGATAGTGCCATGGGTGCAATAAAGCCACCCTCTGTGAAGTGGTGTTCGTTATACAGAGCAAGCAGGGATGGAATGTCCAAGCCCTGCGGACAATGGCTGACACAATAGTGGCAGGCTGTACAGGGGAGTATGTTCTTCCTCACCATAGTATCTGCAATGCACAGCAATGCCTTCATCTCCTGGGGATTCAACGGTTTTTCTTCCTCAAACGTGCGGATATTTTCCTGCATCTGTTCCAGGTTGGACATGCCGGAGAGCACCATCGTCACACTGGGAATCGATTGTAGGAACCGAAACGCCCAGGCCGGGACAGGTTCCTCCGGGCGAAGATTGTGGAGTTTTTCGGTATCTTCTTTGGACAATGTAACCAATCGGCCGCCGCGCAAGGGCTCCATCACCCACACAGGGATGCCAAATTCCCGCAAAAGTTCCACTTTTGCTTGGGCATCCTGAAATTTCCAATCAAGGTAATTCAACTGAATCTGCCCAAATTCCATATCCGCCCCATATGCATGCAAAAAACGCTTCATCACGCCATAGCTGCCGTGTGCGGAAAACCCTAAGTGGCGGATTCGCCCAGCCTGTTTTTGTTTCATCAGATACGCAAAGATCCCATATTTCGGATTTAAATATGCGTCAATATTCATTTCACAAACATTGTGGAATAGATAGAAGTCAAAATAGTCCACACCACATTTTTCTAGCTGCTTTTCAAAGATTTCTTCCACTTTATCCATATTGGCTAGGTCATAACCCGGAAATTTGCTTGCTAAGAAGTAGCTCTCCCGCGGATACTTCCGTAAGAGGCGCCCCATTATCAACTCCGATTGGCCGTTGTGATAACCCCACGCTGTGTCATAATAGTTGATCCCGCTCTCCATAGCGTATGCCACCATCTGTTCCGCTGCCGTCTCATCGATTCGGGAATCGTCGCCATCGATCACGGGCAGGCGCATTGCGCCCATGCCGAGGGCAGAGAGTTTCCATCCCTGAAAGCTCTTATATAGCATCATCCACCCACTCCTTTTCCATCCAGCCGGCAGAAACCTTCTGTTTCCACCCTCTAATGTTGCCCCGATTATACCCCTTGGAGTGCACTCTAAGTCAAGTATTTTAGGCCATTTTTTAAAGATTAACTTCTGTTTTCCCCACATGTACACCATATTACAAGGTTTTGTCTCATTTCGCTCTTTAAACGAAACTTTGTTCTTGTTCTTTTTTACCCGAAGTGGTAGAATAGAAAAAACCAATTCGATGGAGGCACCCTATGGAACAGCAGACCTTATTTGAAAAGCAAGGTATGGACCGCCCCTTGGCCAGCCGTATGCGGCCGCATACTCTGGAGGAATTTGTCGGACAAGAACACCTACTGGGACCGGGTAAAATTTTACGGCAGCTGATCGACCAGGACCGCATTTCCTCCATGATTTTCTGGGGGCCTCCTGGGGTGGGAAAGACCACTCTGGCACGCATCATTGCCGGGCGGACACATGCCAATTTTATTGACTTCAGCGCAGTGACCAGCGGTATCAAGGAAATTCGGGAAGTGATGCAACGGGCTGAGGAAAACCGGCGTTTTGGGGAACGGACGATTCTGTTTGTGGATGAAATCCATCGCTTCAATAAAGCACAACAAGATGCCTTCCTCCCATTCGTGGAGCGTGGCAGCATTGTACTGATCGGCGCCACCACGGAAAACCCTTCCTTTGAGGTCAATTCGGCGTTGCTTTCCCGCTGCAAGGTATTCGTTCTACAAGCGCTAACCACGCAAAACTTGGAGGTCCTCCTTCGCCATGCACTGGAGGACACCCGCGGGTTTGGAGGGGAATCCATATCCATCTCAGAAGAGTTGCTGTCGGCAATCGCCCATTTTGCGAATGGCGACGCGCGCACGGCTTTAAACACCCTGGAAATGGCGGTCTTAAATGGGGAACGCACATCCGAAGGTGTAACCGTAGAGGCGGACATTTTGAGGCAATGCCTCTCAAGGAAGTCCTTGCTTTATGACAAAAATGGGGAGGAACACTATAACCTGATCTCTGCACTGCATAAATCCATGCGAAACAGCGACCCGGACGCTGCCATCTACTGGTTAGCTCGTATGCTGGAAGGCGGGGAGGACCCGCTTTATATCGCGCGGCGGCTGATCCGCTTTGCCAGCGAAGATGTGGGAATGGCCGACAGCCGTGCCATTGAAGTCGCTACAGCCGTTTATCAGGCGTGCCATTTTATTGGGATGCCGGAATGTTCCGTCCATTTGACCCATGCGGTAACGTACCTCTCCCTCGCGCCAAAGTCGAATTCGTTGTATATGGCTTATGAATCCGCCAAACGGGATGCACTGGAAAGATTGGATGAACCTGTCCCTCTCCAAATTCGCAACGCCCCTACCCGTCTGATGAAGGACCTTCACTATGGGCAAGGGTACCAATACGCCCACGATACAGAGGAAAAACTCACTTCCATGCAATGCCTTCCAGATTCTTTGGAAGGACGGACTTACTATATCCCAACCACACAGGGTTCTGAAGCGCGTGTACAGGAACGCCTACGACAAATCAAACAGTGGCGGGAACAAAAACGTCGGGAGGAAGAAGCGGGCGGCGATGGAACCAAGTGAATAGGATGGATTTTTCTTGCCAGCGCCGCGACCGGTTGTTCTGAGAAAAGCAACTGTCCTCCAAAAAGGATTGTTTACAGGGCTCCAAAAGTAAGCGAACGCTCTGATACAAAGCGCTCTGGACACCCCAACCCTGGCCGGTTGGTTAAATACATGCGCTTTTTAGCCGGATACTCGGATTGTCCTTCCATTGACTTCCCATCGCGTTTTTATCGTTTCTTCCTTGGATTTGCTGAAATGACAAGGCAACCATTTGAAAATCATCGATGAGGCAAAGAAAGTTACATGAATGTTGTTATCCAAATACAGGCCGTATCTGGCCACAAACAGTTCGATTTTCAGGGGTTCAATCCAGGAGATCTCCACGCGCTACGGAGCTTTTGGTTTCGGAAATCTTTTCAGGTCTTACGTTTTGCCTTGCCGGGCGGGACTGCCTCTGGTTTGTCAGCCTTTGGGCCGTATGTTTTGTTTTCAAGGTTTTTGTACACTTCATAGGGTTACAGGAAGAAAGATTTTCCTCCTATTATTGACAAATAAATCCTGTCTTTGGTATGATAAGAGAAGATTGCGCCATAGCAAAAGCTGCTCTGATGGAGCGGCTTTTTTCGAACCATAAGTTAGCTAAGGCTAACTTATGGTAATTTTTCTTTCATCGAAGGGGATACCCACCCTTTCGTGCATAAACAGGTTCCATTCCTTCTTCACTTTTTCTGCCCAGAAATAACAAGGGAGGTGCATCCACATGCTTGCTGAATATTCCGACGCATGGGCTAGTTCGCAAATGTGCTCAGAAGAAATATACCGTTGTTCCCCCACGATCGGAGTGATTGTCCGGGAGTATTGTCTGGCCCAATATGAAGCCTCATACCCCGCGGGGATGCAGCCTGCACACCTTGAAGGGATCTTTTGTCAATCCGGCCAGCTTCAGGTGACAACCGCACAGGGAACCGTGACGACTGTGGAGGCCGGAGAACTTCTACTGGTCACTGATGCCGCTGCGGTCCGTAACTTTTCTTTTGACCGCGGCTGTTTTCGTTGCATCGCTGCTTTTTTTGACCATTCTGCCGCAGGGGAGTCCTTTGCGCGTGCCTGCGCACTGCTATCAGGAAGCCCCCTGCATTTGGAACAGGTGCAGGCATTGCTCAACGCTCACGATGGATGTACCGTAATCCGGAACACCACTTGGGGCGCCTCCTGCCTGGCATCCCTCTGCCAGCTTTCCAAGGAGCAGCGGGGCGCTTACTTTCTTCTGAAACTTTGGGAATTGTTCTATCTATTGTGTAGCTGGCAGGCTGCGGGAACCGTTCCCCACGAAACCGGATACTGCGACCATTATCAGGCAGACGTTGTCCGTAGCGTTCATGACTATATGCTGGCTCATTTTGACCAACATCTGACGGTACAGGAACTCGCCCGGCGGTTTCAACTGTCCCCGACCTTTCTGAAAAACTGTTTTCGCCGTCTTTATGGAACCCCTATCCACGCCTACCTCAAGCATTATCGTTTACAAACAGCAGCCCGTCTGCTGTGCACAACCTCTGAAAGCGTGTTGGCCGTGGCGTCCTCTGTGGGTTATACTGGTACCAGCCAATTTGGGACTGCTTTTAAAGAGTACTACCACATGACTCCGGCACAGTACCGAAGGTTATATCATCAAAAAAATGTCCAAAACCGGTGAGTTTTGTCTATTTCCGGCGGCAATTTCAGATAGACTGTGTTATATTTGAATTTCAAATGAATGCCGTGCGCTAGGAGGTGTCCAATTTGAAGCAGCACAAATTCTGGGCTTGGGGCGCTGTCATCTGTATGGTGATGGTTATCATCACGGGCTATCGGCACAAATAATACTGGAGGAATTGCCTTATGAACATTTATCAAAAGATCGCATTATTCGTGGGCGGCGCACTGTTTGGCTCCGCCGGTATCAAACTGCTGAGCAGCAAGGATGCCAAAAAAGCCTATACCCACGCCACGGCAGCAGCACTGCGCGTCAAGGAATCCGTAATGGGTACCGTTACTTCGGTTCAGGAGAATGCGGCGGACATTCTGGCCGCAGCCAAGGATATCAACGAGCGGCGCGCTGCACAGGAAGAGATTGTGGAAGATACGTCCACGGAAGCAACTGAGGCTTGATGCGGGCAAATCTGCTGTCCGTTCTATAACAAATAAAAGAGGGTCGCGGTTGCGGCCCTCTTTTCCTTGTCGGAGGTCAACTATGAAATTTCAAATTATGCATGAAAGCAGTGGGCGCATGCGTATCCGCTGCTGCCAAAATCGGATGACATTGGAACAGGCGGATCTCCTGGAAGCATACCTTCAGCATATCACTGGAGTGCGGCAGGCGGTGGTCCATGAACGGACCTGCTGTGCTGTTATTTATTATCAAGACATCCGTGCGGATCTGCTGCAACAGATCAGCCGCTTCTCCTATGACGCCGAGAGCGTCGCCGATCTCGCTCCTCTGCACAGCGGCCGGGCGCTCAACCGCGCTTACGAGGAAAAATTGGTGGGGCGGGTTGTCTTTAAGGCCATCCGTTCCCTCTTTTTCCCGCACCTTTGCGAATCGCCTACACGCTGTGCCGGTCGATTCCCTATCTCCTTCGCGGTATCAAATGTCTTTTCCAGGGAAAGATGCGCGTGGAACTGTTGGATGGGCTATCTATTGGAATCTCCATGATCCGCCGCGATTTTTCGACTGCCAGTTCGGTAATGTTTTTGCTGGGACTTGGCGAGCTCTTGGAAGAGTGGACCCACAAAAAGTCTGTGGATGATCTGGCCCGTTGCATGTCTTTGAACATTGACCGCGTGTGGCTTAAGACATCTTCCGGGGAAATTCTGGTACCCTTAAATCAAGTTAAGGCCGGCGACCGCATTTCCGTGCGTATGGGTGGTCTGATCCCCTTAGACAGTACCATCGAGGAAGGCGAAGTAATGGTCAATCAGGCATCCCTCACCGGAGAATCCATTCCTGTCCCGAAACGTCCCGGCACAGCCGTCTACGCCGGCACTGTGGTGGAAGAGGGCGAGTGTGTGCTCCGTGTGACCCAACAATCCGGAGAAAGCCGTTACGATAAAATTGTTGCCATGATTGAGCAGTCTGAAAAACTGAAATCTGCTGCGGAAAGCAAGGCATCCAATTTGGCCGATAAGCTGGTGCCCTATACCCTGTTTGGGAGTGTCCTGGCCTATTTATGGACCCGGAACGTCACCCGCGCGTTGTCTGTTCTGATGGTCGATTTCTCCTGCGCGTTGAAGCTGGCCATGCCCTTGGCTGTGCTTTCCGCCATGCGTGAAGCCAGCAGTTATCATGTAACTGTGAAGGGCGGAAAGTACTTGGAGGCCGTCGCCAAAGCGGATACAATTGTCTTTGATAAAACCGGTACTCTGACCTACGCCTGCCCGGTCGTCTCAGAGGTGATTCCCTTTGGCGGCCACAGCGAGGAGGATATGCTCCGGCTGGCGGCCTGCCTGGAAGAGCATTTCCCCCATTCTATGGCCAACGCTGTGGTACAGGCTGCCCGAGATCGCGGCCTTTCCCACGAGGAAATGCATTCCCAGGTGGAATATTTGGTGGCCCACGGAATCGCCAGTACGGTCGGAAATGAACGTGTGGTGATCGGCAGCGCACATTTTGTCTTTGAAGACGAGGCGTGTGCCATTCCGAATGGCGACCAACCGCGCTTTGACGAGCTTCCAGAGCAGTACTCCCATCTGTACCTTGCCATTGGCGGACAGCTGGCCGCTGTCATTTGTATTTCCGATCCCCTTCGTGCAGAGGCTGAAGCGGTCATCAATGCTCTGCGCCGCCTGGGGATTCAAAAAACCGTTATGCTCACCGGAGACAGTGAGCGAACCGCAGCAGCCATTGCCGCCCAAGTCGGTGTGGACGAATACCATTCCGAGGTCCTTCCTGAGGACAAAGCTCGATTTGTAGAAGCAGAGCGTGCACAGGGGCACACGGTGATCATGCTGGGCGACGGCATCAACGATTCCCCTGCGCTATCCGCTGCAGATGTAGGCATTGCCATCAGCGACGGTGCAGCAATTGCACGGGAAATCGCCGATATTACAATCGCAGCCGACGACTTGTTCGAACTGGTCAACCTGCGTATGATTGCTAGCAGCCTGATGCGCCGGATTCAATCGAACTACCGCTTTGTCATTGGATTCAACGGCGGTTTGATCGGTCTCGGTGTTGCAGGCGTCCTTCCTCCTGCGACCTCAGCCATGCTGCACAATCTGTCTACATTGGGTGTCAGCCTGCGCAGCATGACCAATCTGCTGGAATAAAAAAACACCGGCAACCGCTTCCAAAACATCTCATAAGTCAAGCAACGCGCTTTTTCAGGAAATGTTGCCTGCACAATGCACACAGAATACCATTGAGTATGGTTCTTTCGAAGATACCTGGCTGTCGCCCGAAAATGGCAGACGGACAAACGGCGTCCCTCCCTTTCAAAAGGTAGATGGACGCCGTTTGTCCGTCTTTCTTCATTTCTTACTCGACTTGGTTCCCGTTACAGTTCCTCCTGGGGAAGCTTTACCAGTTCGAACGAGGGGGTATGATGCCCATGCGAACCACAATGCCCACAACCTTTGCACTGGGGTCCACAGCCGCATGTCTTTCGAAGATAACCATCGTACTCCAAGGATTCCACCTGCTTTTGGACCTCTTCTTGCGGTTTTTGCAAGGAATCTGCCAGATCCTTTACGGACCAGGCGCGGCCCTCCTCCAACAGTTCCATGAGTTTATCCATCTTATTCACCCCCTCGTGCATTGAAAAAATTCCTATCCAAAATAAGGCCATCTCTAAAAGAACGTATAAAACCATCTACATTTTGCGCTTCACCGTCCTTAAATCGCCTCTGTGTATTCAAACGTCGCATCCCATCTATTCCATCTAGGCACGATTCCCGTCTAAGCCGAGGAACTGTATCACCCCTATAAGGGCTTGATACCATCCAGCCCCTTAGAAGCACTGTATCACTCATTTTTGCATCGCTTGTCCTGTCACCCGTAAACAGGTCCCATCTTTTTGGCCAAGCCCAGTTCCTTTTTAGGTGCCTGTATAACCAGCTGTTCTACTCAATACTGGAAGCGTTACCCTTTACTCTCCCCACAAAGCAGGAGATTCGTATTTTGCTACAGTATGCAAGATAAAAGATGCACAAAAGTTAGCTTTAGCTAACTTTTGTGCATAAAAATTTCTATTGCTCTTCACGCGCTTCTGACTGTCCCGGTTGTACCGAAAGGACCAGATACCCTGCCTTTTGGACCACCTCGCGTAAGGTATCCTCTGAAAGTACCTGCTTTGTCCGTACAATGGCCTTTCGAGAACCAAGATCCACCTGGGCCCAAACACCATCCAAGTTGTTGAGCGCATTTTCTACCCGCCTCACACAGTTTGAACATGTCATCCCATCAATCGTCAGAACCGTTTCATACGGATAATGGCTTTTATCCCGATCCGCCACCTTCACCTTCTTGACGGGCGGTTCATGTTCGCCACAACAGCCACCCCCTTGACGAAGTTTCCGGACATAGCTATAGACACCATAAATACATGCCAATGCCAGTAAGACCGGAATAATAATGTTGACCATTTCTAAAGCCCCCTCAGTTAGTCTCTGCTAATTAAAGTAGCACAAAAAACCTATTCTGTCAATGTGGCTTCGCCGCCTTTATCCCTTGACAAAACAGAAATCAAAGCTACAATGAATAGTGAAACGGGATCTATACCGGTTGCCCCGCAGGGAGGGTTTTGTGCCAAGGGATAAAAGCGCCAGCTTTGCCAGAATTGTCCCCGCAGCAAAAGCTGAATTCCTGAAAAAAGGGTTTGCAAAAGCTTCCATGCGATCCATCGCGGAAGCTGCTGGAATGACATCGGCTGGATTATATCGCCATTTTGCAGATAAAGAGGCCGTGTTCGCCTCCTTGGTAGAACCATTGCTCTCTAAATTGGACCAAGTTTACCAAACCATCAAGGAACGGGACTATGAGCTGTTGGTTGTGAAACAGCTGGACGAAATATGGGCTAGTAATGCAGAAGTGATCTATTTCCTCGATTTGATTTATGACCATTTCGATGCCTTTAAATTGTTGCTCTGCTGTTCTTCCGGGACCAAATACGAAAACTTTATCCATGATTTCGTCGTTTTGGAGCAAAAAGAGACCTTACAGTTCATGGAAGCAGCGCGCAAATGCGGCGTACCCGTCCGTACGATCGATGAACGGGAGCTTCACCTCCTTCTCAGTGCATATTCCACGGCTCTGTTTGAAGTGGTCGTGCACGATTTTACGAAGGAAGAGGCAGCACACTACCTGACTACGCTTCGTCAGTTTTTCTATCCGGGTTGGAGAACGGTCTTGGGGCTCTGAAGAGCCTCTCTTTTTCGCCCTTTGTTAGCTGTAGCTAACTATCAACATTCTTTTTTGTGAAATGGTTTGTATGCCGCTATTTTTTTGCTTTTTAGTTAGTTATCGCTAACTTAAAATTCTTTGAGGGTCTGTTTCTTTCCCAATCTGCGGTTCTATGTCCAACCGGAATTTATTTCATTAAGGAGGCGTTATTCCCCATGAACAAAAAAAAGCAGAGCAGCTTGTCCCGCCTGCTGGGTTATGCAGGCGGGCACAAGAAGCTGACCATCTTGGGCTGTACCCTGTCCGGGGTGTCGGCGGCCCTTTCACTGATGCCCTATGTATGTATCTGGCTTGCTGTACAGGGGGCCTTCCGTGCTTTTCCTTCACTTTCACAGGCCACTGGACTCGAGCGGTTTGGCTGGATGGCAGTCGCATTTGCCGGTGCCAGCATACTCGTCTATTTTGGGGCCTTGATGTGTACCCATCTCGCCGCGTTCCATACCGCTCGAAATATGCGGCGGACCGCCATCGATCACGCGGTCGACCTCCCTCTCGGCTTTTTTTCCAGCAATCAGACCGGCCGTCTGCGCAAGATCATCGACGACAATGCCGGGATGACTGAAACCCTATTGGCTCACGAACTTCCCGACCTAGTGGGAGCGATCGTCACCCCTGTTGTTGCCCTCGTATTGCTTTTTGTGTTCGACTGGCGGATGGGATTGGTTTGTTTGATTCCTATGATCGTTTCCATCTGGCTGATGACGTTGATGATGGGTGGAAAAAATGCGAAATTTTTCGAACGCTATCAGATTCAGTTAGAAAATATGAGCAGCGAAGCAGTGGAGTATATCCGCGGAATCCCTGTCGTCAAGGTCTTTCAGCAAACCGTTCATTCCTTTAAAAACTTCTATCAAGCGATCATGTCCTATAAGGAACTGGCCTCCGGTTATGCGATGAGTTGCCGGACCCCCTTGGTTTGGTTTACCACGGTTTTAAACGGCACCTTCCTTTTGCTTATCCCTATGGGGATGCTCATGACCGCTGCAGCCGGTGGAGATGGCTGGGATGTTCTGTTAAACATGATTTTTTATATCCTCTTTGCTCCGGCCTGTGGTGGCATGATGAACCGCATTATGTACGCTTCGCAGGCTCTGATGGAAGCCGACGAGGCGATTCGTAAGCTCAATCTGATTCTGGAACAGAAGCCTTTAGCCGAACCGGCACATCCTCAGTCTCCAAGCGGGCATAGCGTTGTGTTCAAGAACGTGACCTTTACCTATCCTGGCGCGGACCGGCCTGCGCTTCAACACGCGAGCTTTACGGTTCCTGAGGGGGCGACAGTCGCCTTAGTGGGCCCTTCTGGCGGGGGTAAAACCACCGCGGCTACACTGATCCCCGGTTTTGGGACGCACAAGAAGGTTCTGTTCAGGTGGGCGGCGTGGATGTCCGGCAGATTTCCACCCGCGATTTGATGGCTCAAGTAGCCTTTGTTTTTCAGGATACGCGCTTGTTTAAGGCCAGCCTCCTGGAAAATATCCGGGCGGCCCGGCCTTCAGCCAGCCGGGAGGAGGCTTTGCAGGCTGCTCATGCAGCCCAATGCGACGATATTCTCGAGAAGTTGCCCGACGGTATCGATACCGTCGTCGGTGCAAAAGGGGTCTATCTGTCCGGGGGCGAACAGCAGCGCATTGCTTTGGCGCGTGCCATTTTAAAGGATGCACCAATCGTCTTGTTGGACGAAGCGACTGCTTTTGCTGATCCTGAAAATGAGTATCAGATTCAGAAGGCCTTTGAATCTTTGACCCGCGGAAAAACGGTGTTGATGGTTGCTCACCGCCTTTCCACTATTCAAAATGCCGATCGGATTCTTGTGCTCTCCGAAGGCCAAATCTTACAGAGCGGTACCCATCAGCAACTTCTGGAGCAAAAGGGATTATATGCACGAATGTGGCAGAATTATCAGACCTCTGCCCAATGGAAGGTTGGAAAGGAGGCTGTGCAATGATTCGGAAATTGCAACACATCTTCGCTCTATCGGAACAAGGGACAAAGGACCTGGTCAGCGGTGTATTTTGGTGTACGGTCTGCAATTTATCCCTTATGGCGCCGGTTGGTCTCCTGTTCTTTGTCTTACAGGCCATGATTGCTGCTTTGACAGAAGGGACCGATCCCTCTTCGGGTGTGTGGGGATACACCCTTGGCGCCCTGATCATTCTTGTGTTCATCTTTTTGTTCCATTGGAAGGAATACGCCAAAACATATACGGGCACCTATGAAGAGAGTGCCAACCGCCGGGTTCGCCTTGCAGAAAAGCTCCGCGCACTCCCCCTCTCCTTTTTTGGAAACCGGGACCTGGCTGACTTGACCAATACCATCATGTCCGACTGCTCCAGCCTGGAACAATCCTTTTCCCATTACATTCCCCAGCTGATTGCTACCTGTTTTTCCACGGCGCTCATCGCCATCGGTCTTTTGTCTATGGACTGGCGCTTGGGATTGGCGGTGTTGTGGGTACTTCCTGTTGCACTCATTCTTGCTGTGGGTTCCAAGTTCCTACAAGACAAATTTGGAACACGCAGCATTCTTGCCAAACGTGCGGCCTCTGATGGAATTCAAGAATGTCTGGAAACCATCCGTGACATCAAGGCATGCAATCAAAAGGAACACTACCTAGAGAGTGTACACGCCAAGATTGATGGCGTTGAATCTGCTGCAATTCATGCTGAGTTGACTACAGGCGTGTTTATCACATCCGCCCAAGCGATTCTTCGTCTAGGGTTGGCAACGACCGTCCTCGTGGGCGCACATCTGCTAATTACAGGCGGTGTGGATCTTCTGACCTATCTTGTCTTTTTGATCGCCGCGGCACGGTTCTATGATCCCATGGCATTGGCGTTGCAAAACCTGGCCGCTACCTTTAGTGCAAAACTGCAGATCGAACGTATGCGTCAAATCGAGGAACAACCCGTACAAACCGGTTCCAATACTTGTACTCCCAACGGGTATGACATCCAATTTGACCATGTTTCTTTCTCTTACCATTCGGATGAAGGTGTTCTGTCCGACGTATCTTTTACGGCTAAGCAAGGGGAGGTCACTGCGCTTGTCGGGCCCTCTGGCGGTGGTAAGTCGACAGCCGCCAAATTGGCAGCACGCTTCTGGGATGTCAATTCTGGAACCATTACTCTGGGAGGCATTGATGTGACCTGTGTGGAGCCAGAAGCTCTGCTAAACTATTACGCAATTGTCTTTCAAGATGTGGTCCTTTTCCGCGATACCATCATGGAAAACATCCGTTTAGGACGGCGCGAGGCGACCGATCAAGAAGTATTGGAAGCAGCCCGCGCTGCACAATGCGACGAATTCATCCGTAAGCTTCCGCAGGGATACCAAACCGTCATCGGAGAAAATGGTTCTACTTTGTCCGGAGGCGAACGGCAGCGCATCTCCATCGCGCGGGCACTTCTAAAGGATGCTCCTGTAATTTTGCTGGATGAAGCGACAGCTTCTCTGGATGTTGAAAATGAGAGTGCTGTTCAAGCGGCCCTTTCCCGCCTAGTACAAAATAAGACGGTGTTGATTATCGCTCATCGTATGCGTACGGTAGCCCATGCGGACCACATTGTTGTCTTGAAAGATGGGAAAGTCGCTGAACAGGGCACCCCTGCCCAATTGATGGAACAAAAAGGATTATACCATCACATGGTGCAACTACAAAAGGAGAGCGCTTCCTGGCAACTGAATGAGCGGCCATCGTCTCGATTATGACATTTTGTTTCCAGCTGGCATCATCTCATGTTTGTGAACGGTATTCCCGGCTCAAACATCGGATTTCTCCAACCTTAAATAAAGACTTTAGAATTTATTGATTTTTATATCAAAAGCTCTTGAGTTTGTTACAAGTGTAACAAAGCCCAAGGGCTTTTTGAATTCTTTCACACTTTCTTAAATGGTATATCCTGTAAACCTTTTGAAAAATCATTATAAATTTCAGTACTCTCCTATTTACAACGTTAAGGCCAGGGTTATAAGTGTGCGGCGGCTTTGAGAGAAAGCCCCGGTAGGATGGAAAAGACGATGGACAGCTTCCTTATAAAGCTTCGTCCTCACGGGATACATTTCCCTTTGAAGGGAGCAAACAATCAATACGGAAGAACGCCCTATGTTGCCTAGTATCTTTTGTAAAAACCCGCTTGACAATTTGTTTGGTGAGTCCTTTAGGAAAGACTGGTCGAGTACATACAACCCATTGTGTGGTAATCCTGCCAACATCTGATAAAGACGCCTGCATCCGCCCGCCAGCAGCCTTCTTTTGTAGTGAAACGGATATTCAGGAAGCACTCCTCGCCGGGCTGTAGGTCAGCCGGCGCAGTATAGCCTTCCAGGGTGATGTCCACCGTCTCTTGCGGAGGAACATCCACGGACTGCGTATGGCTTGCAATGGACTCTCCATCGCGGATCAATTCCCAGGTCATGTCGTATTCGTTTGCATTGGTATCGATGTATTCATTGTCGATGGTAATAACGCCCGCTTCCAGATCCTTTGCCGTCATCTGGAAGGACTGGTAAACCTTCTTGACTTCATACATGGCCGGATGAATGGTGCGATCCGGCGCAATAATGCCATTGACGTAGAAATTATTTTTGCCGGTATAGACGTCCCAGTCGCCGTCATAAGCCCAATAGGTCTCGCCGGGCTCCGCGCCGGGAATCTGGGTGTTGATCGACTGGTCCGCCCAGTCCCAAATCCAACCGCCCTGGAGGTTCGGATACTTGCGGATGATGTCCCAATAGTCCTTCAAAGCGCCTGTGCTGTTGCCCATCGAATGGTCATATTCGCACATGACATACGGGGATTTGCCGCTCTTACCTTTCTTTTCCACGTCCGTGTAAGCGGGGTACATATTCGATTTCAATGAAAGTGTAACGTCAAGGAGTGGGACGGCTCTTACGAGACTGTTATCGATCTGCCAGGACGGAAGGAAAGAGAGGTCTATGTATCCCCGCAGAATGGTTATTCGACGATCTGTGTGGCCAAGGAATTGGATAAGAATGAAGTCAGACGTTATAGGCTATCAGGAACATTATAGCGGCGTATACCGCGGCGGTTATTCTATGGGCGATATATCTGACGGAGGCAGTACCCAAAGTCCCGGAATGCCCGGAATCACAGTGCAATTCAACAAACAGTCCTTTACGCATACATAAAGCCAGTCACAACCACCGGCAAACATCTAAAGAGGCTGGGAACTTTATTCCCGCTTGCATCCCTACTCCACAGCCCGTAAACAGGCATTGGCGGTTCTAACGGCAACCTTCTATCATCAAAAGGTTGTTGCCAGCGGCTTGCTTCGCTCGATGCTTGAAGCGAAGGCTTTTTTACGGGAACCTTCCACCGGTTCTTCTGGAAGATCTAACCAACAGAAGGGGATACCTCCGCAGAATAGTCTGCGAGGGTATCCCCTTCTTATATATGTACTATATGTACATTTCTTCCGGTCTGCCCCTACAGGAAAAGTCCTTTGGGTATGACCACTTTTTTACTGCATCGCTTTCTTGATGAGGAACAAATCATGGGCATCCAGCGCCCCATCCCCATTCATGTCTGCACTGAGCAACTCAATTTGTTCGAAGGAACGATTTCCTACAATGGCTTCACGCATAAGCTGCACATCGGACTCATTTACAATGCCATCCGGGTTGATATCGCCCAGAAGTGCCACGCTCATGCGGTCCTCTTCGGTGCCGTTCACACGCAGGATCACGATGTAGCCGGAGACCAGCGTCGAATCCTCGTCGATGGAGCCGCCGGTCGCCTCCATAAATTCCAATGTACCGCCTTCTACGGGCTTGAGCATTGCTGCGATGTCCTCGGTCGTCGCTCCTGCCGGGACATTGTAGAGGATCTTGGTATCGCCGTCGGTTGTAATCTTTGCATCCGAATCCTCTGCAACTTCAAACTGCGGTTTTGATGGTTCTGTGCTTTCGACCAGCAATTTTGCGTCCGCCCAAACGGTATTGCAGCGGCCATTGTTGCCCGTGGTCAGTTCGGCAAGCAGGGTCAGCTTTGTCACGCCTGTCACATCGACGTCGACATACTGCGCATTGGTGTTCTTTCCCTTTATCTCATCGGAAGCAAAGATCTCCTTTCCATCGGCCAGGACGCGGAAAACAACGCCCTTTACGTCCTGCGCACGGTCTTTGTCTTCGATTCCTACCCAAGCCTGGAAACGTGTCGCATTGAGTCCGGTCAAATCATAGACCACCTCGGAGGCGGCATGAGCCGCCAAACCTTTGTCAAACGCAGTCTTGACACCGTCGGGATATACCGTGATCTTACCACCCTGCAGGTTGGCATCCTTGGTAAAGTTCCCATAGCCGACCTTTGCGGATTCTTCCTCGACATCGGAGAGATAGAGCTCCGAGCCTTCGGCGCGCACCTTGACCTTCGCATCAGCCCAGACAGTCTGGCAGTTGCCGTTCGAGCTGGTAGTCAAATCGGCAAGCAGGGTCAGCGTGCTTGCGCCGCTGATGTCCACATCGACATATTCCGCGTTGCTTCCGCTTCCCTTCATCTCCTTGGAGACGAACTTCTCTTCGCCGTCGACCAACACGCGGAATTTCACACCGCGCACCTTGTTGTTGCGGTTGACTCCGTCGATGCCGACCCACGCCTGGAAGCGCTCTGCATCGAGACCGGACAAATCGTAAACGACCTTGGAGGCGGCGTGGGCGGTGATGCCCTTGTCGTAGGAGACCTTGGAGCCATCCTGATAGACGCTGATCTTGTCACCATCCAGGTTGGCGTCCTTGGTAAAGGTTCCATAGCCGACTTCTGCGGAGGTTTCCTCTAAATCGGAAAGATAAACATACTCATTGAAGATAAAGTCCACCGTGTAGACACGCTGATACCCACTCGCACTGGTGGCTGTTACCGTCGCCTGTCCTGGAACCGCATCCGCCTGCTGAATTTCGATGGTTACATCATCGTTTGCCGCGGTTGCTGTAACCTGTGGGATTCCTGCGGACGGGCTCTTGCGGGAAATATAGGTGAGAATATCGCTGTTAAATCCATCAATGGATTCGCCGTCAATCTGGATGTCCGTAACCAAGGTGGTGTTGTCCGGCAGATTGACTTTGCTTTCCTGCATCAGCTGTTCGGTAGACGCATTGCTGATCGGCTTCATACGGAACTGATAGGTGTAAGAACGGTCGGTCGGCAATGTATACTGCTCCAGTGTCTCTGGGCCGACAGCTTCCGCTGCCCAGGCCCATCTGATACTGGTCGATCGTGACGACCGTATTCTCGGTTCCTTCCATATTGTACGGATGTTTTGCCTGTTCCATATCCTCCTGGGTATAGTGCAGGGCGCTGACTTCGATCACATCCTGCGCATCAAAGAGCAGGCCATTTCCGGATTCATTGGTAATCGCCAGCCAGCGAGTGTCCGTCTTATTGCCAGTCTCCTGCGGCTTGACAAAATCGGTATACTGTTCGCTGACCGTGCTATCGTATACGCCGATGTCATAGCCCCACTTGCGGTCCCAGTAGCTGTCGGATTCGCCGCGGCCATACCACTGCATATTCTCGTAACCCGCTGGCATCTGCAAACGCATACCGACGCGCAGCAGGTTGTTCATGGAGCTGTTCGGCATCAGAGTGCTGCGTACAAGCACATTCCCGTCCGAATAGACGGTAAAGGTGGAGGCATACTGCGAATCTGCCGCCGACGGCATCGTCATATTCACCGTGATAATGACCTTCTTTTCCTCCTGGAACACGCTGAAACCGGTGACCTTTGCGTCTTTCACTGCATTCTGCCACTTCGCGTCGTGGGAGGTCTTGGCATCGTTGTCCGTGATGGCACGCCAGAAGTTCGGCTCCAGCGGCTCTGCCAGCAGTTCTTCGCCGTTGGCGACATAGGAAGTAAGCTTGCCGCTTTCCTTGTCAAAAACAACGCGGAAGGCATCATTTTCAATGGTGAGCGTCGTATCGGTATCCTGTACCTGCCCCTCGGTAAACGCCGGCATATTGCTCTCGTCCAATTCGGGCAGATTGTCCTCCTGGACATCGTATGCAAACTGTTCGGTTGCGACCTCGTGGCCTGCATCCGCCCACCAGCAGTCTTCTTTTGTAGTGAAACGGATATTCAGGAAGCACTCCTCGCCGGGCTGTAGGTTAGCCGGCGCAGTATAGCCTTCCAGGGTGATGTCCACCGTCTCTTGCGGAGGAACATCCACGGACTGAGTATTGTGCGCAACAGGTTTGCCATCGCGGATCAATTCCCAGGTCATGTCGTATTCGTTTGCATTGGTATCGATGTATTCATTGTCGATGGTAATAACGCCCGCCTCCAGATCCTTTGCCGTCATCTGGAAGGACTGGTAAACCTTCTTGACTTCATACATGGCCGGATGAATGGTACGGTCCGGCGCAATAATGCCATTGACGCAGAAATTGTTTTTGCCGGTGTAGACATCCCAGTCGCCGTCATAAGCCCAATAGGTCTCGCCGGGCTCCGCGCCGGGAATCTGGGTGTTGATCGACTGGTCCGCCCAGTCCCAAATCCAACCGCCCTGGAGGTTCGGATACTTACGGATGATGTCCCAATAGTCCTTCAAAGCGCCTGTGCTGTTGCCCATCGAATGGTCATATTCGCACATGACATACGGGGATTTGCCGCTCTTACCTTTCTTTTCCACGTCCGTGTAAGCGGGATACATATCGACTCCATGTCGACATATTCGCTGTCGTTCCAGCCCTGGTAGTGGATCAGGCGAGTCGGGTCGTTTTCATCAAAATATTGGAGCATGCCTTCCAGGGACTTGCCCGTGCCCACCTCGTTGCCAGGGGACCACATCAGAATGCAGGGATAGTTTTTATCGCGCTCCAACATGCTGACTGCACGCTCTTTACAAGCGACTACGTAACCAGGAATATCGCCGGGCACACCGGGGTTCAGCCGGCGGCCATTGTGAGACTCATTGTTCGCCTCATCCATCACATAGATACCGTATTTGTCGCACAACTCATAGAAATACGGGTCGTCCGGATAGTGCGAAGTACGCACGGAATTCAAATTGTACTGCTTGAGCAACTTGATGTCCGCTTCCATCTCCTCACGGGAAAGGTGGCGGCCGGTTTCAGGCGACATCTCGCCGCGGTTTACACCCTTGAAATAAACCGGTTCCCCATTCAAAACCATCTGTGCATTGTTGGTATCATCATTGATAATCCCAAACTCACGGAAACCGACGTTGACCGCTGTGCTCTCCACCTCTTCGCCGCCACGCATAAGCGAAATGGTCATGCGGTAGAGGTTCGGATGCTCTGCGTTCCACTTGAGCGGGTTCTCAAAATGGCCCGTCAGGTTGACAACCGCCTTATGATCTTCAAAAGCAGGCGCATCCGCTGTCATCGGGTCACCCACAGGGTTCCCTTCCGCATCGTAGAGCTGGGCCTCTACCGTAAGGCCCGCTGTATCCGCATCTTCAAAGCTGCGCAGCTCCACCTCCGTGTTCAGATCCGCATCCACATATTCGTCGTCCAGATCAGTGACAACGGTAAAGTCGCGAATCTCGACGTCGTCCTTGGAGAACAGATACACATCGCGGTAAATACCGGACAGACGAATGCCGTCCTGGTTCTCAATCCAGCTGCCGTCGCTCCAACGGAACACCTCCACTGTCACGACATTTTCCGCACCCTCTGTGAAATCGAGTGCATCGGTGATGTTAAATTCCTGCCGGGCAGTCATGTCCTCGCCATAGCCGATCTTCTGGCCATTGACGTATAGATACATGGCGTCCTCGACGCCCTCAAAGGTGATAAATACCTGACGTCCCTGCCATGCGGAGACATCCGGCAGAACCTTGCGGTAGGTGCCGACGGGGTTAAAGTTGGTCGGCGCTTCGCCGGTCTTGATGTTCTTGTCCTTGGAATTATACTTCCAAGGGTAATCCTGGTTGGCATAGATGGGTTCATCGTATTTGAAACTGCCATCCTCATTTTTCACAGTCTGCCAACTCAGCGGTACTGTGATGTCATCCCAGCCGCTGTCGTCATAATCAGCGTCTGCAAAGGCGCCGTCCTTCTGGCTAATTCGGTCGGCAGGTTTTTTCTGCCCAACTAAATTTCCAGTCGTCGCCGTTGAGCAGCTTGTAATAAGCCGACTGCGCCGGGTCATTCTCCTGAGCCTTTTCCTCGGTCTCGTACGGATAGGCCGTGGCGCGGGCGGGTTCCCGGTTTACCTGGACTACTTCCGGCTGCCCGTTCCACTCGCTGCTGTCATCGGACAGCACAGCGAATGCCGAAATGCCCGCAGCCGACAGGGAAATCGCGCCTGCCAAAATGCCGGCAACCAATTTCTTTAGTTTCATAAGGCTTCTCCTTTCACTCCATGCAACTCAAGTCGCTAAAATCTCCCGGAAGGGCGCGCGCAACGCGCGCCCTTGGGGAATTTTATCAATACTGTCACCGAATCATGCGTTTTAACCGATGGTGACAACGCAATGACGAACCGGGTTCTGTCCGGGCAAAGTGGTGTAGACGCCCGTGCTCTCGCCCGGTTTTCCGGTTGCATAGACGCGGAAGTAATAATCATTGCCGATCTGCGCAATAAATTGCGTCTTGAGCACACTGCCATTGCCCACGGTGAAGCTCGGCATTACATTTGAGCCGTTCAGTACCGTCATCTTGAAGCAATATGCGCTGCCTCTGGTCAATGTGAACGGCATCGTCGTATCGCAACGAACCGATGTCTGCTCTGCGACGGACTGCGCTGCGTTGACAACCGGATTGGCTGTGGCAGTTCCGGAAGCTCCATATGCGTCGCTGCTATTGCTGGAGGAGGAACCCTTCCCGCTGTTCTGTGTTTTCTTCTTGAGGTTCTTTTCTGCCAAGAGCGCTGCATCCTGTGCGGCTACCAATTCCTCCGGCGTTGCATTGGACTTATCCAAAACCGCTGCCAGATTCTTTTTCGCCGCCGTGAACGCTGCTGCGCTGGATGCGGTATAGCCGCTCAAATCCTTGGACTCCATACGGTTGAGAAGTGCCTCAAGTTCCGCACGGCTGGGAATCTTGCGCAGGTTCGCCATTGCTTCTGTCAGGGCCTTCGCCGCAGCGTCAACTTCTTCCTGCGTTGCATCCCGATCAATATCCCGCGCAGCATTCAAAGCACCAATAAATTCCTGCTTGCCGTCGTCGAGATACGCATCCAGATTTTCTTCGATCCCTTCTGCCTTCGCAAGCGCCGTATCAAGCGCCGTACGGTCGGCCGTTCCGGCCAGATGCATCAACGCATCATAGAGCGCTTGGCACGCCTTGTCCACATCGTTCTGCACCGCGTTGTCGTCATTAGACGTTTTGATTGCCTCGTCGAGCGCTGTCTGGAGAGCCGCCCGAAGTGTCCGACGTATAGTCGTTTTCGTCCAGCGTTTCTGCCAGAGCAATCAGATCGTCCAGCCTGGTCTTTGTCGCCCGGCTCAAATTCCAGGTAGTGCAGGGCGTCCATAAGGGCGCTCCAAGCCTCGTTGATCGCATCCTGTGTGGCTGCCGGGTCTTCGTTGACCTCATTTGCCTTATCAAACGCTTTCTGGAACTTCTCCTGTACCGCCGGTACCAGATTGTCGGTATCGCCCGCATCGATACGCTCCTGTGCATAATCGATCACAGCCTGCAAGGTCAGCTTGCTGACCGTTTCAAAGGCAAAGGTGAGGGTTGGGTTCAGGGTATCCATGCTGCCTGTATACCGATAGGAGCCGCTGCCGATGATCTCCGGCTCGCCGCCATTGACCGTTACCGCACGGAAGGTTCTGCCTTCCACAGCCGGTGTAAAGTCGAATACGAGTTCCTCGCCATTTGCAACATCCTCCAGGGTATAAACGCCAAGCAGGTTTGCGATGGTCTGCTCTTCCCCGTCGATCCAGAGTTTGGCATCCTTGCCGCTAAAGGTTACCGTCAGATCAGCCGTCTCCGGCGCCGTCTGGCCCACGTGAACCGTCGCCTGCTGGAGTGCGCTGCCGATGTCGTTTCCGCTGATATTCAGAACAACAACATTGCCGATTTCAATGTCGTAATCCCCTTCTCCTGCCGCTTCGTCCACCTTAAAGGTTGCAGTGAACAGGCTGCTTGTATCAACCGGCAGTCCGTTTTCCAGATCGCCATCGTAAAGAATCGAAACTTTGTGTTCATCGTTATGGATACCGACTGTCAAGTTGCCGTCGATGTTTTCATTTGGAATCACTTCTTCACAGGTCAGTCCCTCCGGATAGGTGAGATCCATCTGTATAATACCAACTGGCTCCACCAGTTCGCCAAGGCCGCTTATGGAGTGCGTAACGGCGAACTCGCTGCCCGGTGCTACCGTTTCCGGCGCAGTCAGGCCCATTGTAATGGTCTGCTCCGGAACTTCCTTTACATTTACAACGATGGAAGCCTTCACATCCTCGCTGTTCTTGACACCAGGAATCATGGTCAAGGTACCGGTGAGGGTCTGCTCGCCAGCGGAATCTGCCTTATAGCCATCCTCATCCCAGACAACTGGGAGTTTTGTAGAGAGATCGCCTTCGAGGTTTGCAAGAACTTCCTTCGGGAGTTCCAAGTCCTCAAACGCTGTGCCGGTAAATGCGTCTACCGCCGCCAACTCTTCCACACCTGTGACCAGCTTACCATTCGCTTCGCGCCCAGTGGAGTTGATCCAGAAGCCCTCTGTGCTGCCTGCCGGGAGGGAAATGCGCACATAGCGGGCCAGACCGGAGACTGCATCACTGGTCAAAGTCAAAGCCTCGCTGCCATCCATATGGTCCACTGCGGTCGTCCAGTTCACGCCATCCACCGAAAGGTCGATGGTATAACGATGGGACTGTTCGCTGGTCCAGGACAGTTGTACATTGCTCATGTTGTACAGACCGCCCGCATCAAAGTACCACCAGGGGGACTCATCGTCCGGAGACGGAATCCAGTATTTGGCCGGGTCTCCGTCGTTGCCATAGGCCGGGTCACTGCCCTCTGCGCTGGAACTCGCATAGGAAGGAACACCATAATCCAAGCGGGTTTCTTCCGCCGCCTCAGCGCCGTAGGCATAGAACTCGGCGATCTCCGTCCAGTCCTTTGTTCCGTCGCCCGCATACAGGTTGTAAACGCGGAGGTAGCGGGCCTGCGTATCGACCTGGAGGGACGCCATCTTGTCCGGACCGCTGTAGTTCGCTACATCCGTCCAACGGTTGCCGTCCATAGAACTCTGGAGAGTAAAGGTATGCATCAAAGTGCCGTTGCCCCAGACAAAGTCCACATCCACCTGGTTGATCTGATAGACCTCGCCGAGGTCCACCTGCCAGTTGGCGGCACCCATGGCCGCATTAGTCCAGTAGGTGCTCGGATCACCATCTCACTGCAGCGGAAGCCGGATGGCCGGCGCCTTCCTTGCTGGCGGTTGCATCCTTTCCAGCCGCTACGTTTGCATTGGTGCTTTCTCCTGTACCCTTGACCTCCAAAATACAGGGCCAAATGTTGGATGCCGGGCAATTCACATAAACGCGCACATACCGGCATTCCTGATTGATTTCCTCCGTTACGCGCTGGACATTTTCGGTGTTGCTGCTGCGGTCTACGACCACATCTTCCTGCGTGATGTCCGGGCTATCGGAGACAGCAATCTGATATTTATAATCAGTGTTCATCTCGAAGAGAATTTCCACACTCTCGAGTTTGTAGGTGTCGCCCATGTCCACCTGCCACCAGTGCGGCCCCACGAGTCGTCGCTGGAATCGGTGACCTTTGCACACCACTTGGTGGTTTCGTCGCCGTCATTGGCGCGTTCCGCCGCTTCTACTCCCAGCTGGCTGCTGGTGTTCTCACTGCTTGCGCTGGCAGGCTTGTTCAAGAACGAGTTTCCAGGTCTCTACAGGCTTCACATACGTCCGCCTCGTCTGCATCGCCGCCTTCGGGAACTTCCGGCAAGCCTTCTACAGTTCTCGGTCGGAATGGTGAGCGTCGCCGTGGTAAGGCCGTTCGAAGTTGCAGTCAGGGTAATATCGCCCGATCCGCGCTTGCTGCGCACCCAGATTCCCATCTGGCCGCCCAACATGGTGACCGTCTTAGTTTCCTGGCCTTCGTCGACCTCTGCTTTGTCGCCAATCACGAGGCCGGGGCCATCCACCGAGAAGGTGACGGCGTTATCCGCTGTATTGACCACAGTGCCATTTGCGTCCTTTACATCGACCCACACCAGCTTGGCGGTACTGCCGTCCAGCTTGAGAGGCTCGTCATTTTCCGCCTGAAGGGTAATCTGCGTCGCCTCTTCAGGAGCACGGCGGACATATTCCGCTGCTTTCTGGCCGTCGATGTAGCCTACCGCTGTGATGGTTCCCTCGCCCGGCGTATAATCGCTGAGATCAAAGGTAAACGGCGGGTGCTTGAGGTTTTCTGTGCTGATATATTTTCCTGCTCCGGAAGCCGGGTGATCCTTCGGGTTTCCGTCGCCATGCGGTCCCCACATCTGCGTGTCGGGCGTCTGTTTACCAATGGATTTTCCATTGACGAAAAGCTCTACCTCATCGCAGTTGCTGAACACACGAACCTGATCCGGGGAATCGGAGGCCCATGTATTCGCCACAAAGACCATCGGGCCGCTCTCGATGCCGTATTCGCTCAGATCGACATCGGCGTCGCGCTGGCTCTGGACAAAGTATGCGCTGAATTTCGGGATGCGGTAGATGTCCACAATCCCGCAATAGGTCAGGTCGGTTGTATCAAAGCCTGCATAGTCGGCATACTGCCAGTAGGCATACGCGCCGCCCCAATCAAAGCTGCGGTTGAGCGCCATGGATTCCTGGAGATTGTCGCACTGAATCAGCATGCCCTCGTCGCCGCCCTTGAACTTTGTGTGCGCCGGTTCACGGGTCACACGGGTGGAAGAGGTGTAGCCGCCGTAGTTCCAATCACCGTATTCACTGACGATGACAGGCTTGTCGCTATAGGTCGCTGCATCGCCGATTACATTGGCCTGCGGAGTCCCTACGCCCATGTCGAAGACATTCCAGTATTTCCATCCTCCGGTGTAAATGCGGGAATCTCCATCTGTCGGGTATTCTTCATGGGAAATGCGCTGCATTTCCTTTGCCCACGCCTCATTGTAACCACTCTCATTGAGGCTCGGCTCCCATGCGACGATGGAGCAGTAGTTGCGGTTGGTATGGAACATGTCGCGCAGTTCCTGATAAGTAGCATTCTTGAAACTGTCGGTGTTGTAAAACTGCTGCCAGCCGGAGAGGCAGTCGATCACAGCCACACCGTACTTGTCGCACGCCGCATAAAACGCCGGGGAATGTGGATAGTGCGACATCCGAATGAAATCAAATCCCCATTCCTTCAGACGGCGAACGTCCTCAAAGATGGAGTCGTCGGACTGGGCATTGCCGAGCATTCCGATCTCAGAATGCATATTGGTGCCGTTGAGCTCCACATACTCGCCGTTGATATAGCAGCCGTCGCGTTTCCACTCCACCTTGCGGATGCCATAAGTGGTTTCCAAGGAATCACGGACCGTATCGCCGGTCAGGACCGTGGTGCGCACCGTATAAAGCTCCGGCGTATTGATGGACCACAAGCGCGGATTTTCCACAACCAGTTTTTGGACGAACGCATGGCTCTCGCCTGCGGCAATCGTAGTGGTATCCTCTTTTGTGGCAACCACGCCGCCATCTTCATCCACAATTTCCGTCTTGACCGTGGTGTCCTGTGCCTGTTCTCCCTCATTCTTGACGTCGGTTTGCGCCTGAACGGTCGCGCTCTCTTTGGTGACAGAAGGCGCTGTCAAGAAGATTCCGCCGCCCGCTGTTTTGTTTTCATAAACCGCATCGCTCACATGCAGTGGGTCCATGGCTGTGAGGTATACGTTCCGATACAGGCCGCCAAAGTATTGGAAGTCCGGATTGTTTTTACCAGGGTTAAAGGCTGCGTTCGGACGCGTATCGATGCGCACTGCGATTACGTTCTCTTCCCCATAAGCAACCTTATCTGTGAGGTCGAAAACAAATGCAGTATATCCGCCCTGATGGGTTCCAACCTTTTCCCCATTTACCCACACCTCTGCCGCCTGCATCGCAGCTTCAAAGGTTATGTAGAGCTTTTTGCCCTGCATTTCCTCGGGAATGGTGAAATGCTTACGATACCAGAAGACCCCAGATCCTCCTGGTAGTAGTTATCGGGGGTATAATGAATGGTGCTATGCGGCAGATTTACATAGAGCCAATCTTCGTCGTCGAAGTCGGCTGCATCTGCGCCGGTAACATCTCCTTCATAATACCGCCAGTCGTTGTTAAAATTGATTGTTTCTCTTCCAGGCTCTGCCGCGGAGTTGGACAACGTTACGCCATCGCCCTCTCCTAGGTCGGCCGCCCAAGCGTAGACGCCCGGCCCTGCGAACACGGTTCCGAGAACCATCAAAGTCGCCAGCAGACAGGCGGTCCACTTTTGCCATGCTGTTTTCATACTTCTTCTCCTTCCATATTAAACCTCATGGATTTCGATTGATTTTTTTGAAATCTCCCTCCTTTCTTTTGAATCAAAAACAAAGGCGCTGCAAAGCGATAATCTTCACTTTGCGCACCGCTTACGCCACTTGATTTCGCAAAGTTTTTCCATATTTCGAAGAATTCTACCAATCAGTAATGCTCTTTAAACAACAGAAATATCGATCACTATGCTCAAAACCTTTGCACATCTTCATGTTAATCCTTATTATAAATAGCGACTTATGAATAATCCATACAAAATTCTTAGACAAGCTATCGAATTTATTTTCAGTTTGTTCCAACGAAACAAATCTCCATATTTACGAGCAAATTGTCCATATTATGGAACTTAACCTGTTGGCCAAAGCCCCTCTTTTTCTGCTTCCTGTATCTTTACAAAAGGTCCCTCTTTAACGTATACTGGGAACCGATCATCATCGATATAGGATAAGGAGGCTGCCATGCAATCTTATACAATAAAAGAAGTCTCTCAGATGTTTCAGCTCCCTGCTTCCACATTGCGTTACTACGAGGATATGGGCATTCTGACTGACATCGCCCGGACGGAAAGCGGGCAGCGCATCTACCTTCAAAAGCACATCAACCGTCTTCGGACGATCTGTTGCTTCAAGCGCACGGGTATGTCCATTTCTCAGCTGCAAGAGTTCTTTTCCTACGAAGAGGAAGAGCCCCAGCACATCGGCGATATTCTCCACCTGTTACAGGAGCAAAAGATCCGCGTGGAAGAACAATTGGCAAAAATGCAGCAGGATCTCAAGCATGTCGAACGTAAGCTCGCCTACTACCGGGATATTCAAGCGGCAATCGAGCAGGGGATTCCACTTCCCCGTTGGGATTCCTATCGCAATCAGATCTTTGAAATGGCTAAGAACGGCTTTGGAAAGCCATTTTTGGGCTTTTTCCCATCTTATCCACAGCTAACATGCAGCAAACTACTTGACATTCCGAAATGTGGATGATACTATAGAACCACGGTTAGCACATGCTAATCAAAACAACATTCCGATGAAAACGATTATTTCCCGTTTCATCGGTGGGTTGATTGGTGGTTTGTTTTGATACCAAAAATCAATCAAACATGCCAACGGCACCGTATCTTACAGAGTGGCGCGAATCAATGGAAACCTCTCCTAAAACGCGCTTTCTTTTTCAGCTATCAGTTAGCTGCAACTAACCAACTTTTCGGGAGGGAAGCCCATGGCGGACACGGTTGAATCCATGCTGGCGCGCAATTGCGCACCCGTTCTTGCGGGAATTAAGCCGTCGAACCTGTTTTCCTGCCCCGCCTCTTGCGGTATACAGCTTACCGCTTATCGAGGCTTACTGGAATCCAAGGGCATTCGGACCTTTTCCGTTTGCGCGTGCGGATCACGCACATTGACATTGGTTTACCGTGAAAGATTATTGAGACAACAGCTTAACCGTGCAGATGTTCAGGATTGCCTGCGGCGGTTTGGGTATCCCGTCTCGAAAGGGTTAGGTTCCATGCTCGCCTGGTTGCAACATCGGGTCCGCATGGAAAAAGGTTTTCCTCACGAGATCGGCTGTTTCCTTGGATATCCCATGGAAGACGTAGCCGGTTTTATCCGGGAAAAGGGCCGTAATTGCAAGTGTTGCGGTATGTGGAAAGTATACGGCGATGAGGAATATGCAAAATATTTGTTTGAAAAATACGAGCAGTGCTCGCGAATGTTTTGCGAACATCTCAAGCAGGGAATCTCTTTTCAACGCATACTTGCTGCTCTTCCTGCGGCATAAAGGATGATTATTTCCAACTTACCCGCGCGGGCGGAGAAAATTAGGTCTCGCAGCGTCGCGCAAATCAGGAGGTTTTTGATATGAGTAAAACAGCAGTAATCTATTGGACGGGCACTGGAAACACAGAGGCTATGGCAAATGCAATTGCAGCCGGCATTGGGGAGGCCGATGTTCTGTCGGTTTTGGAGGCGGATGCTTCCGCCGTTGCACAGTATGAAAAGATTGCGTTTGGTTGCCCGGCGATGGGCGACGAAGTCTTGGAAGAGGGCGAATTTGAGCCTTTCTTCGCCGAAGTGGAAGGCAGCCTTTCCGGTAAGAAGGTTGCACTGTTCGGCTCCTATGGTTGGGGCGACGGGCAGTGGATGCGCGATTGGCAGGACCGTGTGTCCGGCGACGGCGCACAACTTTTTGAGGAAGGCCTGATGGCCAACGGTGCACCCGATGAGGCCGAATGTGAGGAATTCGGCAAACGTTTTGCTGCTTTTTAATTGGGTTTCTCTTTGTATCCCATTTTCGGATAGCTGCCGGATGCATAAGCATCCGGTTCAGCTTCCTCTTAACCTTGTTATCAAGAGTCATCACTAATTGCTTATAGGGTACTCCATACGGGACGACTGCCGGATGCCAGTCGCATCCGGCGTGACGTCTCCCCCTACAGTATTATTACATTGCTTACAAGGTACTCCATACAGATATTTTCTTCCTTAGTCGCAGAGGCCCGGCGGATTCGCCGGGCCCTTTGCTTTTCTCCAACCGGTTTGTAAAATGAGCCCCAGACTTTGGCGCCTTTGCTGCAATCTGGGAAAAATTCTATAAACCTATTGACAAACACAAGTTAGCTGGTGTAAACTAGTATCCGCAGAAAAGGGATTAGCTCTCGCTAACCCCTAATAAAACACACAAAAGTTAGCCATATCTAACTTTTTTCTAAAAAGGAGTGACGGATATGTTTGCAAAAGAAGCTGTCCTGCGTACGGCTGCTCAGGAAACATCCGAACCGACCAGCGGCCCCCAGGTCATGCTGATGCCGTTGGCCATGGCGGAAGCAGGCAAGACCGTTGAGGTACATGCCATCCGCGGCAAAGACGAAGTCCGCCGGTTCTTGCATAACCTCGGATTTGCAGAAGGAGCACAGGTTTCTGTCGTCTCTGAACTGAACGGCAACATGATCGTCAATGTGAAAGGGACCCGGGTGGCAATCAGCAAATCGATGGCCAGCCGTATTCTTACAGCCTGATTTCTTTTAGGAGGGAACATCATGAGAACATTGAAGGAAGCAAAGTGTGGTGAGACCGTTTCCGTGGCGAAGCTGACCGGCGAAGGTGCTCTCAAGCGCCGCATCATGGATATGGGCATCACAAAGGGAACACAGATCTATGTGCGCAAGGTTGCGCCTCTTGGCGACCCGGTTGAGATCAACGTACGCGGCTACGAACTCTCAATCCGCAAGAGCGAGGCAGAAAACATCTGCTTAGAGGCGTAAAATCCCCATGTGCCGCCCCCTTTTACCGGGCGGTTTCCTTGGCGTCCTTCGGAGGGAGAGCCCCTTCAGGTGCTGTAATCTGCTGGGCGTCTTTCCACCCCTGACGGGCTGCGGACTTTATCAAAAGAGTATTTCTGCCGCATAGATCCTGCATCGAATCCATTCTTTGCGGTTGTGTGCGGCAGAAGAGGACTAGTCTGGAAGAATGTATCTCATCCGGCCTTTTCTTGTCGAAGACTGAATTGTTTAAAGCACCCGCAAGTTAGCCACAACTAACAATTGTATCGAGGAGGAACATCGGAATGGAAATGAAAATCGCGCTTGCCGGTAACCCGAACTGCGGCAAGACCACCATGTTCAATGATTTGACCGGCAGCAGCCAGTACGTTGGTAACTGGCCGGGCGTTACGGTCGAAAAAGAAGAGGGAAAACTCCGTGGGCATAAGGATGTCATCATCACGGACTTGCCGGGTATTTATTCCCTTTCCCCTTATACGTTGGAAGAAGTCGTAAGCCGCGACTACCTGCTCAATGAGCAGCCCGACGCCATCATCAATCTGGTGGACGGAACCAACTTGGAGCGTAACCTTTATTTGACAACGCAGATTTTGGAGCTTGGGATTCCTGTGGTCATCGCGCTGAACATGATCGACCTGGTGAAAAAGAATGGAGACAAGATCGACATTCAAAAGCTCTCCGCCGCTCTGGGTTGCGAAGTCGTTGAGACCAGCGCACTCAAGGGAACCGGTTCCATGGAAGCTGCCCAGCGCGCGATTGCGTTGGCTAAGGCCAAGAAGGCAGCTGTTCCGAAGCACGAGTTTTCCAAGACGGTTGAGGAAGCCCTCGACCATGTAGCAAACGCAGTCCATGGCCAGGTCCCTGTGGCACATGAGCGTTGGTATGCGGTAAAACTGTTCGAGCGCGATGAGCGCGTAAATGCACAGTGCAAACTCAGCCCGCAGACCAAGGAGTCTTTGGAAGCAGCGATCTCCTCGGTTGAGAAGGAACTGGACGATGACAGCGAGAGCATCATCACGAATGAGCGCTATGCATACATTGCAAAGCTCATGAAAAATTGCGTACATAAGAAGCGCTCGGGCCTGACGGTCAGCGACAAGATTGACCGCGTTGTTACAAACCGCTGGGCGGCTCTGCCGATCTTTATCGCGGTGATGTTTATTGTTTATTATGTGTCCGTTACCACAGTCGGCACCATCGTAACCGACTTTACAAACGACACCTTATTCGGCGAGTGGATTCAGCCCACGGTGGGCAGCTGGCTGGAAGCAGCCGGTGCTGCGGACTGGCTCAATGGCCTGATTGTTGATGGTATCATCGGTGGTGTGGGCGCCGTCCTTGGCTTTGTCCCACAGATGTTCATCCTGTTCTTCTTCCTGTCGGTTTTGGAAGACTGTGGTTATATGGCGCGTGTTGCATTCATCATGGACCGTATTTTCCGCAAGTTTGGCCTCTCCGGCAAGAGCTTTATTCCTATGTTGATCGCTTCCGGCTGCGGCGTGCCGGGTGTTATGGCCACTAAGACCATTGAAAATGAAAAAGATCGCCGTATGACCATTATGACCACGACCTTTATCCCCTGCGGCGCAAAGCTGCCGATCATTGCCCTCATGTTTGGCGCCATGTTCGGCACAGAACAGGGCGGTTGGGTCGCTCCTCTGTTCTATTTCCTTGGCGTTGCGGCTGTCATCATCTCCGGTATCATGCTGAAAAAGACCAAAATGTTTGCCGGCGATCCGGCTCCGTTTGTGATGGAGCTGCCGCAGTACCATGCCCCTGCTCCGAAGAGCGTGTTGATTCATATGTTGGAGCGCTGCAAGGCGTTTATCGTAAAAGCTGGTACCGTTATCTTCGTTGCTTGCGGCGTGATCTGGTTCCTCAGCAACTTTGGCTGGGCAAGCGGCGGCGCGGCATTTGGCCTGTTGGATATGGAAGACACCACTGTGAACCAGATGGACTTCAGTATCTTGGCTTACATTGGCAATGCCGTTGCATGGATTTTTGCACCGCTCGGCTTTGGCAACTGGCAGGCAACGGTCGCTTCGATCTCCGGCCTTGTGGCAAAGGAGAACGTGGTCAGCACCTTCGGCGTACTCTTCGGTTTGGCGGATGCCGGCGAAGACGATCCAGGCCTGTGGACCGCTGTTGCCAACATGTTGCCGACTCTCAGCACTAAGCTTTCGTTCTTGGCGTTCAACCTGCTCTGCGCACCGTGCTTTGCGGCTATTGGCGCCATTAAGCGTGAAATGGCAAGCGCAAAGTGGACGGCTTTTGCTATTGGCTATCAGTGCGTATTTGCCTATTGTGTAGCCCTGATGATCTATCAGTTCGGTATGTTGTTCTCCGGCGCTGGCTTCACGGTTGGCACTGTGGCAGCAATCATTCTTCTGGTATTGACCCTCTTCCTGCTGTTCCGTCCGGACCCGAACCGTACAGCAGAGCTCAAGCGCCGTTCGGCTGCTGCAAACGCCTAATGCTCTTCTAAGAAAGGAGAGACTTTTATGGTAACCTTTCTCATTGCAACGGTGCTCGCGGTCCTTTTTGGACTTGCAATTCGTTATTTGGTGAAACACGGTACCTGCGATTGTGGCAGCAAGGGTGGTTGCAGTGGAAGCTGTAGCAATTGCCCGCACTGCTGCCATTCCGTAGAGCCTACTCAAAAGCACCAAGTGAATTGATGAGGCCCGCTGTTCAGTCCGTATCAAGAAAGGAGCATCTCCATTGCTCTCTTCAGGAAAAAAACGTTATCTTTTTATCATTCATGAGTTGGGCCAAAATGGAAACGCGGTCCACTCAAAGGACATCGCCTCTTCGCTTTCCGTCAAACAGCCCAGTGTTTCGAAAATGCTCAATTCCCTGGCAGAAGATGGATTGATCGAAAAGGAATACTACGGTGCTGCAACCTTCACGCCTGAAGGTGCGCGCCTTTCCAACAAGCTTTACACCGATTATCTCCTGCTGTTTTCTTTCTTTCGGAATCAGTTGGGATTGTCCGAGCAGGATTCCCGCCATGACGCGATCGTTTGTCTGTGCGACCTGTCCGACGCCGGTGTACAACGCATGGCTTCCGCCGTGCTGGACTGTGAAAGGTCCGAACAAATCCAATCATAAGTCATTCCCAATCCTATATATGTGATCCAAAAAGGAGCCGCACGGAGATTCCCGTGCGGCTCCTTTTCTGATACAATACAACTCTTCATCCTTCCACGTTCCCTGCGTTCGGTTCTTAGAAGCGGAAAAGCACAGCCCTCGCATTTTAGGTCCTGGGTACTCCTTGAAATTCCATCTACCGGATATAACCGAATCCCCCTGAATCCCCTTTAAACAGGCTGTCCGCTCTCCTTCAAAAGCGTTTGCTTTTGCCTGCGGTTTTGCAGCAGAAAATATCCCACACACAAAGCGATCTGTACCAGAGAGGAGGCAGGGGTCGCTAAACCAATATGAAATAGTGAAACGTTTGCCATCCGGCTGACCAAATAGGAGATCGGAATACGCACACCAAATGCGCCGATGATTCCCTGGATCATAACAAATACAGTTCTCCCACACCCGTTAAAATACCCCATAAAGCAGAACAGGAAGGAGGTCAACATGCAGTCCAAAGCATAGGCTTTTAAGTAATCCGCCGCAGCCAAAATAACCTCTGGGTCGCGGGCAAAGAGCGAGGATAGAAGATCCCCGTGGAAAAAGGATAGATACGCCATAAGCAGTCCTGCCAAAACCGACGTGGATACCCGCAAAAGAGCGCCCTTTTGGCGCGATCCGGCCGGTTGGCGCCGATGTTTTGTGCGACAAAGGCGGACATCGACTGCATGTATGCGGAAGATACCAGCATAATAAACGCGCAGAGCTTCTCAGCCACACCAACCCCCGCAGAAGCCACCACTCCCAATGTATTGACAATGGCAATGATAACCAGAAACGAAATATTTACCAGCAGGTCTTGGAGGGCAATCGGAGCGCCTAGGCAGACGATTCTTCCGATTCGCCGTCCATCAAAACGGATGTCTTTCTTTGATAAAGCAAACGGCAACTCACGTTTTCGGATGATTAAGATAGACAACAACACGCTGATTGCCTGCGCCAAAATCGTCGCTAAAGCGGCACCCGCTACCCCCATATGGAATCCTGCAACAAACAGTACATCCCCGACGATATTCAGCACACAGGCAATCGCTACAGTGATCAACGGCATCTTGGAATCTCCGATTCCTCGAAAAATACTGCCCAGGACATTGTATGCCACGATAAAAACGGTCCCTGCGGAACAAATTTGTACATAGGTAACTGTTCGGGAAAACGCCTCCTCTGGCGCCTGCATGACAACCGCCAGAGGATTGGCTGCCAGAAGCATCACAGCCGTAATACACACTGCCAGGGCAGCAAACAGGCAAATGCCGCTGCCAATCGCTTTTCCCGCCTCATCCGGCCGTTTTTCTCCAATTTTCTGGCCAGTCAGGATGGTGAATCCCCATTGCCAACCCGGTAATCATGACCGTAATGGACTGCATGATCTGGCTCCCTGTGGAGACCGCCGATACGTCTGCCGCAGTCCCGAATTGGCCGACAACCAGCAGGTCCACTGCTCCATACATCGCCTGCAAAAAGAGTGCTAACAGCACCGGTAAGGCGAAACGAATCAGCGGTGACAAAATTTTTCCTTCTGTAAAGTTGTGGTTTCCCTTCATGAAATCCCCCCGTGCTATAAAACTCCTTCATTTTTTCTTAGAGACTTGGAAATACACAAAAAAGCCGGATAAAATACCGGGCGGCACCCGACATCTTATCCGGCTTTGCAATTGCGATCACAAGCCCTCCGATGAACCGTTTTTACCTTACCATGTACCCCCAAAAAAGTCAAGTCCTCATGGCTTATAAAGGGCTTCTCCCTCGCATATTCCCTCTGTTTTCGCCCGTAAACTGTTCCTATAAAGCAAGCGCTTGACATTCCCTAGAAATGCCGTTAAGCTAAACATAGATACCCCCGGCTCCGGCCGGGAAAGGGGGGACCGTCATGTCCGAATGTGTGCGACGCGGGTTTGTCCCGACGGACGCCCGCGATTTCCAGGGCGCCTCCCTGTGTTTGCTTCAAAAAGCCCAGACAGATGTCGCTTATCTCATGGACCGTGGATACGATGTGGAGCGGGCCACCACTTTTGTTGGAGACCGGTTTCAATTTTCTTCCCGGCAGCGCATGGCGCTGATTCGCGCCACCTCCTCTCACCATGATGTCATGCTGCGCCAGGAAAAGTTATTCTCTGGGCCCTTACAGGGAAAAACGCTCTGGATCGATGGGTTCAATACCATCATTCCATTGGAAGCTGCTCTCTCCGGTTCCACGGTTTTGCTTTGTATGGATGGTTCTGCACGCGACCTTTGCGGCCTACACGGAAGCTATCGTCTGATCGATAAGACCGACTCGGCCATTTCGCTGCTTCTCGACGCTTTGGCCTGTCTCCAACCGGACCGCTCTGTCCTTGTGTTGGATGCGCCTGTCTCCAACTCGGGCCGGCTGAGCCAACGCCTCGTGGCGCGTGCCCAGGAGCGAAACCTTCCGTTAGAGCCTCTGTTGGTTCCCAATGCAGATGCCCTTTTGTGGGACAAGGACTGCGTTGCCACTGGGGACGCAATCATCCTCAACCGCTGCCGCGGCTGGGTGAATCTGTGCCGTACGATCATCGAAACCGCCCTGCCGGATTTCACCTTTACTGATTTGTCCGGTAGGACAGCCTCATAACGGAGGGCCATCGTTTTGAGAGAACTTGCAAAATTGCCGAATACCGGCACGGCCATCGAATCGCAACTGGAACCGGTAGGAATCTCTACACCGGAGGCTCTACGTTCAGTTGGAGGCCGGAGATCTTGGCAGCGGCCGTATTCAAACCATCGATTCATCCGCTATTACAACCGCCTCTGTGCGCTGAAAGGCACTCTGCGCGATATTCGCGCCTGGTATGACTTGGAGAGGCCTATCGAAGAAGCCTTAAAGTCCTTTATCCGGACCATAAAAAACCATGATTGGGGAGGATTCTATGAATACAACACGTTGTGTCTGTGTAGTAACAGGAGGAGCGAACGGGATCGGCCGCTGTATCGCAGAATCGTTCGCCTCCGACGGTGCCTTTGTCGCCGTCATAGACATGGATCGGGAAGCTGGGGAACTGCTTGCACAGCGGTTTGACGGCCTTGTGTTTTATTTCCCAGGCGATGTCGCCGAAAAGGCCACTCTAGACCGGTTTGCTACAGAAGTTTTGAAACGCTTTGGCGCTGTGGATGTCCTGGTCAACAACGCCTGTCTGAGTCGCAAAGGCATCCTCTCAAACTGCTCTTATGACGATTTTCTCTATGTACAACAGGTTGGTGTAGCGGCGCCCTATTATCTAACAAACTTGTTCCGTGATCATTTTACTCCGGGCGCCTCTGTGATAAATATCGCCTCCACGCGGGCATTTATGTCCCAGGCCGATACAGAGAGTTACACGGCAGCGAAAGGGGGCATTTCTGCACTCACCCACGCCCTGAGTGTCAGCCTTGCCGGACATGTGCGGGTCAATTCGATTAGCCCTGGATGGATTGAGACCGCTCCCTACCATGAACCTTCTGCCGGGCCGGTTCATTCCACGGAAGACCAGCTGCAACATCCTGTAGGGCGTGTAGGAACGCCCCTGGACATCGCATCCGCTGTGCGATTCCTATGTAGTGAAGATGCTTCGTTTATCACAGGACAAAATTTGACCATCGACGGTGGTATGACCACGCAGATGATCTACCACGGAGACTGCGGCTGGGTGTATCGCCCGGGAGGCACACGATGACTCGCCAGGAACTGTTGGATCTCTGTCTCACCTTTCCGGACACCTATGAGGACGCCCCCTTTGACGATCCAAATTGGACGGTTGTCCGGCATCGGGCAAATCGCAAATGCTTTGCGATGCTCTTTGAACGAGAGGGAAAACTGTGCATCAATTTAAAATGTGAACCCATGCAGGCAGAATTTTTCCGCAGGGTCTATGTGGGCGTTACACCGGGATACCACATGAACAAGGAACATTGGAACACGGTTTTACCGGATTCGGATGTTCCTACGGATACATTCTATGCCATGATTCAGGAAAGTTACGACCGGACAAGGCCCAAGACCCACCGCGTCAGAAAGGAGACGCCACATGAATGGGAGACGATGCAGCGCGCAAAAATGTACATTCACAAGCTCGCAGGCGGTATCGACCCGCTGACCGACCGGCCCCTTCCAGAGGATACCGTCCTGAATCAGCCGCGCTTAGCGCGATGCTTTTCCTATGTAGAAATACTGATTGAGCGCGCTATGCAACAGGAAATTCGCTCCGTTAAGGCACGTCGGAAAAACTTGCCTCCATTTTTCCTAACCCCGGAACAAAAACAAAAGGTTCTTCTGGTGCATGAGCCCATTCCTATCTCAAAGTTTGCAGAGGCCCTCAACGCAGCAGCCGACCTAGAATGTGTACAGAAGATAAAAGCGACCGATTTGACCAAGTGGCTGGTACAAAAAGGGCTTTTACAGGAAGTCGTCCGCAACGATAAGCGCCATAAGGAACCAACTGCCAATGGGAGAGCGATCGGGATCACATCGGAATGGCGCGAGGCCCTAACAACCGGTGCACACTATTTGAGTATTCTTTACCGTTATGAGGCCCAGCAGTTTCTTCTGGACAACCTGGATTCCATCCCTGCCGAATAAAGGATTCCGTAATCCCGCTATAAGCGTTAAATGGCCCACTCTGATCGAAAAGAAGCGATGTAAAAATGTGTCCCTTGTCGGGCCGCTTCTACATCGCTTTTTTATTTTGGCTGCTCGTTCGCGAGCCGGTAGGACGCCCGTCGTCTCTTCGATAGAATGAAGCACAAACCATTCCAGGACTCTTTCTATAAGCCAACGATTTCTTCTGGTCAATCTGAATTCTACCCTTGCCGGATATTTGGCTTTGTAATCCACTATAAACGTTAATAGTTCACTCTGATCGAAAAGAAGCGATGTAAAAAAGTGTCCCTTGTTGGGCCGCTTCTACATCGCTTTTTTATTTTGGCTGCTCGTTCGCGAACCGGTAGGACGCCCGTCGTCTCTTCGATAGAATGAAGCACAAACCATTCCAGGACTCTTTCTATAAGCCAACGATTTCTTCTGGTCAATCTGAATTCTATCCTTGCCGGATATTTGGCCTTGTAATCCCGCTATAAGCGTTAATAGTTCACTCTGATCGAAAAGAAGCGATGTAAAAGGCGTTCCTTGTCGGACTGCTTCTACATCGCTTTTTTATTTTGGCTGCTCGTTCGCGAACCGGTAGGACGCCCGTCGTCTCTTCGATAGAATGAAGCACAAACCATTTCAGGATTCTTTCTATAAGCCAACGATTTCTTCTGGTCAATCTGAATTCTATCCTTGCCGGATATCTGGCCTTGTAATCCACTATAACCGTTAATAGTTCACTCTGATCGAAAAGAAGCAATGTAAAAAAGTGTCCCTTGTTGGGCCGCTTCTACATCGCTTTTTTATTTTGTTTGCCTATTCACGAACCAGCAAAATTTCTGCCGTCTCTTCGATAAAATGGTCCGGATACCGGTTCCCGTATTCTTTATATACACATTCCTCATATCCGTCGAAATTCCGCTGGTACATGCGAAATATGACCAGCCGGTCTTTAGGCTTCCACTGTTCTTCATAGGAACAACAATATTTCATGTCGAGTTTCCGTATGACTGCCCCCGCTTTGCAGGTTTTCTACATCGTGTGTAACTGTGATATAGGGAATACCGTCCCTTTAAAGCTGCTCCAACACAGCTTCGCCAGCTTCTGTCACAGTCCCCTTATTCCAATATATGTTCTTTGAATCGCATATCCCCAGTCATAGCTGCTATTGGCCTTTCTATACCCGATTACCAAACCACCCGGTTTTAAGCAAATAGCATAGATGCAGCTACCTTCCGTTGGGTTGCATCTCAAACACTCTTTTCGCAATACTCCTGCGCTTCCTCCAACGTTTGCAGAAGAAACATCGGTTAAAAACGGTTGACTTCTCCATCCTACAATAGAATAAAAATAGCTTCTACACCATCCTCTGTGAATGTCCGTAAGCGAAGGCGCTCTGACTCATAGGCCCTGATTCAAAAATCATAGGGGGCAGGGCTTTGGTTGATGTTGCCTTTTTGCTGCCAACATAGTATGCTTGTTCGATTTCCTTTTGTTTTTTCTTGCATTCCCATCTTGACTTCATACCATTGGACTAACAAAACCTTTTCTGATTGATGCGATGGAGCATGTACCCCTTTTAAGCTATTTTGCGCATTGCAAAATAGCTAGAGGGCTGCCCTTTCGCGGAAGGTTCCCCAGCAGAACCAAGTTATCCTTTAAAAACATCTCGGATACATCTCTCTTAGTATCCTCGCGTCCTTGCAAGATTATCCCCAATCATCGCATGCACATGAAACGTTAGCAAAAAGTTTCTTCCCTCACATCCGCTTCTTCAAAGTAAAGAAATAACTCTGCGGGAATTTTCGAGGTGTCCGGTGGGACGGCTGTCTGCAACACGCAGCTTTTTAGCGGAAGATGATGCGCTCCAAATGGGTGGCTTGGCTTTGAGCACACCCCGATGCAGCCAGAACATCCTTTTTGCTTTTTCGGGCGTGATTGCAAATATTGTTTGGAGTAGAATTGCAAGTCGATCTCCTTGTTACATTCGTATTCAAGGCAGACATAGCGCATATCCCTTGGACAGTTTTCCTCCAACACTTTATAAAAATGGCTCTTTATCTGCTGAACTTCTGCTGGGGATATCCCCTGTGTGTATTTTGGGTCACGAAGCTGATTTTCCACATCCTCCCATACGTCAACTAGGGAGACATCATTTATATAGCATTGCACCTCATCCCCCTGATGATCTAAGAAGTGGAAAGAACGGCTTTTCCCGACCGTCAAAGTGAGTGTCTTTTCAAGAAAATGCGGAATCCGTTTCGGTTCGTATTGGAGAGTTACCGGCATATTCGGCTCATATTCCGGCAATTTTTTTACACCGGCGACATCCAATGTTACCAGCTGCAGGTTCTCCCAATCTTCCTTTTTGAGCCATCGGGGAATTTTCCACCCCGCGGTCATCAGGTCTAAAAACAATTGGATTGTTCCATAATCCTGTAAACCATATTTCATGGGGCTGGCAGTACCGCCCTGTATATGCAAGCTTTCCCCACCCAATTGGACACTGCAGCAGTGTAAATACCGGGAACATATCTCTTGTGGCTCTTTTAAGATGCTTCTTTGATTCCGAACGCCTCTTCTCCGATATTTAGAAAGCTCCGTTTCCCGATATGCCTCCAAAATATAGAGCTTCGCTTCATCGGCCAACGTCATACCCAGAATATAATCGTTGTAGCTCTCACGTTCTATGGTTTTGCCAATCACAAGGAGCTCCTGCCATTTTTGGTACATCTCTTCTAAAGATAAAAAGTTCATCTGTATTTCTCCTCTTTGGTCCGAATGGCCCGTCCCGAATTCCTCAAAAATCCCTGTTTTTGAGTATACCAAACCGGTACGACATATTCCTTTTTCTTGGACGTCTCAAATGAGAACACATCCGGCTACTGTGGCTCTCTTCTGAATAAAAGGTGGACAGACCGCTGTCAAGTAGGACTCTGAGCGAGCGATAGCAGTAACGTCCAGCCGCCACAAGTCCTCCTTTTATTTTGCCCTACGGCGTGGTACAACCCCGGATTCTCCGCAACAGACAATTGAGCCCATTCATCGTATTGAAGGCGGAGAACACATCCGCCTAAACTTCGCTCTCTAAACCTACAATGGGGCTATGTTTGTGCTTTGCGACACCGATACCAGCATAAACCATAACAGCACCTCTGGCGGTAAATTCGCGATTCCGCATCCACAGCACCGTACTTTAGTAGCCTTGTTCCTCATAAACCGTCTGGTTCGGAACGGATTCATAAAACATAATGGGCTGGAATCTTTCTGGGGTCATCCTATAATAGGAAGCAATCCCCTCCACTGCATCCTCTAACATGTGGCACAGTCCTTGGAGAGGAACTCTAACCACCACTTTGTCTACAAAGAGGTTCGTTCCTATTCGTTGGGGATTAAAGCGGCGTTCTTTTCTGCCAGTTTCAAGGCAGCGTCATAGGCTGCTTTTGTCCGGTCGTCAAAGCACACCATCTCTACAGATACAATCCTTGTTTTGCCCTTTCCATATTGCAGGATTGTACGCACAGCGATTTCAGCCGCTTGCTCTAACGGAAAATGGTAGACTCCCGTACTGATGGACGGAAAAGCGATGGTCCGGCAGCCATTGCTCTCTGCCAGTTCCAAGCAAGAACGGTAACAGCTTTCCAATCGTTCTGCCTCATGACTCGTTCCTCCCCGCCAGATCGGTCCGGGCGTGTGGATGATATAGCGTGCTGGAAGGCGGTATCCCCCTGTAATTTTGGCTTTTCCAGTTTCACATCCGTGCAAAGTGCGACATTCCTCCAAAAGTTCCGGGCCAGCTGCACGATGGATGGCTCCATCCACTCCGCCTCCTCCAAGCAAGGTTGTATTAGCGGCATTGACAATCGCATCGACCTTTCGAACTGTGATGTCCCCTCGCACAATTTGCAAATTCATGTGGTCCGCTCCTTCCGTCGTTTTTTCCATTGTATCCTTTCTCTGTATAAAAAGCAAACGTCCTTTTTATTTCCATATTGAAAAGGGCAACGAAACGCGGTATCATAAAAGCAATCACCGGTGAAGCGACGAAAAACGCGAAAGCGTTTCACGATAAATGCGAAAATCTACACGAGTATGGAAGTCGTTCTGGTTAAACACCCAACCTCACGAACCGAACCAGTAGTATAAATACA
>NZ_JBKEIV010000014.1:0-16628 GCF_046693725.1 Anaeromassilibacillus sp. SJQ-1 | reverse complement strand
CTTCGGTTTTATCGAACCGATATTAACCAGAACGACTTCCATACTCGTGTCAGTTTTCGCATTTATCGTGAAACGCTTTCGCGTTTTTCGTGCGCCGCTTCAATAGCAGCATCAGCGCAAAGGCAAACGCCGTAAACCGTGCAGCGGTCAACAAGGCCGCAAGGAGGGCCGTACAATGAAACGAAACAGATTGAAAAAATGTTCCCACAACTTGCTTTTAATTGGAATTGACCCGCCCGTTGGAGAATGGAGGAAACAGACCATGAAACGCACATATGAAAAAGAGGCCGCACAGTTTTGCGAATATATACGCACACTTGCCAGCAAGCCGGACAACTTGGACAATCTGCAATCCTATCTTTCCGAACATTTTGGGGACTGGCTGAAAAAATACGCCTACGACCCGCAGAATATGGCCGCAGAAATGCGGGAATTTGCGAACATGATCGTTTGAGAGGGGCGGGCTCATGAGCTACCAAATTATCACATACGACCCCGACACCGGCGGGGACGAACACGGGGACTATAAGACCCAACGAGAGGCCCAGCAAGCACTCAAGCAATACCGGCAAGAGGCCGGGGCACTGATTTACGATCTCGACCGCTGGCGCATTGTCTACCGGCGCGGCTACTGGCCCACCAAGGCACTGCCCATTGAGAGGGGGTGCCCCGCTTGATTATCCTGTTTTTTTTGGCCCTCCCCTTGATGATTATATGGGAGTGCGCAAAAAAGGCTTAATTGCCCTGCAAAATAATGCTAAAAACATAGCAAAGACCCGCTAAAGGCGAGAAAGGATGATACACTATGGCAACTACACTATATATCACCCGTACTGGGGATATGCTCCAGACAGGCAAGCCCGCAGAGGTTACGCTGGATGAGTACCCGGAAATTAGCCGCACATGGACACGGCGGATTTCTGTGGACTTGCCCGCAGGGTTTGAGGCGGCAGAGGCCGGAGATGGACACAAGCGCATTTTCCGGGGCCCTGATTGCTACGAGCTGACAACCAACACAGACGGTATCCCCTGCATCATCGACCACCCCCAGCGCGGAGGGCCGTTTATCCCGCTCCGCGTCCTATCTGAGGGATGGGACATCTAACGGCATATACCATCTACCCGCCCCGCTATGGGGCGGGCTTTTTCATGCCCTCCAGGCGGCATTTTTGCGCCCATGTCCAGCAGGGCGGAACAAGCCTCAAAAAGCAAAACCGCCGCAAAGGCCATTTACAGGCCCTACACGGTGTTTTATTGTCCGTCAGTGTCTCTCTATTCCCGCACCACAAAATGCCTCACAGCGGCCCACGGAGGCCCAGCAAGGCATAAATCAACCCCGGCCCACTCCACCAGGAGCAAGCCGGGGTGTTGTCATTTGTTGCGTGCCAGGGAGAGGACGGCGCAGCGCTCCGCCATCGCATCCCACCAGGCGCAGCGGGGGCCGTCGCATTGCCGCCAGTGGTCAATTCCTATCCCTTGTTTCAGCGGACACAGCTTCCCGCGCAGGATTCTATCATAGTCGTTTGCCTCTGAATCTTTTTGGCACTTCCTGTTAAAGTCGATAACAGCCGGACAATCTTCTTTCCCGCACATAACGCCGGACGGATGACAGCAGGAATAAAGATTTTTCCCATCGTCCACTAATCCAGTAATATCTACCAGATAGTCGCAAGTAAAATCCTTAGGCATATACGTTCTCCTCTTTATAGCCGATTTTGTTCATCTTCCACAACTGATAAAAGTGTTTCCTCGGGAAATTTTGAGACCCATTTGGCAAAGTTACACAACAAAATCGCTTACTCATCCGCCACAATAGACCCAGCGATTCGCTCTTCAAGCTGCTTTTGGTCCGGAAAGTCGCCAAGAGGCTGATTAGGCGTCAAAACAACCTCCTGTTGGTCTTTCATGCCAAAATAGTTTTTTGCTCTAAAAATGTACACAACGGGATTAATTTTGCCCTCTGTGACCATTTCGGACTCAAAAGATGCAATAAATTCCTTCGCTTTTTTAATGAGGTTCGAGCGCTCGGAGCTGCATCCAATTCCATTTTCCCAATTCCACACTGTGCTTTTGACCGCTCCGAGGGACATAATCATCTTTTCGACAGTCGGCAACTGTCCTGTTTTTTGGCAAGTGTCGAAGAAGTCGTATAGTCGCTGTCGACACTCATCATCAGATTTAACAAGCGGCCTATCGTAAAACATCATACAGTTCGCTATGCAGCGGGATATATCTTCAGCTTTCGCTCCGGCAATAACACTCGGAAAATTCTCTTTTCCTCCACGCCCTCTTGTTCTTGTCTTTACAATAGCCTCTCCTTGTTCCATAGTCGCATCATCAGGAGTTTTCTTCAAGAGTTGTCACCTCCTTCATTTTTCTCCAAATCCAAGTCGCTTTTCTACGCACAGAAATAACTTCTCCATCCTGGCAGTAGATTATATCGTCGTTAGACTTATATCGTTTCCCATACGCCCAGTTCTCCATTTGAGCCCCAAATGTATGTGGTATCCCAATTTTTGAAAGTTGCTTTCTTACACTCCCCGGAAGAATAAACTTAATGAATTGTTTTCTCCTTTATCGGATAGGCTAATCTGTCACAATCAGAACAATGGCGGGACCGTTTATCTTGATGTCTATATCTTGATACAGTTCCGCTATTTTTGTTTCTACACCTTCTCGTCCTTTGAGCTCTTTTACCAGGTCGCAGGTTTCAAATTTTTCTAAAGATTTCAAAATAGTCACCTCCCAAATTAAAAATTTAAATAAAAATAGCGCCCCACCAACTGGTAAGGCGCTTATATAACATCCGTCAAAGACGGTTTCCCTCTGTCCGGCACTGGGCCGGATAGCGCAGTATTTATAACCCGCCCTCTGCATAGCGGCGGCATTGCGGCTCCGATAATCTACGCCACTCGATTATCGTCAAGCGCCTGGCGCGGCCTACCGGAGTTGCACCGGCACTGCACTCTTTGCCGCATGTCTACCGCGCCGGTCTGACCTCCGACGCGGCATAGACCAAGGAGAAAAATATGAAAGGAGGTGCGCATGAAAAGAGCGTGAACCCGTCCTTGTACTCACTTTTGCTAGTTTAACTATATCATACTTTGAGTATCGCTTTCTATCGCCTCTTTTAGTTTTATGGCCTGTAATGCTCTGCCATGCAGTTTACATACCCACTGATAGCCATAATTCGTATCCGCCGAAATTTGCTCCCACTTTTTGCCCAGTATGTACCTCTGTATCAATACCTCTCGCAGAGTTCCGTCCTGGACCGTTTGTATTGCTTTTTCCACCTGCTGTTTGATTTTCAACAGATCATCGATTTTAGCGTTTATTTGCCCTTCTAAGGCGATAATTTTTTCGACAGCTAATTCTATTTGATTTTCTCCTTCGTGGCCTCCTGCGGACTCCTGGGATAAAACAGGCGTTATTTTGGTTGCCAACGCCCGCCATCGTGACAATTCTTCGCACAAGCGGTCAATTTCTTGATTCGCTTCTTTGTAGCGCTCTAAATATGCTTTTTTCTCCTGGCTTGTCAATTTTTATCCCTCCCATTAATTTTTTAATATCCCTAGTGATCCACCTCCAAGAAATTAAAAACCATGACCTCCAAGCAGCACACGACTTTAAATTATTCCTATCACATTTTTTGTGTCTTGGACATGACTTACATGGATATAACTGCATAATTCGTTCTTCCATAGTTCTCCTTTCTTTACACTTTCTCCTCCCTATCGAAGTCCATTTTGAGATCATCAATCACAACCCGATCGACATGATCCCAAAAGATTTCGTCCTTTTCTGCTTGTGCGGAAAGCTTATCTATCTCTTGGATAACGACAGATAAACGGCCTGTACTAAATCCATATGTGTTGTGTAATGCAATACACATAAGTTTAAACCATCTACGCATGAGATTTTTTTGTCCTCGCTGTAAAGCCTCATCTGCCAACTCGCGGGAGATTTTTTGGACTGCTGCTATTTGCTTGTTACTAAGTCGAGAGGATATAGGTACTCTTGATCTCATTTTCTCGTCACCTCAAATCCACGTTTTACTCCATTTCATGGACGGCCTCCTCAAAATAGATTCTTCCGCAGTTGTCATATCGCATCTGCTTGTCCTGTATGTCTCTCAAGATGATGTATGCCCGCCGGAGTTGGTCAATGTCGAAGTATCCAAAATGGCAGTCCTCCACGGGTATATCCATTTCATGGGCCAGCCAGCAGTAAAGGTCATTACGCTTCTTGTGGGCTTTTGGCTTGCCCTTCCAGAGCGGGTCAAAGAGGGCGTGACACATCTTCTTCCCTGTCCTCATTGGTTCCGTAAGCAGAAGTCCAAGCGCCTCTTGTGGGCGGGGCTTATGCGTTCCCACATAGGCTCCACAGGACTGGCAGAGATAGCAATACCCGCTCCCGTACTCACGCCCATATACTCTTGCGTTTGACCCGTATGTAACCCGCCCTCCACAGATATTACAGTGAGTTGGATGAGTGTTTATCATGGTCGGCCTCCCTCCGTTCTCCATAAGAACAAAAGTCATCATCATAGAAATTCAAACTATATGATGCTCCTCCCTCGTGGTCAGTTGAAAGTGATTCATTTTCGCACTCATGCGTTCTTATGTTGAAGTGTTTGCACTCCCGACACCTGACCATAGGAACGGCGTCGATGGTGGGGGCAAGGTCAATATGGGATGGTGGTATTCTCCAAAGCACATCCCCGTCTCTGAGCTGGGAATACTCTTTAACCATCAGTTCATCAGCATCAATCAGCCTCATGTTCATCCTCCTTCATTAAAGCACCGCAAACAGGGCAAAACCGATGTATTGCAAGCGGTGTTTCAATGTTTCCACACTCGGAACATTTACAACGTGGGTCATTTACATCACTGTCCGTAAAAACCGGGAACTTCCAATACCCGTGCCTCACCTCCGCAACGTCGGCGGCAGGGATGTTTTGCAGATGGTAGCATACCGCATTTGCATATTGCGCCACAGCCGGGTCTACAATGGTAAGTCCAAAGATGGCCTCCATAGCAGCCGCCCTCTCGATGTACTCTTTCATTTCTGCTCCTCCAATACGGCCATATCATAGCCGCTCTCTATAAATCGGATTGTCTTTTGATGGTTGCAAGCGTTCCCGAGATAAGTGTAAATCTCTCGCATATCCTCCACGCTAAACGTAGTGTCAAGGTATTCGTTTATACCATTCAGGAAGAATGTATGAAGGGCCGTATTGTCTACTGCACGGCGGAACGGCGTGGACTTACAGGCTGGGCGGGAAAACCATTCTAATATCTTGCACTTTATATCCATCTCGTTCTCGCAAGTGCTGATATTGAAATACACATTCGCCTTTTGGTGGGCGATAAATTCGCCCTGATTATTGATAAACCATCCAGGGAAACATATCCCAAGTCTTTTTATGAGTGCCCAATCAACCATCCTGTTCCCTCCGTTGTGCGGCCTCGGTGGATTCTACCGGAACGTATTTACACGCATCGTCCTCACTCCAACGGTCTACCCACTCAGTTTTAACGCCGTATTCGTGAAACCCAAAACTCATTCTTCCATCCGGGTATATGGTGATTGCATCAACGGTTTCGTACTTCGCTCTCGGATTTTTTGCAAAACGCACGGAATCGCCAAGCTTTACAGGCAGCACTGCGCACCGCCCCTCTTTGTCCGCCTGGGTCAGCTCGCGTAGACGGTCAAGGTCGTAGTCATCACCCAGGATGTCCTCAATGGCACATAAGCGGAGCCAACACGCCGCATTCCCACGAGACATAGGTGCATCCATCAATTTCATATTATCCTGTTTACGATTCAAGTCAGTAAACCGTTTCATACTCATCATCCCTCCACCAGGCCACGCCATTCCCAGTAATCTCCGTCAATAAATTCTTGCTTAACAGAAAATGCACATCCCTTACAAGGGCCATCCAAACCACTGTGCTGATTTAGGCAATAATTACAGTCGCCATGCATGGTCTTTATTATTTGATTCATTTTTTCCATCATTTCGTATTTTTGTCCGCGCTCTGTTTGAATAATGTCTGCTTGCGTTTTTCTACGCTTCATTTCTTTTTCGATCTCATCGTGGAGTTTGCTTTTCAGCCTCTCATTTTCGGACTGGAGCGTGGAGAGGGCGGTGGCGGCATCGTCGCAAATTAGAGGGTGTATATCATGGCTTTCCGGGCCATCTTGCCCAAGCCAGTATGTATATGACCGTAACTGCTCAATCAGCGTCTCGATGTCCATCAGGTGTCCTCCTCTGCTGTCTGGCAAAGCCAGTCAATCATCCCGGTGTGGCCGGTATAGCAGTACGACTCCGCTCTGCACTCGTTGCTCATGCCCCGGATTCTGTCGGCATTGGTGGCAATCTCCGGATCACTATCTATCCCGTATGTGCCACGTAAAGCCTCACACGCAGAACTCCGATATGTCACAGTACATTTTGCGTATGCCGGACAATTTTTGCAACCTCTCATGTGTTCTCCTTTCTCTCCGGCGGGCGAACCTCGCACGTCAGCGCCTCGTTCGGCGGGCTAGTTCCCACCAAATCTGCTAGTTCTGCAAAATTTTTTGAGTAGTCTGGTTTTTCCAGCGTATATCCAGAGCAAAACATCTCTAATAACTGCTCCGCTGTAAACCCTGTAACGATCTGTAACTTTGTGTACAAATCATCGAGTTCTAGCGTTCTGTTAATCCACTCGTTCGGCGCTTTGAGGGTGGGCACGCAATCAAGAACGGCTTTTACCGCCTTAAAAAGCTCTTGCTTCTTGTAGCACAAATTGATTTCTCTCCTCGTATCCGCTCCGGCCATTGCAAGGTTCCATTTGTTGTACTTATAATCGGCTACTTTGATCGCCTCATCAACGTCAATCGCTCTCATCTTTCAGCGCCTCCAATCTCTTCTTGATGATTTTCAGAGCCTCCGGGGTGAGGGGGCGGCCACAAAATCTGCAAAAATGATTCGTAGCGTAGAAAATATCATCACTTTCGATTTCAAGATCATTTGTGCAACTCATTCCCCATCGTGTAACACATACAGCAGTAAGATAGCCCTGAACCCCGTTGTTTTTGCAGAACTCACATCCTGGCCACAGTCGTTCAAGGACTGATCTATCAATCTTCATGGCCAATACCCTCCAATCTTTCCTTGATGATTTCCAGGGCCTCCGGGGTCATGGCCAGGCCGCAGGAGGGGCAGAAATTAAGGAAATTATCTGCACTTTGTTTCCCACATATCGAGCAATATAGATCGTCATACTCCACACGCTCATCAACAGTGATGGTGCGCTGCTCTCCCATATCATCAATACCAGATTTTCTCCTAAAGCCGCCGGAAATTCTATGTTTCTTTACCCAGTGGCCTCCAAATACCCGCTCTACCTGCTCTTGTGTGGGCGGGGTGAGAGCGGAGAGAGCCATCAAAGCTGCATTTCTGGTCGGTGCATAGTTGCATTTCGCCCATGATTCAAAGTGTTTAACCGCTTCTTCCTGTGTCATGATTCTGTCTCCTTTATGGTTAAATTGTTTTCCCACTCACGGTAAATCGTTACAAAATCTTCAAGACTCATTGTCACACGCCACTTTCCGTTATTTTTGCGGTGCATCACAACCGGAATCTCTTCCCTTCTCGCATCTGCCTTTGTCTGCTCCATTGCATCATCAAGATTAAGCCGTTCTACCCGTTTGCACTCGATATGTAGTCCAGGCAGTCCAACGACATCCGCATCCCCATTTGTGCCGCAATATTGCTGTCCTCTACGGCAATCATAGCCGTACCCTTTTAAGACCTTCGCTAGTTCTCTTTCTCCGACTGCGCCTTTGTTTCGACTGTTCATTTTTATCTCCTTTTACAGTCCCAATTCTTCTGCGATTTTTTTTGTAGCGTTTTGATACTCTTCCGGCGGTAAATTCATTTGTCTTAGTTGATCTTTTAAGCATTCATAGTGGGCCCAACGCCGCAGGATTCCTTCACTCTCTCTTTCATGGGCCTCTGCCAATAATTTTTGTACACTCATTCTGGTTCCTCCAGCTCTTCTTCAATTTCATAAAATCGTTGTCTATCCCCATCAAACGATAGGTTTATAAGGCCCCTTCGGCCTTCTTTATTTTTGACAACCATCAGTTTTCTCCGTCCTTTGTCCTGTGGGTCATCCGGGTTTGCCAACATCAGGATTATGTCCGCATCCTGCTCAACTTGTCCGCTATCCTTTAACGTAGTCATATCTGGATCGCCGGAGTTTGCAGATCGGTTTAACTGGGACAATGCAATCACTGTAGTCCCTGTATCCTGGGCCATTGTATGCAGCGCCTTAGATGCATTTGTAGTTTGCTCGTAGAGGCTTTTGCCTTTACTAGCTATTAATCCCAAATAGTCTACAAAGATAATATCTGCTTGCTCTTGTATGGACTTTGCACGGATTTGATCGACCGTCCATCCAGCAGCTTGCACCACGTCAAACTTTAAGTCGCGGAACCTGTCCGACCGCTCTACAATACGTGTCCAGTCCTCGTCGCCCATTTCTCCGGTTTTTATCCGGGATAGATTAACTCCTGTATCACAGGCAATCAGACGGTCTGCAAGTTTGTCCGGATTGGTCTCCAAAGAGAAATACAACACCCTATAATCCCTCGCCATATGCAACATGATCTGCAATGTTATGGCCGTCTTTCCAGCGCTTGGACGCCCTCCAACAACTACAAAATCACCTCTATCGATATAGGCCCTCCGGTCTAATTTTGTAAACCCTGTCGGTATGTACTTACGCGGTTTTCCACGGGTTTCGAAAAACCTTAAAAGCATCTCCGCTGCACTTAACTGCTGATTGTCCCGGCGAACAGTCTCAAAACATCGTAGGACAGTTTCGGCGGATGACCGGCACTCCTCAATCTCTCTTCCAGTGTCTATGGTCTCTAACAGTTCCGCCGCCTGCGTCGCCGCCCGTCTAATTTGAGCAGTCTCCCAAACGATACGGATATAGTCTTGATAATGGCTGATCGTCGGTGTTGCCTCCGCTGCTGAGACAAGTGTTTGCTGGTATTCTGGACCTACTGCGGACAGAATCGTCACGCTATCTATCGGTCGTCCTTTACGGTACAATCCTTGACACGTCTCATAGATATTTTGATACTCCGGTACACTAAAGTCCCTTGGTGATAAGTAGAGCATAGCCTCTGGCATAACCATTGATGCATCAAGCAAAATATCTCCGATAACCGCCTGTTCTGCTTGATAATTTGTTCTCATCACCACTCCTCCAAATCACTCGGTTCTATTTTTATGGGTTTAGCCCTATTTTGCTCTTTTGCCAACCAACTAGTAATAAACCGTAGTATCCCTTTCTTCGTCTTTCTGCGAGTAGGATTTGCTATGCACCATCCTTTCATGTTCCGTAATTGCTGCTTTATATCTACCCCTGGATACAGATCTTTCCATTCGGATATTTGTTCTTCATAGACTGGATAGGTCGTGCCATCGTTTAATGGTAGTCCAATGATACTTTTCCGGGCCGGTTCCGCTTCTGCGGGAACGGCCTGTCCGATACTTTTCTTTACTTTACTTTTCTTTACTTTACTTTCGGGATTTTTTTGTAAATTAACGGGTATTTCTTCCAAATTAACCGCGGTTTCTTCCAAATTTACTGATTTAAAGGTAACTTTTTTAGAAGTACTGGTTGGAACGTCTTTTCTATCGTTCAAATCAAGTAACCAGTACTCCTGTATAAATCGTATTTCCTCGCGGGTAGATACTGCTTGTATGTACCTGCGTTGGATACCCGCTGATGTCAAAATGCCGAACATCTGAAATACCCCATTGTCAAAGATGGAACGTCGCAGACACCCTTGCACCACCTGCGTTATGTTCTCGGGGACGATCCCACAACCAACAGCGTCAGCCATAAGGAGGCAGGCATCATTGTCCCACACTTTAAAGTATCCATTTGTGCGGTAGATGTCGCAAAGGAGTGCCACTAATATTGTGATACCCTTTGCGCCAAACTCCGCTTTTAAAAGTCTTATTTTGTCATCTTGAAAGAAATCCGTATCTAGAGGAAAATAATCTATCCCGTCCTTTATTGGACGAGCCACTGTTATTCCTCCCTTCAGAGTCAATTAAATTATGCCAAGATAATCACGTCATTCCGATCTTCAAATAAAACTTCAAAATACTGTTTGATCGAAACGATTACTTCATGTTTCCATGCACTTCCATCTGCTTCAAACAATGCAGCCACAATGTTTCCGGAAGAATCTTTTTTCATGCGAAACACAAAACTGCTTGCAGGCTGGTAAACTTCCGGGAATGTACGGAATGTTTGCAGTTCTAGCGGGTTAGGAGCTTTGACTTTCTTTGCAAGCGAAATGCCGGTTGTTGCAGTTACAGTTTGGCTTACTCCATCGTCATTGCTGGTAATACTTGTGTCATCACGCACAGAAGACAAAAATTGAAGCAATATGTCTTTTTCCATAGATGAGCAAAAACTACATTGCGCATTGATAATAAATGTTTCTACATCCATCCAACGGCCAAACGGAAATGGATTATATTCAAAGCAGGCATGGATCATATGATCACGATTTTTATCTGTGTTTAATTCTCTAAAAAGATTCACTTCATTGAACTCTCTAACGTGAATGACATATCTTCCATCTTGTAGCATAGCGGAATCTGTTTCATTATGGATGTAATCCACAATAGAAGTTAAAGTCCCTGTTTTTAACGGTTCTGCAACATTGTTTTTCGGAAGTTTCTTCATATCTTTATCTACAAGTCTAATATCCCCATACTCTACAATATGCGGGGCATCTAACTCTAAAATCGCATTCAAAAAGTCTCTAGTCATATCCATAATTCTGTATCCTCCCTTATGCTTGCTTAATTAGCCGTAATACTTTTGGCTCGTTTTCTTCATTTCCATCAAATGATTGTTGTCCTGGAACCTGTGGAACCATTTCAACAGCTGCGGCTTCTCCATTTTGATCTCCAGTAATAAAAAGTGCGGTCGCGACAGGATTTGTAGGTTCTAATTTAGATTTTGCAATTGCTTGCACGCTGATTTGTTGCCTTTCTGGGTCGGGTTTGAACTTTACAGTAATTGTCAAACTCCGTTCTTTTGTCGGATTCGTATTTACGTCAAGTATATTATCCATAATTCTTGACATCTCATAATCTACACGCTCCTTAATTGCGCCCCTCGCCATGTCCAAAATAGATTGTTTGTTGGTTGGTTCTGACATTTTTATTCCTCCATTATTGATTTATAAAGAAAGCTGCCCTTCTAGCTGGCTTTTCTTTGCTTGACAAATGCCGCATATGTCTTCTTACAGGAATCGACTTATTTTTAGTTAGTCTTGCAACAAGTTTATATACTGGTTCATCGTTAATTTCCGTTGCTCGTTGGCGATGCTCGGATTCTCTAATATAGGACATTAATTCTCCTATGTCAGATGTTTTCCAATATCCCTTTGCAGACGATGATGAAATGATCGCTTCCCCTCTTAATGTGATCCTCCTGTTTGCGCGCTTTATCTCTGCTCGGATTGTCCGATCTGGTAATCCTGTAATTCTATGGAGATCAGCACGTGATATTGCGTTTTCCCGCCCCTCCGGGATAAAATCTTCTATGTTCATAGCTTCACCGATCAAAACGGAAGATCATCGGAAGGAACCTCTTCGAATTCGTCGCTTTCAACGTCCGGGGCCTTGTGAGGTTCATCGGTTTTTTTATCTCGCTTTGGTTCAGCAAAATGGACATTGCTTGCAAAGACTTTAAAATCCTTGCGTTTGTGCCCCTCTTTGTCCGTGTACGTACGGGTCTGAATCGACCCTTGTACAGCAACCAACTGTCCCTTGCGGAAGTATTTGCATACAAAATCCGCTGTGTTGCGCCAGGCAACAATATCAATAAAATCGGTCTGCCGGTCAGTGGCAGATTTCGCATACGAACGATCTACAGCGAGTGTAAAACTCGTCACAGAAATGTCACTATCAGTACGGCGTAATTCCGGGTCTGCCACAAGCCGCCCCATAATGATCGCTGTGTTTAACATCTAAAGTCACCTCATTTTTTAAAGATTAGAGCGCTTTCGTCCCATTGGGGATAGCAATGCTCTAAGTATGCTTTGATCTCCGCCTTAGTCTGTTCTCTGCCTGCTCCATTGTCATAGCGTGTATGGCAATCCAGACAGAGAGTGACAACATTCTGCTCAATTCCTAAGCCGCCTTGTGATCTAGGGATGTAATGGGCATTAGGCATGGCATATGGTGACCCACATAGGATGCAGCAATGACCATCCCTTTTCCATACTTTGTCCTTAACTTTTGGAGATATATCAAGGGCTTTTGTCCGCTTGTGCATCGCTCCACCTCGACTTTAAAAGTGCCAGCTCCGTCCGGTGTCTTAGTCTCGATTCCAACTGCCTGGCAGTCTTGAACAACATTATCTATCAACCTGCTCATTTGCTTACTGTCATACGTAGACGAGCCATAATAGAGGATTACGTTTGTGCAGCCCTCTATCTTACTAGGCATGGTCTCTGCCATCCAGCCAAGCCCGTTATGCCTCCATCCGTCACAGAGCTTGTCTGCGCCCTCTGTTGGTACACAAACATATTCTGTGTTGCCACCTATGCCTCTAATGGCCTCTCGGTATATATCTATCTTCGGTATCCCCGTTTCTTCAGCCAGGCGGTCACAGAGTACCCAAAAATAAGCGTTTGCGTCGAGTGATCTGCGGTGACGCTTGATCTTAATATCCGCTATGTATTCTTTCCCGGCTTTGATCGCGTTGCAAAATGCACGCGCTTTTTTTGGGATAAGTACCCGCAGACATAGCCATACGCCTTTATCGTCTTGCTGCCATCTAGCGGTATCAAATTCAAGCGTTGGCATCTGGTATACCTCTAAGTTTTGCCAACACATAATCCACATGTTGTTGAGTCAGATCATTTATGGATTTTGGTGCATCTGCAAAAGCTTTTTTTACTGTGGACAAAATAGCGGTTAGACTTTTCCCCGTTCTCTTCGCTTCGTCCAGCAACATGGTTAAGTCAACTTTAGGACTCTGACTATCTGGGAAACAATCTCCAAAAGTAAAAACTGTGCGGGATGGTTTTGTTCGCTCTATAGTGAGTGCAACAATTTTTTTGTTATCAATGCGCATATAAGAGACTTTAAATCTGGTTTTAAGTTTCCCAAAGTCATCTACATCAAAATTTGCATTTCCATCTTTCGCTGTACTTTTAATAAAGATAGGCGGTGCAGTATATAGCTCTCTTCCAATTCCCCAATTGACACAAGCTCTTTTAAAACTGTCGCTTGCTTCTCCTTTCTCCGCCTCTGTCCTACTTTCAGCCCCACAATCTGCTTTCCAAATCCAACGATCCGGCGCCTGCTTATCCGTGTAGTTAGTGTTGATCCCAACCTTGCAATAGAGATTCCCTTTGCACTCAAAGTGATCTCTTTGCCAGTTCTCCGGCCCCACCGTTTCATCGAGGATAGACATGTCGCATCGTGCGTCCTTATACAAAAGCAAGGTGAGCCATTCGCCATTCTTTCCAGTTGCCCCGACACGTACTTCCACCTCATCGGATTTAAGATCGCGGAATTTAATCACGATACTTTCCCCCTTACAAACTCGTCCCAATCTTCCGACTGGATACAAAATTCCCTACGCTCGTTATCGTAATATTCATCCATGCCAGGGTTAAGTTTCTCTGCTTGCTCCCTTTCTTTCTCGTAATCTGCGATTAGCGCCGGAAGGATTACTTTTTCGATCTTTTCCCGCCTCTCCCCATCAGTTAGCGCTTGGAAACGCCAATCGGTAAAAAAGGCAACAGCATTTTGATCTATGTATTCATCGCCATACTGAGGGTAAAACTTTGCGCTGTACTCACGCCAACATCCAGGACAAACCGCTGTCAAACCGTCAAAATATAACTCCGATAAAGGGTATATCTCATGACAACAAGAGCACTCTCCTGCCTCGCTGTCAGGTAGTAATACGTCCGGTCCCTCGCTCATATCATACTGATGTTGAGCAAATTCCATGTAATCATACATTTGACTTTCTCCTTTCTCCGCTCTATAATAAGAGTGGTCTATTTCTTTTGTGCCGCTGTCAGAGGTCGTGACTCTGGCGGCGGCTTTTCTTATGCACCCTCAATTTTCCAATGATTTTTGGTGGGGCGCGAGTTTTGTGGTAATCTGTTTTTATCTATTACCTCCTTACGATAGGCGTTTAATGACCGCTCTATCATTTGTTGTTGCCACCTATGTACTCTTGCGCAATTGCTTTGTAAAAAGCAGCCGTGCTTACTGTATAGGCGGCATGTGACACATGGTTCCAAGCTGCCCTCCATGCAGAGGATATGGGTTGAACTCAATTTGCTCATGACCCCCTCTCCGTCAGTCTCGGATTACTACCCCGGCTCCAATCATTATCCCTTCGACCATTGCCAATGTAAGGGCTATCCATACCGATATTTCCCCTGCGCATGCCGCTGGAATGGTCAATAATGCTGCTATGAGGCCACCATAAAATAGCACTCTACCCAGGTGTTGCAGCCGATCCTCTGTGTGTCTATTTGTCTTGTCCATCGTTTTTATATTCTCCCTATCTTTCTTCTGGATGTCTCCTTGATTTAGTTCTTCTCCGCTTAAAAATTTTCTGAAATGAGATCGTTTAACGGAATATGTAATTTCTTACTGATTCGACGTAACTCTTTCAGGCGGAAATCGCCAGGACTTTTGTATCGGTTATACAATGTTGCTCGATCCATTCTCGCGGACAAAGCTAGTTCTTGACTGCTTATACCAGTCATTTCCATTCCATATTTTATCTTTGCTACAATGGAGCGGTCATCTTTATCATTTTCGGGTTCCCTGAGTTTCGGCATTTTTAGTCACCTCCTTACGCTGGTTTCTTTTTGGGCGGATTTTTATTGTTCCATCAGGGGGATAACTCCATCCTTTTTAAGCAGATCATAGATAAACAGCCGCCCCTTTTGTGTCCAGTAGGTATGTAATCTGCTATGCTGTTGACCATCATCACCGCTGTATGTATGTGTCTTAGATCGTGTATATCCTTGCTCCGCATATTTTTGGTAAAGTAGCCATATTCCAGATTGCTTGTATTGCACACCTTTATCATGTAATAAATTGTTCAGCCATTTCGCAGACTTTCCGTAATCTTTCGCAATTTCGCTGGCAGATAAAGCGTCCTTTGTTTGCAGTACTACATCGTAGTAGCTGACTTTGGGGCTGTATTCTGCAATTAATTGTTTTTGTTGGGCGTTTTCAGTTTCTAAAACCTGTAGTTTTTGATTTGCAATTTGTAAAGCCCGTGCCATAACTTTTTCCGGGCTGTTCCAGTCCTTTTCTAGCTGAAGGAAATATTGTCGGGCCTGTTTACCGCGATCGTTGCGCTGAAGCATACATATTTCTTTCGCCATGTCGATGGTGAGTTGGGCATCATCAATCATACGGGAAACCATGCGATTTCCTTCTTGGCGAACCTGCTCATTTTTGAGCGGGTTGAAATCCGTACCTTCTGAAAATCCATAATCACACATGCGCGGGAACCAATCTTTGTATGCAGTTTTTACTTCCAAAAAATCATGCAGTTCTCTTGCGGATACTGTTGGCCTATCGTTGTCGTAAGATACTTTGATTAAACTGTCCATATGGCGCTCCTTTCTATGCGGGTTTCTTTTTAGGTGGATTGCTGCCTTTTATGCCATATCGTTCAATGGCATCTGCAATCCCCTCGCCGTACGCTAAAAAGCTATCCTTCCCACGCTCGTCAAGCTGTGGAATGATGCGTCCGAAGGTTTCAAGGATTTTCTTCTCTTTTTCGGTCATTGTGGTTTCACCTCGCTTTCTTTTGTTGATTGTGAGACTATTATAGATCGTATAATCACATTTGTCAAGGCTTTTTTGTGATCTTTCGACTTTTTGTTGACATAGCGACTTTTTGATGCTATCATTAAAAGCAGAAAGGAGGAAGGCCATTGAACGAGCGTATTAAAAAACTGCGTAAAGCTTTAGACTTAACGCAACAAGAATTCGCTGACCGAATTGGTGTAAAACGAAATACTGTCGCAACCTATGAAATCGGTAGAAATGAGCCTATAGATGCTGTTATAGCTCTTATTTGCCGTGAGTTTAATGTGAATGAAGATTGGCTCCGTACCGGCAATGGCGAAATGTTTATAGAAATGTCCAGAGACGAAGAAATCGCCGCCTTTGTGGGAAAAACGCTAAGTACAGAATCCGATACTTTTAAAAAGCGTTTTATTTCTATGCTTTCTCGACTCAGCGAATCGGATTGGGAAGTTCTTGAACGTATGGTTATGGATATAAAAAAAGACTGAACTTTTCAGTTCAGTCTTATCCAAAAAGTGGTGTGGATTGAAATAAATTAGTTTAAAAGTGACCGTATAAATTGATATATGATCTGTAATTGTTTATCGGTTGCCTGTGTTAAAAGATGCATTATGATTGAAGCGCATGAAAAACGCGAAAGCGTTTCACGATAAATGCGAAAACTCACACGAGTATGGAAGTCGTTTGTAAATACCCGGGCTCATACAACTGAACCAAGTAGACAACATAG